>JAGCBE010000103.1 GCA_017652345.1 Methanobrevibacter sp.
AATAGCGTCTCTAGATAAAACAGTATTATGTCAGGTTAAGAGAAAAGTCTCAGATGATCATTATGATTTAATAATATTTCCTGATGAAGATGTTATTATTAAAAATATAGTAAATATGACTAAGTTTGATTTAAATCCTGGAGATTATGTATATGTTTATAAAATAAACAATCAAATAAGTAACAGCTTTATTTGTTATAAAGTAACCCCTCTTTTAAAGGATGTGTCATAATGATTGTAAAATATAATAAAAAAATACGAGATTATAAATATTTAATATCTTTTGATTTAGCGAGTCATAACACAGGTATCTGTTTATGGAACATTGAAAAAAACAAACCTGAAAAAACTTTTTTAATGACCACAAAAAAGACAGAGAATTTTGTATATGATTTATATCAAAACTTAGAAATATTTTTTGCGTCTCTTCAAAAAGATTTTAATATTGATTTAAAAGATGTTTTTGTTTGTAAAGAAGCAATGCCTGTTCAATTAAGAGGTGCGGCTTCAACTGTTCAAACTTTTGTTGCTTTAGCAAAGAGTCATGCTGTCTTAGATTTATTTTTACAACAACATGATATTGATGTATATGATTATACGGGTATATACCCAATAACCACTCATTCATATTTAAAAAAACTTTTAAGCGAAGAAAATGTAGAATCAGTAGATAAAAACACTATAAAAAAATATGTTGAACAAGAATTTAATTTGGTGGTAAAATCATATGATGAATCAGATGCTGTTTTTTTAGCAGTAACATTGATTCAAAGTAAGTGGAATAAAGATATTCTGGAAGAAATGAAGGAAATTAAAAAGCATAAAAAAGAGTTGATTATGAAGAATGCAATAGCTGAATGTGAGAAAAAAATAGATTTTTTAATAAATTTAACAATTTAGCCCTTGACATTGAAATTAATTTAAGGTAATATAGGTAAGGAAAGGAGATGAAGAAAATCGTGGGAAGAAGTACTGTATATAATGCTAATTTAACAAATGACTGGGAAAAAGTTAGAAAAGAAAACCAAAAACTTGTTCAAGATTTTATCAAGTATTCAAAATCTTGCGATAGATCTCCAATGACTTTGAAACAGTATCAAGAATGGTTGAAGGTATTCTTTTGTTGGAATTACAAAGAAAATGAAGATAAATTTTTTATAGATTTAAAAAAGAGAGATTTCGTATACTACTTTGGTTGGTGTAGAGACTTAGGAATGAGTGCTAATAGAATAGCATCTTTAAAATCTGTTCTTAGTAGTCTATCATCTGAGATAGAGTTATTGTATGAGGATGAATATCCTAATTTTCACAATCAACTTAGAGGATTGGAACCTATAAAAATATCTACAGTAAGGCCTAAGACAATAATTAGCGATGAAGAAATGATCAAAATTTTACAAACGTTGATAGACCTTAAAGAATATCAAACAGCTTGTTACTTAGCACTAGCATGTGCATCTGGTAGTAGAAAAGCAGAGCTTCTACAAATGAAAGTTAGTTTCTTTACGCAAGACGCAGAAGTTCTTAAGGGGTATATGTATTGTACTCCTGAAATAAGAACTAAGGGCAGTGGAAAAAAAGGAAAAATGATAAAGAAATATGTTATCAAAGAAATTTTTAAACCATTTTTAGATTTATGGATAGCTGAGAGAGAAAAATTAGGAATAAAATTAGATGACCTCTTTGTAACAAAAAGAGATGGGGAATATGTAAAAGCCACAGTTTCTACAGCAAATAGTTTTGCTGCTAAGATTTCTAAAATATTTAATATAGAATATTATACTCACTCAAGCAGACATTTCTTTTGTACATACCTTAAGAATTTAGATTTACCAAACGACGTTATAGTTCAAATTGTTGGTTGGAGTGAAAATTCGGGAGATAGTATGGTTGCTATTTATGACGATACAGATAAAAATTTAAAAATTGAAAAATATTTCATGGATTTCTTATCAAAGAAAATGGAAAATGATAAGGGGGAATAAAAGGTGGAAGAGCTTAAATTTAGCGAATATATAGAAAAGTGTTTGGATTTTGAAAAGAATCCAGAAGACCAAACAAAAATAGAAGAAATAAAAAACTTTCTTGACAAAATAGAGGTAAAAGAATATTTACCTATGAAAGAAAAAGAATTAATAATGATGAATATTTTAGACACTCTTCATCAAGATTATGATGCTCCAGGAGCAGCTATGATTTTAGAGCACGGAAAAGTAATATATGGTTTATTGGGATACTGTGTAAATTTAGACAACGATTTACCTATAATTAACTATAATTATTTTTGTGTAGATGCTATATATAAATATGGGTTATATGACACTGTAATTTCTTACTGTGAAAAAGATTATAACAGATTTTTAAAAATGTTAGATGAAACTATTAATTTTACTAATATCTATAGAATCACACAAACAGCCGCATTATTTAATGAGGAAGCTTATGAAAACTGGAAGAAAGGAATTCAAGATTTAAAAGATTCTTTAAATTCAGAAGATATCAAGAGCTTTTTAGAAATTGTAGATGCTGAAAATGAAGACATTAAAGACCTTGTTACAAGTCTTCAAGATTTAGCACTTAATCAAGCTAATAAAGAAACGGAGCAAGAGAGTTCTAAATTTGACGCGGCAGCTGAATTCTTAGAAAAAACTAAAGAAAATTCAGAAGACGAACAGGAAGATAAAAATAAAGAAAAAGTTGTAAATTAATTAAACAACCGTTTTTCTTAGAAAAGGGGTAATAATTGTGAATATTATAAAAAGGAATGGTGAAAGAGAAAGTTTTGCTATCGAAAAAATAAAGAAAGCTTTAACTTTGGCTAATAGTGAAATTAGTCTTAAAAATCAAGTAACTAAAAAAATAATAAATGAAATAGCAGAAGAGATTCAAGAGTTTTGTAAAAACAAAAAGAAATCTCAAAATGTGGAAATTATTCAAGACCAAATTGAATTAGCATTAATGAAAAGAGGTGCTTTTGAATTAGCTAAACATTATATAGAATATAGGCTAGAACATAAGCAGTTAAGAGATGCATACGGAACTTTAATGGAAGGTCTTGAAGTAAAACTTGGAGCAAAAGATGTTCAAAATCAAAACGCAAATCTTGATGAACATTCTTTTGGAGGAAGAATTGGAGAAGCTAGCAGTTTCATTAATAAGCAATTTGCTTTAAATTACTGTATGTCAGAAAAGGCAAAAAATAATCATTTAAACAATGAAATTTATATTCATGATTTAGACCATTATGTTTTAGGAGATCACAATTGTTTATCCATTCCATTTGATAAATTATTAGCAGAAGGATTTAAAACAAGACAAGTAGATATTAGACCAGCAGGTTCTTTATCTAGTGCTTTACAGTTAGTTGCGGTAATTTTCCAATTACAGAGTTTACAACAATTTGGAGGCGTTTCTGCTACTCATTTAGATTGGACTTTGGTACCATATGTGAGAAAATCTTTTTATAAACATTATAAAGATGGTTTAAAATATTTAGAAAATTCTTATGAGATAATTGGCTCTAAAGAAACTCCAATAGATGATTTTGTATATAAAAAGAATGCAAAAGTTTATGGTTATGCAATAGACATGGTTATCAGAGAGTGTCATCAAGGAGTAGAAGCACTTTACCATAATTTAAATTCTCTCCAGTCACGCAGCGGTAATCAATTACCTTTTTCTAGTGTTAACTATGGAACATGTACTTTACCAGAGGGTAGAATAATAATTAGAGAGATGTTAAATGTTAGTATAGAAGGATTAGGTCCTCATCATCAAACATCAATTTTCCCTTGTGGAATATTCCAATATATGAAGGGTGTAAATGATAAACCTGGAACACCTAATTATGACATGTATCAATTAGCTTTAAAATCTACTTCACAAAGATTATATCCTAATTATGCAAACGTAGATTGGTCTGGAAACGCAGGTTATGATAGAAATGACCCTAAGACCTATTTCTCCACAATGGGTTGTAGAACTGCAAATAGTTTTGATATTAATGCAGAACCAGGAACTAACCCACAAACAAAAGATGGTAGAGGAAATATTTGTCCAACAACTATTATATTGCCAACTTTAGCGATGGAAGCAGATAGAGATGTTGAAAAGTTCATGGTTTTATTGGACCAAAAAATTCATGAAGCAAAAGATATGCTTATTGAGAGATTTGAGTATATTTGTTCTCAATCTCCTAAATCAGCAAAGTTCATGTATGAAAACGGAACAATGCTAGGCTACCATCCACAAGAAGGTATTAGAAGTGCTTTAAAACACGGAACTTTAGCTATCGGTCAATTAGGATTAGCTGAAACATTAGAATTATTAATTGGAACTAATCAATGTCATCCAGAGGGAATGGAGTTAGCAAAAAGAATCGAACAATTATTCAAGGATAGATGCGCAGAATTTAAAAATGAATATAAGCTTAACTTCGGTGTTTATTATACACCAGCTGAAAACTTGTGTTATACTGCAATGAATAAATTTAAATCAAAATATGGTGTAATTGAAAACGTAAGTGATAGAGATTATTTTACTAATTCAATACATGTACCTGTTTGGGAAAAAGTGAATATCTTTGAAAAAATTGATATTGAAAGTCAATTAACTGGCTATTCAAGCGCAGGATGTATCACATACGGAGAGCTTGACGCAACTTCTATTCATAATATTGAAGCTGTAGAAAAGATTGTTAATTATGCTATGGACCATGATATCCCATACTTCGCAATCAACGTTCCTAACGACCAATGTTCTTGTTGTGGATATGAGGGGGAAATAGGTGGTAACACTTGTCCTCAATGTGGCTCAGAAAATATTAAACGATTACGTAGAGTAACAGGATATTTAACTGGGGATTATAAAACTGCTTTCAATAAAGGAAAACAGGAAGAAACAGAAGATAGAGTTAAACACACAGGAGTGAAGGTGGAATAATTATGTGCATGAGATATTCGGGTATATCAGACTGTGATATTGCAAATGGTAAAGGTATGAGGGTAACATTATACACTCAAGGATGTTCTCATAGATGTTTCCAATGTCATAACCCTGAGACTTGGGATGGCAATGGTGGAATAGAATTTACTAAAAAAACTTTAGATAAAATATGTAAGTTGCTAGACAGACCTTATATAGATGGATTAACTTTATCTGGTGGAGATCCTTTGTTTAGTGCAAACAGAGAAGATGTGTTATCTTTATGTAAAGAAGTTAAAAAGAAATTTCCTCAAAAAAACATTTGGCTTTATACAGGATATTTATTTGAAGAAATAGAAAATTTAGAAATCATGAATTACGTTGATGTTGTGGTTGATGGTAAGTTTAATTTTATGCTAAGAGACACTTCATTAGCTTTTAGAGGATCAAGCAACCAAAGAATAATTGACGTAAAAGAATCTAAAAATCAACATAAAATTGTACTTGTAGATGTTGATAAATAAAATAACGATTTTATATGAGTATGAAAAGGTGTCAAATATTAAAAATTTGGCACTTTTTCCTTGTAATTTATGTGGAAATAGGAGGCTTTGTTTATGGAAGAAGCTAGATTACCTGGGGCCAAACAAAGTCCCAGAATTGACACAAATAATGTAATAAAATGGTATTATGGAGATACGTTTGAAATTCAATTACATCTTGTCTTGAAAAGAGACGGAGATGTCGTGGAGTATGCTCCTGAAGATCAGTTTATTTTTTCTTTTTATAATAAAGACACGCAAAAACTTGTAAAGAGATTTGTGTGTACAGAAATTGATAATGAAGCAAAGCTATTGACTTTAAAATTCGATAAAGAAATAAGTATGGATTTTAAGCCAGGAAGATATAGCTTTGGTGTTAAATATATATCCAATTCTGAAGAAGATTCAGAAACTCAATCAGTTACAGAAGATATTACTACGGTTGGAGCAAAATACTCTGTGGAGGTAGAACGATGTTATTAAACGACGCTCAAAAAAAGTATGGTAGAATTGAAGTGGCAGAATGTGATATCATATGTCCAAATGTTATTAAAATTGATCCGATTGGATGTAATATATTTAATGTAGATAAAGAAAAGGAAGAATCAGAAGTAGAATCAAACGCGGAAACAGAAGGGGTTGTAAACAACAATTTGTAATATGGGGGTATGAAATATGGCTAAAGTTTTAACTATTGTTTCAACGGGCGCCAAGACCGCAATGTCGGGAGTACTAGGAGTTAAGGGAGCCGCCGAAACACAATATAGAGACGGCTACGTAAATCTCACTCCCGAAAATATTGGTTTTACGATCGTTGAGGTTGATGAGCCTGAAGGTACATTGAGTGCTGATGAGCTAGGATTGTTAAAGGATAATTTGTTTAATTGTATGGGATATGGCCCTGATAATAGCAAAGGATATATCTTTAGATTGATATCTATCGAAGATAGTGGAGACTGGAGATATGGTGCTATTAAGGAAGATTTAACAGGTATTATGATTATATCTGTTGATCCAGATACAGGCGATTATCTATATAGTTATGAAGAATCTCATACCGAGACTCAGGTCGAGACAATTACAGAGGAAGTTAATGCGATTACTCAAGATGTTGAAACAATAACAAATGATATTGCTGATATCCAAGAAGAAATTGCCTCACTAAAGATAAACGGAGGTGAGATTGAATAATGACTAATATTATAGAAAGTATACAATTTAAAAGAGGTACAAAAGCAAAGCTCGAAGAAAGATTAAGAGCTGGAGACTTAGGAGTACCTTTAAGGGGTGAGCCTATATGGGAAACAGATACCAATAAGCTCAAGATAGGAAACGGGACAGATGCGTATATTGATCTAGAATATTTTTCTGGTAATGTAGATGACAATCTCGTTTTAGAAGGTTATTATGATTCACAAAGCGGCTTTTTCTATAACTTACCACCAGAGGAAGTCGATAGACAGAGATTACCTGAGTGGAGTAACAAACTTTATAGAGATTTAGCAACTAATAAAGTTTATTATTTTAAGGCAATAGGCAGATTTACAGAATTATATTCACCTGCAAAATTATATTCATCAAGTGGTCAAAATACAGATGGTGCTATGACACAAAAAGCTGTAACAGACGGTGTTGATGATATTAGATTTGCGGTTGACGGTAGTGATGTAGAATGTCTTGTTCTCAACAAGCCGTGGTAAGAATATAAAATTTAATTTTTATTTTAGGAGGATATTATAAATATGGCAGATATTAGTAAGATTAAGATTGGTGGCACCGTCTATAAATTAAAAGATGCTCAACTTAGAGCAGCATTAGGTATTGTTGATTATGCAGCAAATACAGCATATTCTAAGGGTGATTATTTATATTATAATGGCAATCTTTATATTGTAAATGCAGATATTACTGCTGGCGATAACACACAATTTTCTGACCTTAGCACTTCAGCATTAGATGTTAATGCAGATATTAATGCAAAATACAATGAATTAAAAGGATTAATTGCTGGTGGTGTTCATTATAGAGGAAAAGTTGAAGAATCTCAAACAACATTATATGATGGTGCTTCTACTAACCCAATTGCAATACAAGATGGTTCAGGTGGATATATTACATATACAGCAGTAGCTGGCGATTTAGTTATTCAAGATGAATATACAAGTGGTGGAACTGGCGAATACTATGCACAAGAATATATATATGATGGTGGTATTTGGAATGAACTTGGCTACAATGGTGTTCTTGGTGAATTAGCATTTGCTGATACAGCATATACTGAATATCAACCACAAGGAACAGTAGAGGTTACTTTAGGAACATTAACACAAACACCTACAGAAGCATCTATTGACTATGGTGATTATACACCACAAGGAACAGTAGAAGTTACTTTAGGAACATTAACACAAACACCTACAGAAGCTACATTAACTAAAGTAGATTACACACCAGCAGGTTCTGTAGAAGTTACTCTTACCCCTACAGCAACAGCCGCTGATTTAACCAAAGGTGATTATACACCACAAGGTTCTGTTTCTGATATTACAGTTATCGATACTCTTGGTGAATTACCTACTTTAGGTGCAGCTGCAACTGCAACTTTTGCAACAGAAGGTATTACAGCAGATTTAGACCAAACAGACCCTGAGATGTTAGTGTTCACTGTTGCGTCTACAACTGTTGCCGTTACTGCACAAGGTACATTTAATCGAGGTTCTTTACCTACAACAAAAGTTGTTACACCTACATTCACTGGTACTACTGCTCCAAGTTTAATTGTTACTGGAGTTTCTTACGATAAGATGGGAGTACAATCAGCTGCTTTCACAGGTACTACTGCTCCAAGTTTAATTGTTACTGGAGTTTCTTACAATCAAGCAGGAGCTAATGGTGCTACAGCTTCATTCACTGGTACTCTTGCTGAAAATGTTATTGCTAAAACAGTTACTTATAACCAAGCAGAGGTTAATGGTGCTACAGCTTCATTCACAGGTACAACAACAACTATTACAGTTACACCAACCAACGAATAATTCTAGAGCAGTGAAAGGGGAGAACAATCTCTCCTTTCTAATTTAAAAGGAGGATAGAATATGGCGGTAAATGGAAACATTAAGAAAGTTAAATTAAGTGACGGCAAAATCTATTCTATCTTTGATGAAGGTGCTCTCAGATTAGATCCAACAACTAAAAAAATTCTAACTGGTAGTACAGTTGTAGACGAAGCGATTTTAGATGGACATCTATCAATAGTAGAAATAGATGATGTTCCGCTTGCAAATGTGCAGATGAAAGTTCTTGTACAAGGTGCAAACGGAGAAATAAAACAGCAAGACATTCGTCAAGTCTTGAAAAATTTAGGTTTAATTACAGCTTCCGTTACAGATGGAACTCTTAATTTAGAGGTTTTTGATTTTAACGGTAGTGTATAAATCATATAATAAAAATAAAGTAATAAAAATATATAACAAAGGAGAATAAAACAATGGCACTTCCTAATAATACAATTGAGAAGATTAAAGTTAATAACATCGACCATAGTTTGATTGCTGGTTATATCACAACTGGTGGTACTACTCCTGCATATAAAACTTGGACAGATATTGAAGGTTTAGTTGCTCAAGGAAAAGTAAAATTTGCAGTATGTAATGCAGCTAGCAACACTCCTAAGGGTGTAACATTTACACCTAAAGGTGGTTCTACAGCAATTACTGGTACATTAGAAGCAAACGCAGCTGACCTTACAACTTTCTATCTTGTTTATGATAATAACGGAACTAAAGATCAATATGATGAATATGTTTCAACAGGTACAGAGTGGGAGAAAATTGGTGATACAGGTGTTGATTTATCAAATTATGTAACTAAAAATATATATACAACTGGAACACCTTCTACTAATGTAACAGGAGAAGCAGCTGCTTATACAGCTACAGTTTCTGGTACAGTTAAATATACAAAAGCTGACACAGTTACAGGCTCAGCTGGCGGAACTACAACAACAAACACAGGAGCAGCAGGTGGAGTAACAATTCAAGGTTCTAATTTTTCTTTCAATGGTACCACTGTAACAATTTCTGTAACTGGTAATTATACACCAGCAGGTACAATTTCTAAACCTAATATTACAATGGGTAATAAGTCTACTATTACTTATGTTGACGGTGTAGCAAATGATGGCACCGTAGAGGTTTTAACAGGTGTTACATCAAATGGTACAACTGCAGCAGTTATTAATGCAATTAAAGGTTTAACAAGCTCTACTCAAACTTCACAAGGTGCAATTACTTATGTAGAAAGCTTTACTCATGCTGGTGCTTCATTAGGCGCAGCTTCAACAACAACTGTTTTAACTGGTGTTACATCTGACGGCTCTGATACAGCTATTAAAACTTTAGGAACAGGTTCATTCTTTAACGGTGCAACTGTTACTAATGGTGTTTTAAGTTTTAATTCAGGCGATGCTTACAACTCAGTTAGTGCTAGTTTTACAGCAATAAAAGGTGTAAAAGCAAACGGTACAGCTACAGTAATTACTGGATATCCAAATTTCTCTGGTGGTGGAGCTACTCCAACTACTAAGTATTTAACTGGTACAGCTTTAGCGGCAGCAGATAAAGCCACAGTATTAACTGGTGTTAAAGGAGATGGCACTGCTACAGTTGTTAAATCTACAGGTTTATCAACAGCCACATTTAATAATTTCACTTCTGCAGCTTTAGCATCTGCTCCAACTTTCTATGGTACACAAGATTCAATTGCATTATCAGCTGACTACACACCTGCAGGTACAATTGGCGGCTCACAAGTAGTTGCAGCTCATAGCCATAGCTATGTTGAATTAAAAGCTCATACTCATTCAGTTGGAAAAACAGATAATGTAGAGGCTTCAGTAAGTTTAGGTGCAGCTATTTCAGCTCATACTCATACATTAGGTAATCATACTCATTCAGTTGATTTAACTAATTAATTTTAAAAAAATCATAATTTAATGGAGGCACAAGGATGAATAAAATATGTGTATATGCGATTTGTAAAAATGAATTAAAATTTGTGGATAAGTGGCTCGATAATATGTCCGAGGCTGACTATATTGTTGTCTTGGACACTGGGTCTACGGATGGTACTTATGAAAAACTTTTAGAAGATAAGAGAGTTACCAAAGTAGAACAGAAAAAATATGAGACTTTTAGATTCGATGTTGCTCGAAACGATTCAATGAAATTATGTCCAGATGACGCAAATATATTGGTCTGCACCGATTTTGATGAACTTTTTAATAAAGGTTGGGCCGATATATTGCGTAAAAACTGGAAGGAAGATACAACTAGATGCTATTATAATTATGCATGGAGTCATAATGATGCGGGTGAACCTAGAGACATGTTTAAATATGACAAGATGCATGACCGTAGTTATCAATGGATTTTCCCTGTTCATGAGGTCTTAGCAAGAAAAGAAGATCCTTTAAAAGAGATATCTATCAATCTTCAAGATAAAATATTACTAGAACATTTTCAAGATACAAGCAAACCAAGAAAGTTCTATTTTGATCTTTTAAAGTTAGCATGTGATGAAAATCCAAAAGATTCTCATGTAAGAATGTTGTTGGCTCGTGAATATTTATTAAAAAAAGATATTGATACGGGTCTAAAAGAATTTTTAGAAGTCCTAAAAATGCCAGATGTAAACGCACCAAATAAGAGATTAGTATTGCTTAACTCTCTACTTCAAGTCGCTTTTATTTATGAAGAATTGAAGAATTTTGATGAGGCAATTTGGTATTGTCAAGAGTTTATAAAAGAAGATCCTACTTATAGAGACCCATATTTCTTAATGGGTGAAATGTATAATCTTATGAAGATGTATACATTATCAGAAGCTTGCGTAAAAGCAGGTTTTGAGTATGGTGTTCATAAGTATGATTGGGTTGAGCGTGGAAATACATGGCTTGGTTGGGGCAATGACTTATTAGGTGTTGCACAGTTTAAGCTAAAGAAGTATGAAGAAGCGGCTAAAAATATGCGAATCGCTGTAAAACACGAACCAAACGATTTAAGAGTTCTAAAGAATTATATAAGTTGTTTGGAAATGATAAATAAATACGATTCTGAATCCAAAAAAGATAAAGAAACAAAATAAAAAATAAAAAAAATAAGCACGCAAAATAAGCGTGCTTTTTACATGAGTCTCACGGAATGTGGAAGTGGGAGTTTGACTCTCTCAGGGGCTCACTCAAGTTTTATATATTTTATGTAATATGGAGGTATGGAATATGGCAAATTTTAATTTAAATGTGCATGTAGTTCCTTTCTTCGATTCTGTAAAGGAGCCTTTAACAGAAGATAAGGTTAGTACATCTGTATGGAATAATGGCTTTGACAACTTAGCTCTTGAAATCTCAGGAGAAGGTTCGGGAACTATTATAGTTCAAGGATGTATTAACACAATTAATGCAAAAGGTGAACAGTTAGATGATGAAGAAATCACATGGACAAATTTATGTATGATAAGTGCTACAGATTATTCTAGCAAAGTATCTTTAACTGATAAAGGTATTTATCATGCAGGTATTTTAGGTGTTTCTAGAGTACGCATCAACGCCACTGATGTTTCTGGAGAATTAACTATAGTTGGGGCTTTTAGTAAATAATATGGTTGATATTATTGCAAGAGGTATGGCAGCTTCAGCGGGTGGCGCAGCTGGCGATAGCTATACTAAAGCTGAAACTGATGCTTTATTATTAAAGAAGCAAAACTTAATTGACGCTGAGCACAAATTAATAAGCGACTTTATTAATTTCAATCTTACAGAAGATGATATCGTAAGACTTTGGAATGAAGCTAAAGCACAGTTAATAACTGAAATTAGAGTTGACGGAGATAACATTCAATTTTTAACAGATGTTTCTACAAGTGGAGACGATATTAAAATAGAAACTGACTCTACTTTTGGTTATAAAGATAAAATATATTTATAATAAGGAGGGCGATTATTATGACTTTAGAAGAAATCATAAAATCAATTTTTGTTAAAACAAACATTGATGATTTAGAAGAAAGAGAAGCCCGCATAAAAGGAGACGCAGACCGAACAGAATATAAACATATCGTTCATGTTCAATTATCTGGACAAGGTCTTGGTTCTTATGAAGATAATAATTTATATTTTGTAATAAGAAATTATGATCCAACATTAATTACTTCATTTGACGCATTGGTCTCTAATTATGAACCTTACGAAAATATAACTATTTATAATGAAGAACTTGACAACACAGATATGTGTGTTGTTAGAAACACAGGTAATTCTGTTTCCTATACTGGAGAAGACGATTTACCTATTGATATTGATGGAAGTAATGTCATTGTTATAGAAGACAATTGCGTTCGACTATCATAAAGGAGGGAAAAAAGATGAGTAAAACTTTTTTAGATAAAAATAATAATACGCTAGCTACAGTATATGAAACAAGTGAAGTTGTTGCCAATCCAACTTTAGAAGGAACAGAGGCTAGCTTAAGTGGTTTAAAGATTGGTTCTACTAAATATAAGGTAGAAGGCGGAGCTGGTGGAGAAACAAAATTATATAATCATATGCTTGTTTCTCACATTTTAGATACATGTAGTGAAGAGCGCATAATTTATATTTTTGTAACAAACACTAGTCCAGATGATTTTACTGTTGAGAGTTTTAAACAGATGTATGAAGATAAGGGTTTTGCAACAAATGAAGACACATATTGGATGCCAAATGTTATTGTTAATGAACAAAACCAATTTTCAAACCAAAGTTTTGGTTTATTGGGTTATGATTCATACTCTGATATATTTAGAGCTTATAATGTAGATAGCGGTAATGGCTTCACTCTTGCAAGTTTTTCAACTCAACTAGTAAAAGAAGCGTAATTTATTTTTACTTATTGACACAATTTAAATATTGTGATATAATAATCATGACAAGGAAAAGTCATTTGTCCATCACGCAGGCTGTATGGATATTTAAAACCCGTTTGGCTGTTGCAACAGTCTACCCACCATGACACGTTAGCGAAGGGAACTCTTGATAAATTCAAGACAAGTGAGGTTGAGCCTTGCAATATATTAACCATTGTGTGTTCGTAAACACTCACATTTATACATTGAGATAAATGCAGGATTTGATACTATATGTTTAGTTAGGGAAGTGTATAGAGTAGTCCTCAGTAAGTTGGTTACTTACAGGTTTGTTAGTTGAACCAGATCCTAAATAGGTAGAAATACTGAAAGAAAAACTAATGCTGAGTGGAAGATACGTAGCTTCGCATAAAACAATCCAAAATGGGTGAGACGAAAGTCGGTGAAGAGCGCCTTCTATTTTAATAGCGGGAATGACGCTCAGAATATCATTCACTTGACAGTTTTTATCTCCGCGAATGACGGGATATAAATGTAGAATATCATTCAATTGTCAGTTATCGTCTATTACTACAACGTTCCGTTTAAATGGTAGTTAATAGATAAGAGCGAAAAAGCACCCTGTTATCGCTATATAAGGCAGGGTCTTAGATAGTTTACTGATGACAAGGGAAGCTTGGAAGAGTGGTCGGCTAGGTTCACGATAATCCTAGTGTGTCACAAAATCGTTTGTTACAATTGACCTTTGCGGTGTGGTCCAAAAAACACCGTTTGAACAATTTGGTTATCACACAACGGTGTGTTATTCGGAAGAATAATGAGCGGAGGACGTGTGATATAAAAGCAAACCTTAATTCCTCTATTTACTCATGTAAAGTGAGCGAGAATTTAATGGCTTTCCAAAATTATTGGTGATTCACTACCATTAAGTGTGAGGTTACATACAAACGGTGCCTCGCTACCATAAGTGCGAAGTCTGAATACAGCGTATGGTGAGAGCAAACTCTTGGGTCGCACCCATAAACCTTGATGGCGACAGGTAAATCGTGCGGTTAAGCAGCGTAAAAGAATAACACTAGTTATTCCAATATTACTTACGAGTAATATTGAGCCTCCTAATTTAATTATCAAATAGCGGGTATACTTTGCGGAGTATACAAAGGATGAAAACCACTTTCCCTTCAGTCCTAAGGAGTTGTTAACGCCTATGCGTAGGTATTACATGGACAAATTGCTGAGTGGAAGATACGTAGCTTTACATAAAAGAATCCAAAATGGGTGAGATGAAAGTCGGTAAAGAGCGCCTTCTGTATATAATAGATTGTATGAGTAGCGTAGCCTCGATAAAACAACTGGCTAAGTTGCGAGGAGCGCCTCATGTTATAAAGAGAGCAAACTCAGGGCCATACCCATAAACCTTGTTCGTGACAGGTAAGATGGCTAGTGTATATTAGTCACAAAACAACGTGGTGTTCCAACCAACGCAAATGGAGCAACGGAGATATATTCCTATAAAAATCTAACACGGCTAAGAGATGATTTCACAAGTCCTATATATCAGGGCAGAGTGTTAGACAAATGTGTACTGAAAACATTAATTTTGGTATACGACAGTATACTAAAAAACCATATTTACATACACAAATATAGGTGTAGGAGGAGGCTCAAGATGAGTCAACGAGCAAGTAATTTAGTTAATATTTTAGACAGTTATTTTTCTGCAGGCGGCCATCATGTGAACATAAATTGTTTTACAGAAGAAACAATAAAAGATGCTTATGAACATCCTGAAAAATATGGTTCAATGACTATCCGTGTATCAGGATATTGCGTCGCATGGGGGAAACTAACTGATGAACAAAGAAAGGATGTATACACAAGAACATTACATTCGCTTTTGTAATTTGAAACAAAAGGGACAATAAAAAACGGAGGTGTTTAAATGCAAACAATCCAGTTGTCCGATTCGATATTTGTAGAAGTTGCAGATGGCGATCTGTTCATGTATAAATATGATTATAACCATTCTGCGATTATTCAAATGTCAAACAATAAAGTTCCGCCAATAGATGAATACACAACGGAAATATTGTCATTTCATAGTAAAAGACATTTTCTTTTTAAAAGGAAAGGAAAATCTTATTGGTGGGAAGAAGTGAAATTTTAATCTCTTGGGATTAGTAGTATCCCTTTATAATTACTACTTATATAAAGGAGATGAAATTTCATATGAAGCAGTTTACAATAGTAGTGCCACAAGGTAGTAAAATTAGTAATTTAGGTTTTGCTACAGCATTAGTGGAAAAAGCAAGCACATATACTTCTGATGATATTAATATTAAAATCAATGAGAATCAATATGTGAATGCTAAATCTATTTTAGGATTAGTAAGTCTAAAATATGATACAGCAAAAGATCTTACTATTCAAGTTATTGGAGAAAATGAAAATTATACAGCTCCAAACTTTGAAAGATTTGTTGCTAAACTTGTTTCTTTGTACAACGATTAATTTCGTTGTATAGAGAAATAAAAAAATTTTTAATTTAACTATTGACATTATTTTATAGAGTGATATAATAATAGTGTAAAAACTTAATAACTTGATTTTATATATTACCAACCATGTGCAGAGGGATTGCGTCTCTGCATGGAAACAGTCCAAAACAAGAAGCGTGCTGAGCGGTAAGTGTTTAAGGATACTTGAATAACTGCTGTTGAAGTAGAAGTAGTAATACAAGCTACTCACAAAGACAAAGTCTATTCAGTGGGACTGTTGTGCTGTTGGTATAATATTCTTAAGTAAATTTCCTCGTCGGTAACACAATAGACGCTCCAGTGGAGAACAATCCAAGTTAGGATAACGCAGGTGGTGCTGCAATCATACCTTGGAAAACACCAACAAGTTACTTAGCGTTGATGTCTTGTAAAAGACGTATAAGATGAGTAGAAATTCCAAGTAGCCGTATCGCTAATTTTTTAAAAGCTTCTAATAACACCTCAGAACAAACATGAAGAGTAAGTTAAAAATAATGATTTTCTGAAGCTCGGTGAAAGGTGTGGGTACTAATCCCATCAGTGCTAGAAAGCGATGAGAAGCCTTAGGGTCGCCACCTATCGCTCAGACTCATTGTCACTGTGTACGAATAAGAACTTATATTAAATAGTATGATGAACAAAAGTCAGGTAATATATAAAATCAAGTGATTAAGTTTGGGAGGTATTTTAATGTTAAAACATTTCATAGATGCTTTCACAAATACATACTATATACTAGAAGACGATGTGGTTGTTTTCTCTGTAGACTTAAACAGAGAATCAGTAGATGTAAAAGGATGTATTAATACATATCAAGGAGATATAAAAAAGCTTGAACTAAAAAGACATGCTGATTTAGAGAATATTACCGAATGGTAATATTTTTGTGTAAAAATAGCATATTTGCTTACAAATATTACTGCTCGGTAATATTTGTATAACATTTTACATGCTGATATAGCACAGCAGGTAGTGCACTTGCATGGTAAGCAAGAGGTCGTTGGTTCAAATCCAATTGTCAGCACCATTATTAATGAGGTTGCCGCCTCAGAAATCATTAATAATATTTTAGGCTCAAATAAAAACGGGATTTTATTGGGCAAAATTATGGACCATAGGAGGGTAAAAGTATGAAATATTATTCAGATTTAACAAACAAAATTTATGACACAGAGGATGCTTTAAAGGAAGCAGAAAAAATTCACAACGAGAAGTTGGAAGAAAAGAAGAAAAATGAGGAACAAAGAAAAGCAGATTACGAAAAAGTAAGAGAAGCTTATAAGCTCGCTGAACAGCAAAAGAAAGCTGCTGATAAATTGTTAATGGAATTTATTGAAAAGTATAAAGGTATTCACGAGACAACAGATAAAGGTAAAGTGTTGAGCACTCGTCAATACCTAGAAAATCAAAAAGATTTATGGAATATAGTATTCAGTTCTTTCCCATTTATTTTTTAAGATAAGTGAAGAAAGAAGTCTGGGGCGAAAGTTAAAAGGAAATAAAAGGTTTGTGAGAAATGAAGGTTGAGTAGATCAGTCTTCATTTTTTACGTCTGGTGTATCTATTTTGATATCAGACTCCCCCAGTACTTATTTTTTTAGGTACTGGGGGATTTTTTTATAAAAATTTTTTTAAAAAAATATAGGAGGTCAGTTTTATGGAATTTAAAGAAATTTTAGAAAAATATGAAAATGATATTAAACATGTAAATAGAATGCTTAATCCAGATTGCCTATCTTTTTTTAAGAAAAGTGTGGAGTATTGGAAAGGATACAAAAAAGCATGTTATAACTGGTTTCAACAGATGAAGGAATATTGTGAAGACTTTAATCCTAAATCTAGAAAACCATCAAAAGAAGAAAAAGATAAATTTATTTATGTATCAGAATCGGGATGTGAATATGAAGTTGTTGCAATATTGGAATATAGAGATGAAATAATTCCTATCTATTGTGATGATTATGGACAACAAAATTTTATAATTTTCAAAGGGGAAGAATATTGTGGCGGAGCTTATAATATTTGTCCCGAACGTGATTTTTGTACTTTTGTAGATTGTATAAAAGATGAAATTGAGTAGGAGGGATCTTTATGGCAGATAAGATATTTAAAGACTGGGAAGATTTAAATGCGTGGTTAAGAAGTGAAGCAGGTAAAAATGCTTTAAATCTTGACACTTTTAATAAAGATCTTCAGTCAAGATATAATGAACAAATTAAAATTGGTCGAGAAATGCACAACATTGAAAAGGATTTGAAAGAACTTCAGACAGTTTATGCTGATGCAGGATTTAGTAGAACACAAATTCAAGAAACTTCTACAGGGACAAAAATTACATTTTTACCTCATGATCCAAATGTGGATGTGAAAGATTGTCCTTTTATCGAAATAAGTAAAGAAAATGATGGACTGGTCATTCATAATGGAATGGTTGCTTATAACAGTCCTGTTGCTTTAATGAATGGAGCCAATCAGTTAGGTTTCGTAAGTGAAACAAGTTTGGCTTTGCACGAGGTTGCAGAAGAAGTAAAAAGAAATATGCAACGTATAAAAACTGCTTCAGGTTTTAATCAGCGTGCCAAATTATTAAATACTTATACAAGAAGAGCTGCTCGTACTAGTATGGAAACTATGGCGAGCATTTTTGACAAAAAAGGTTTAAAAGATTTAAGTGAATATAACTCAAAAGCTATTCTATCAAAAAGACCAGAGTCAATAAAAGCTCAAACAAACCAGCTTCATTACGCTCGATTAATTAAGCAGATGTATGAAAAAGCTAAAGATGCTGGAAAATTAAGTTATGGTGTGGATTTAAAAAAATTCGGACAACAAGTTGAAGATGTTATCAATTTAGCTCGTAGTGTTAAAGATATTAATGAATTAGAAAAAGGATTGCGTATGTATCAAGAGAGAAATTATGATATGTTACGCATATGGGATACTCAGCTTAAGAATTTTTTAGGCCCTATTATTAAAGACTTAACACAAGGAGGTATGACAGAAGGTACTTCTGGCAGATTAGGTTTACAGGAAATTGATTCTCCTTTTAGTGTTTTAACAAATACAGGTAAAAAGCCTACACAAAACACACAAGTGTTTCCTCAAAAAACAAATTTTGCTAAAAACTTAAAGAATTTAGCAAACAAACAAAAACAAGTTAAGACTGTTGCTATTGGAATGAATAAACTATTTACTCAAACACAGAAGAGTTCTTTAATAGAGAAGGGTTTGAGTGAAGAAGAGCTTCATAAAGATTTGTATGGTGTTGCTTATATTAGTGAAAAAGACATAGAAAGAGCTTTGAATCTAGCAAAAGACAAACTTAAGAAAGGAGAAATAGATAAAAAAACCTTTGATAGATACAGACTTTTATCATTAAAGGGTTTTGGTAAAGATGCATCTTTAATGTCTGCAAGTTTGGCTGCCGAAATGTCTGATATCACAGAAAATCGTCCTTTAAAAGATATTGATGTAAGCTTTATTAATCAAAGAATTGTTGCAAGATTAACAAAAGAAATACAAAGAAAAAAAGAAAACAAAGGTAAAAGCAAAGATGAAATAAACAAACTTGTTGATGATGTTGTAAAAGATTTTAATTATTTTGAGTTAACAGACGCTCAAAAAGGTCAAGACGCTTATAAAAATGTACGCAGATATTTTAAAGAAGAAATGCGTAGCTTATTCGGTATAGATGACCTTACTGGTAGAAGGGGAGGAGTTGATGGCTCTGGTTTTAATTACCAGTATAATAAAGAAACTGGAATGTTAACCAATATTTCAACCTTTAGAAAAACAGATGCTAAAGCATTTGTATCCAGAGTTGGTCTTACTGGTGACTACAGATCATCATCTTCTGCAATTGACGACGACTGGAAAAATATTGTTTTGGAAGCTGCTTTTGGTGGAAAGAAAGATTTTTTTAATAAAATTAATATATTAAGAAGCAACGACAGAGGTTTTTCTGGTAAGTCTATTGAAACAGATATAAAAGAAGTTTTAAATTATATTTCCATGTATGCTACACAAGATTGGTTAAGTAAAAATCCGCTACTTAGTCAATTTATTACAATGGATAATTCAGGAGATTTTATCGTTGATAACGCTGCTGTTGAGAAATTTTTTACAGAAACAAAAAAAGATTCTGAAGGAAAACAAAAATTTGTAAATAGCGCTAGTAAATTTTTAGTTGATATTAGCAAATTGGCTGCAGACCTAAACCCAGAAGAGTATCAAAATACATTAGAGTTAATATCTGATGAAGAAACATTAAAAACTATTTATGGTGATAAATATGATCCTAAAAAGAATGGACCTATTCTAGTTAGTAAAGGCCCTCGTATTACTGCAACAGAGTTTGCAAAGAGTTCAACTTTTACATATAGTGGTATGGGTGCTTTGTCTGGCTCTTCTCATTCAACTACATGGAGAGAAAGACATGCTGTTGAGAATACCTATGAAAAATTTTCTCAATTTTTGTTAAATCAAGGATATGAGGGTGAAGAATACAGCAAAGCTATTAAGCCTTTAAAAGCTTTAAAAGAAAGTATAGAAGCTAAATTTGAAAGAAATGAACAAGAATACGGAAAGATAGTTCGTAATTCTGAAAATTTAGCTCAAACCTTCAAGAAAAATGCAGTAAAATTTCAAAAAGATATTGCAAAAGATGAAACATCAATAGTTCTTAACATAGAAGATATAATGAAAACCTATGCTGAAGTGGAATATAATAGTAAAGATCCTTCAAATCCAGGAATGGCTTTAAATACCGTTAATCCAGAAGAAGTGTTTGTTCTTGCCGCTGAAAAAATGGCAAAAGAGAGATTCAAACAACTACAAACAACTCATAAAAATGACTGGGAAGCGTTCAGCGAAAGAACAGGTGTTCGTTCTGTAGAGGACCTTATGGGTCGTTTCTTTGTTAATCTTGGTGACGATAGGTTAGTAGGAAAGTATAATGGTGAAGCTTTAAGCACAGGAATGATTGCTCTTCCCGAGATAAGATATAATAAAAAGGCATTAGATAATGGAGTTTTATCTTTATATGATGGTGGAAAATATGCTACAAATATTGTAAGAGATATTCAAAATATTTACAATGGCACATATTTAGACAAAGATGAGGCTCGTAGACATGCTTTTTATACTTTAGTTAATAGTTATGATGATTATTATAAATCAATAACTAAAGGAAGTGAATATGAAAGAACTCACACATCAAGAGATGATGCAAGTTCAGGTCGTTTAGTAACAGATGCTTTAAGTGCAAACACACCCGAAGTATTAAGAAGTATAGCTAAGGAAATTGTTAATAAACATAAAATAAAAGGAAAAGAAAAAGATAAAGTAGTCAGCCAGTTAGAAAACGTTTCTATGGTTCTATCAACAAAAGACTATAAAGCTATGTGGCATAAAAGACTACAACAAGGTTCTAAAGAAGATATTCAAAAAACCAAAGAAGAAATTGACTCATTATTTAATAGTTTATATACCGAAGATGAGAGAAATAATAGAAAAGATTTAAAAAATATTAAATCTAGAAACTACAAAGGAAAAATAGCTGCAATTGCTCAAGCTTTTGATATTTCAGACAAGTATTATAAAGGAAGAGTTATTACAGATTTAGGATGGAATCGTGACCCTACTATTAACTTTTTAAGAGATGTTAATGGCGGAACTGCTGTTTTAGATGGCAGAAAGGAAGGTGCAATTGTTGCTCAAGGTCATATCTTAATTAATAAAGATTTACTAGCAATCGGACATGGAGACATGGACGGAGATTTAATAGCAATGTATCTTGCTTATCAAAGTGGAGATGTGGCTGGATTTGAAAGAGCACTTGAAGCTTTTTATCGTGATGGACAAGAACAGCAAAGAAAAGTATCAGAAGAAGAAGATAAAAAGGACAAAGAAATGCGTCAAAAATTATCTGCTTTTATGAAACAAAAATATGGTAAAGATTTTAACCCAGATCAATTAAGATATGGCGAACAATCAAAAGTAGATTCTGTTCAAGACCTATCTGGTAAAACATTAAGTGTTGGTGCAATGTGGTCGGGTAAAAAAGGCTCTGGTATTTTTGGAGATTTAGCTTTTGCTCAAGAGAATCTTGTACAGCATATTAAACATTTAGATCCTAACACAGACATTAATGGCGCCGCGACTATGGGTGCAAATGTATTACAAGCATTAGCGCAAAGCTTATATCAAAAAGGTATTAATATAAAAAATGCAGGAAAATTAGCCGAGTCTTTAGGTCAAGAAGCTAAAGAAAACTATTCTCCTGGAGAACTTGCTGCTATGGTTCACGCTCAAACTAATGAAATGTTTGAAATGATTAACCAAGCAGATACTTTTAATGACACTCATCAACTAAGAAGATTTATCGAAAAAGGCGAATCTATTGGTGCTTATGATTTTGATAAAATGTTTGTTGAAAATGCATTAACAACCTTAGGTTTACAAGACTTAGACGAACAAGGCCTACAGAATTTATTAGAAGTTGCAGAAGGTCATCTAAAAAGATTAGAAGACAATAAAGATGATGAAAAGTATATTACACGTATTAAAGATGATATAGACGCAATTAACAAAGCAAAAGAAGACCCAAAGAAAAATAAATTAATGAATATGACTTCTGAACTTGTTATTGCTTTAATTAATGATCTTAACTATAGACATCAATTTTTTCACGGAGAACTTGGTAATTTTTTAGCTAATAGATATTATGAAGGACTTATTCCAGGTCATGGAAGCAATCAAATTAAAAGGTTTAATAAATCTATAGAAAATGACCCAGATAAACAATTAGAAAAATATCTTGAAGAACATAAAGACGAAGAATCTGTTAAAGAATTTTTAAATGACACTACTTATGGAAGATATCTCAAAGCAAAGAAAAATGGAATGTCTACAATGAAGGGAATGTCTGCCACTGCTGGTTCTAGAAATATTATGTATACTCTTAGTAGGTATGGTGCAAATGCAGATAATTCGACTATGCTACAAGAAATACAAGGACAAGAAGTAAATGGAAAAATTTTAAAACCAGAGGATATACTAAAAAAATATTCTACAGAGTTTGTAGCTAATCCTAGTTTAAAAAATGTTGCTAGAGACATGATGATGGGTCAAATTACCCATAGAACTGCTGAAGCCTACGAAAAATATGGAGATAAATATTTAGAAAGTAAAGAATATCAAAAAGAAGTAACTGATTATGTACAAAGATTGACTGCTCTTTATGGAGCAGAAGAAGCTAATAAAATTAAAGACGACGCAGTACGTTATGGTATAGGAAATTATAAAAACGTACTAGATATTGTCAATAAAAACGGAGGTAAAATTATTGGCTCCGAATTAGCTTTAGCTGGTTATGGTGGTTTTACTAAAACTGGGGCTATGAAAGGTAGTAGACAAATAGCCGATATTGTATATAAACTTGGTAATGAACTTATTATTGGAGATTATAAAACTTATAATCATGCTCAAGCTGGCGCAGACGCAATTTTACAGGTTTATGATTATATGGAAGCATTGAAAATGCTTCAACTTGCGATGAGAGATGAAAGATCTCAATCTGCCAATACTTTTTTACACAGTAATAATGTTGAAGCTGCTAACTGGAGAAAAAGATTAGGCATTAGTGATAAAGATACAGACGCAGGAAGAAAATCAAAAGAAGCTCAGTTTGCGAAGATATTCAATGCAATAAATCAAGGAACAGATATTACTTCTATTGGTGGTAGAATTTTTGTTCGTGATACCACAAGTGGACTATTACGTGAATATAAAGTTAAAGATAGTGATGGTTTGCGTGATCTATATAAACGTTCTAAAGAAGAAAATCTAACTTTCGATCAATTAATACAGAAGGGTGGCGAAGAGGAACAAAACTTAATAAATAAAAGTCTTGAACTCATAAGAACATCAACAGAAGGAATGTCTGATGAAGAAAAAAGAAATCTTTTTTCTAAAGATTCTGGTGTATTTGCTAATGCTCGCCAAATGCTAAAAATAGCTCAAGCTCAATTAAAACTAAAAGAAGTTCAGAAAAAGCTTTATGAGTCATTACAAGAAAAAGGATTGTTGTCTAAAAAAGACATTTCTGATTACGAACAGTTAATAAAAGAAACTGAGGAATTAAAAAATAAAATAGGTGCAGAAGGTGAATTTGAAAAACTTTCTAAAGACATTAAAGAGACAGAAGAAAACTTAAATAAGGCTATCGAAGCGAAAAGCGAGGCTGAAATAAGTTTATATCGTGAGCAATTAAAAAGACAAGTTGCTGCTAGAGAGATGGCTAAAGATACTCTTGCTTATAAATCTGAGCAAGCAGAGAAAAAACTTAGACAAGAAGGTATAAACGAAGACCTTCAACTTGGAAATGATATTGCTGATATAACAAAAACAACAATTGACGAAGCCGAAGAAGAACGAAATAAAATTTTGTTAAAAGAACAAAAGAAACAATTAGCTAAAGAACAATTGTTGGATAAAAATAAAGAATATCAAAAGAAAGCAAAAGAAGCGGCTGAAGCAGTAGCAAGATCTGAAAGCTCTTTATTATCAAAAGAGGAAAGAGAAATTGCTGAAGAACAAGCAAAAGATCTTATTCAAGAAAGAGATAGTATAAGAGAATATCTTAATGAACAGTTAAAATCTGCATTTTCTTATTCTAGAAAAAAGAAAACTTATAAATTTACTGGACCAGATGGTAAAAAAATTACTCAGCAACAAGCTGAAAAAATGGGTTACTATCTTAACACAGAACAATTTGATGAAGATGAACTTCGAAAAGCTCGAAAGGATGTAGAACTAAGCGACCATCGAGCTATGGTATCCTTTGAAACTAAAGCTTATAATTTTCTCAAAGACCAAAGCAAGCGTGAAGAAGAACTTGCTAAGATGGATGAAAAAATTAATAAAGCCCAAGCTGAAAACGATGAAGTAGAATTAGAAGCTTTAACAAGTAGAAAAGAGCGTTTACAAAAAATATATGGCATGTATAATGAGCTTGAAAAAGCAGAACTTGAAAAAGAAAGAGGATATACTCCTGAAGGATTACAAAAAATTAAAAATTTAGTTGACCTTGAGAAAGGGGTAGATAATTCTAGAAAGCAAAAAGAGCAAAGAGCTCAGGCATCAGCAAGAGGAGGCCAGGGTGGCAACGGTGGCCCTGGATATAGTTTCTTAGGTATCGACGCAGGTGTAAGTAGATGGGTATCTCGTTTAATGAGTGGTGGTATGTTTTATAGATTTATTGCCATGATAAGACGTGGTTTACATTCACTCACACAAGAAGCGAAACAATTAGATCAGGCAATGATTACTTTAAGAATTGTCACTGGAAAGAACGCAGAAAACGCAAGAACATTAATAAATCAATATGCAGATCTTGGTAAAAAGCTAGGAGCAACTGCTGTTGAGGTAACAAATGTAAGTTCAGCTTGGCTTAGACAAGGTTATGATATTTCACAAGTAAACGACCTTATCAAATCATCAATGTATTTAAGTAAGTTAGGTATGATTGATGTAAATGAAGCTGTTAAGGACTTAGAAATTAGGTCCGCTAAATAGTAATATTTAGAAAAATAAACCACTTGATATGCTGGAAAACCCTTAGAGCTTATCTCGCTAATTACAATAGGAATATTGTAAAAGTGAAGTAGATAAGATTGGGTAATCAGCAGGCAGAGAGACAGAACGCCTCTAGCCTCATCGACTATCCTTTTAAAGGAGTACACTCTAAGTGGAGTGGAAGTAAGTGGCTCCTGTGAAAACAGGATGAAGATATAGTCAATTCTCATGAGAAATCATGAGGTCTTCCTTTGTGGAGACAACAGAAATTAACGACCTCTGTTAAATATTAAAGTAACATCTTCTATGAAAGGTTTTAAACTTGAAGCGTCACAGGCTATGAATATTGTAGATAAGTTAACAGCATTGGATGTTAAAGCTGCAACTACAGCTGGAGACATAGCTCAAGGCTTATCTCAATTTGCAAATATTGCAAGTTTAAACGGTGTAAATATAGACCAGGCAGCTGCATATGTTGCAACAATTGCAGATGTAAAACAGTCTTCAGGAGATTCTGTAGGACAAAGTCTTAAAACAATTTTATCTCGTTATGGCAATGTTAAGGCAGGTGCATATAATCAGCTAAATGTTGACACAGAGAATGAAGATACTACAGAAAAATTAAATGATGTAGAAAGAGTTCTTTCAAAAATGGGTATCTCTATAAGAAGAACAAATCTTGAATTTAAAGATTTTGATGAAGTGTTAGATGAAATCAATGAAAAATGGAACACAATGGATAACGTTAGTAAAAAAGCTATAGCTAACGCTTTTGCTGGTATAAGACAACAAGAAGCATTCTTAGTTCTTATGAATAATTATGATAAATATCAAGAATTATTAGAAGTGTCTGAAAATTCTAAAGGAACAGCAGAAAGAAAGTATCAATCTTATAAAGAATCTTATGCTGCTGCAAGAAGTGAATTTATTGCCACTCTTGAAGAGTTTGCAAATAGTGCTCAAATCTCAAAGTTATTAACAGATTTAACAAAAATTGGTTCAGGAATGATTGATATGTTGCAAAAAATATACCCATATCTTCCTGCTTTCCTTAGTATTTTTAGTTATATTCGAACATTCCAAGGTAAGTCCTTATTCCAAATGGGTGCAAATATGCTTGGTGGCTCAAGAGGAAGAGGACACGGTTCTCAAACTTCTTGGAGTATTTGGGGTGATAACAACGGAAAAATTAGATCCAATATTAAATCTCTTGTTCCTTTTACCGAAGATTGGTATAGAAGAAAAGAAAATAAGTGGATTAATAATAGAGATAAATATGTTACTTTAACAGCCACTGGTAAAAAAGAATATGATGTTGATAAATATCAAAAAAAAGAACAAAAAACAAAAGAATATGCTCAAAAAGTTCAAGAAAAAATTCAAAAGAAAGAGTTAAAATTCAAGCAAGATATGGTTAAATACAGTGAGAAAGAGCTTCAAAAGAAAAAAGGAGTTCTCACTTTTGCTGAGCAGGAAAACCTAAAGGAAGGGGTTGCAATGGAAGATGCAACTCGTAAAGCAGCTCTTATAGAACAACTACAAAAACAAGGTTTGTTAGCAGAGAACGAAAAATTAACTTATGCTAAAGCGATAGCT
Organism: Methanobrevibacter sp.; assembly: GCA_017652345.1. Next base: position 27,074 of record JAGCBE010000103.1, read on the forward strand.
ATTCAAGAGTCTGGTGTTTTACAAGGTAAAATATTGGGTACTCAATTAGAAGAAGCTATAAAAGAAGACAGAATACGAGGCGAATTGGCTGAAAAGTCTATTGAAAAAGTTCGAGGAGCAGGTGGTATTCAAGGCTCTCAAGGTGCTTTAAGAGGTCAAACATTATCAAAAGTTATGAGCGGCGTGAGCTTGGCAGCAAACACTATAATGACTTCTGTGTCTCAGTTTGCAACAGCGGGTAATACGCATGAGTATAATGGTGAAACAGTTGAAAGCTCTAAAGAAGCACAAAAAAGAGCTGGATCTGCGTCAGCTATTATATCTATGATTCCTATTGTTGGTTCGTTTATTGGTCCATATATTGCTGAATCTGTTGCGGCAGAGTATGATAAAGCTCGAGATGCAGCTAATTATGGAACTCAAAAAGCAAATGAGCGTTTAAATCTATTAAATAATTTAGACTCTAATTTAAGTCAGCTTGGTTCAACAGAAAAAGGTTCAGCAGAAAGACATAATCTTGTAAAAGAGCTTAGAAGTGAAATTTTTGATAAAGATAATAAAGAACTTCAACAAACATTACAAAGTCATTTAGGCTCTAAAAATTTATCAACTCTTTTAGATGATATTGATAGTAACACATCTACATCAGCAGAATCTTTAAAAGAATTACAAAAGATTCAAATAGAGGCAAAAAAGAGTGAAATTGCGGGAAAATATTCTTCATCTATTTATGAAAACCAAGAAAGTTTGGGAGATATAATGTCTCAAATTGATGGATATGACCCTAATCATATTGGAGCTACATGGGCTGGTATTGGAACAGGAGCGGCTCTTGGTGCTGGGGCAGGTGCTCTAGGCGGAACAATGATAGCTCCAGGTGTTGGAACTTTAATTGGTCTAATTGTTGGGGCAGTCAGTGGTGCTGTAATTGGTGGTATCGCTGGAAACAGGATTGATGAATCAGACGAAGCTGTAGATAGACATAATTATAAATCAACAACTGATTGGCAACAAATGAACGCCTATGAAAAATTAGATGAAGCCAATAGAAAATTAAAGGAAGCTCAAGATAAAAATAAAGGAACCGAAGCAGGATATTACCAAAAAGTAATTAGTCTTTTACAAAAACAAATTTCTATACAGAATGAAATGGTTAAAGAAATGAATGAACTAACATTACAAGAAGGTTTAATTTCTGCAAAAGTAGAAGATAACTATTTAACTGATATGACAATAGAACAATTGAAAAATATCGGTGTTGAAGAAATGTTGACAGCCTTTGCAGAGTCTATCGGTGAATCTGGAGGTCTTATTGGCTTAGACATTTGGAATAAAGATCAAACAAAACTTAGCAATTCTGGTTATGATTATTTATTCGAACAAATAAGAAAACAAGGTGACGAAGAAATTAACGCTGTCCTAAGCGGAGAGGCTTACACCCTAGAAGAAGCTTTAAACCTTCGCAACAAATATGGCGCAGATAGTATTCAAGTTCAAAAAATTTTAAGAAACTTTGCTGATTCTTTAAATTTAACCACTGACCAGTTAGACGGAGTTTTAGATAAATATGGTAAATTAACATTAGCTGAAACATATCTTTCTACCCAAGATTTAAGTACGAAAGTAGGTGAAATGGCTGAATTAATGGGAAGTGTAACAGAAGGAGCTGGACAAATTTCTAGCTGGATGGAGAAAATCATTTCTCAATTCCCTGAGTTAACTTACTATATGGGCAATACGTCTGATTTATTAGACCAGACAATTATTAAAATAAAGCAATATTCTCATGAATATGTAAATGCTCAGTATCAATCTATTATGGATAATTCAGAGCTATTCAGCAAAATGAAAGATGAGCTTTATGACACAATTGGAGGTGCGGCAGCAGATGCTCTTAGAAGTAATAAGAGTGTTACAAAACTTGCCGATGTCATGGCGTGGGCTCAAGGACAATACAACACAGCTTCTGGTGGTCTTTCAGAAGAGGCAAATAGAGTTGTTGAAACTGTTAAAACTATGGCAGATAAAGCTGGTATGGAAGTTGTTTCTAATGTTTTAAAGAGTTATTATGACATGCTTATTGATTTTAGAACAAAACAAATTGATAAACAGGTTGAAAACCTTAATAGTCAAAAAGAAGCATTGAAAGAAATAGTAAACCAGAGAGAATACGAAAACAAGTTAGTTGAGGCTAGATTAAAATTAGAGGATGCTAACAAACAAAAGAAACGTGTTTATAGAGCTGGTGTGGGTTGGACATATCAATCTGATCAACAAGCTATTGAAACAGCTCAAAAAGAACTACAATCTTTAGAGACTGAAAAGAAGGTTTCTGATATAGATGCAAGAATAGCTTTCCTTGAAGGACAAAAAGAAGAACTTACTTCAATGTACGATAAAGAAAACTATGAAACATTACAGAAACTATACGAGCAAGCTATAGTAGAGGGTGATGTTTCTCAAAGCATTCAAACAGCAACGTCTCAGATTGCCACAGCAATAGATGGTATTCATGAACCATTAAGCAAATTAATAGATGCTCAGCTAAAACAATTAGAAGATAATAAAACTTCTGCTGTAGAAAAAGCAAGAAAGGCTTGGGAAGATTTGAATAATTCTACCCCTGGAACTGCTGCTTACAACACAGCATTAGAGACATTCCATAGTGCTATGTCAGCAGCTAAAAATGCTGGTTTACAACAAAGCGAAGTGGCAGACTGGGGTAATTATGCCTTAGGTGGAAATTCTAGTTCAAGAATACAGGGTGCTCCTACTGCATGGGAGGTCGCTGCTGACGATATTGACAGTCAGAAAAATCTCGTTAAAGCAGCTTTCTCTTTGAAATCACCTGAAGGATATTATACAGGATATTCTAATGGAGATATATTTACAGGTAACAAGGAATTATTCTGGAATTGGATGAACAAACCTTTTGGTGGATTAGCTGTGGCTCGTGTTTGGGACCCTACAGGAGAAAGACATACTTTACAAGAAGGATTATATGCTCCTATGAGCTCAGACACTGGTTTATTAGGTTACCTTGATCGTATTTCAAAAGACACAGGTCATAATGAATTTGTTGTTGCTGGTATAGGCCATGACAGTGGTTATCATTCAGTATATTATAAAAATGGACAACTTTACAATTTAGTAAGCGGTGATGGTACTAATAATCTTAGATGGGTGAAAAAAGCAGACGGAGAATATTTTGCAAAGAGTGTTATTGAAAATGCTTTAGGAACTACAGGTTTACCTTTAGATTCATTAAGCTTGATTAATGAATTAGGAACTGAGGCAATTATTACTCCACAAGGAACTTTAACCGCATTACCTTCTAAGACAGGTATTGTCCCAGCAGATATAACTAAGAATCTATGGGAGCTAGGAGAAGTTGCTCCTTCTCTTATTAATATATTAGATGGAAAATTATCTCCAGATAAAATTGGTAAGTCTGTATTTGATGGAGTTATTAATGATGATTCATTTAATATTGATAATTTAGTTATGAATGTTTCTGCAGATTCAAGCTTTGATGTTGATAAATTCGTATCTTTAATTAGATCTCGAGTTGTTTTAACAAAAAATAGTAAGTAATTTACGAAAATAAAAGAGGCATTTTATTCGGCGTGAAATATCGCCGAATATTATGCGATATTTAATAATTAAAAATTAAAAAACAAAATTTTATACAATGAAAAAAAGGAGGATGGTGTACATGGCGGTATACAAGAGTACGTTTAATTATCCATTCATGAATAACATTGAAATCAGGACTGCGTTAACAAACGCCTCTAGTACATATCCTGTTCAATTTTTAACTTGTAAGGTAGATACATCTAATAAAAATATTACAGGTTATTCAATTAGAGTGTTAGACGAAGACAATAACAGTGTCTTTGAATCAGAATATATAAGTCCTATTGAAGAGCTTCAAACGGGAGAAATGGCTCAATATTATGAACCAAACGGGGTAAACTCTGGTGTTAATGGAACATTTTTAAAAATTCCATTTTTTCAAAATTATAATAAGAAAATGGTGGACTCTTATAATGCAATTTATTACAAACCAAAATATATGGTTGATTATCTTATTACAAATTTAGAATTACCAGAAGATTATCCTAATAACTCAAGAGATTTCTGTAATCCTGAAAACTGGATATTACTTGACACTGGAAATTATAGATTTAACTGGGAAAGTGTTAATTCCACTCTTACTAGTGCGGAGATTCAAAAATTAAAAGAACAAAACAATATTTATTTAGATGGAGAGTTAATATTAGAGGGTCAAATTATTTTAGTTGCCAACAATGGTCTTTCAGGTGTTGTTAGTGGTTTTTATAGAGTTCTAAAGAAAAATGGTGAATATACTCAAACAGAGTTAGAACCCGTAAGTTGGGCCGATTGGTTAACTTATTCTTCAATCCCTTATCAAACCACAGTTGCCAGAGGTAATACTTTAAGCAACAAAGTTGTCAACAAAGATGAATTTAATAATTTTACTTATGAAACCAATTTATTTTTGTGGGTAAAAAGAGATGACACAACGATTTCTAATTTTTGTTCAGGTTCTACTTCATACAAATGGGAAGTGACATTATATCAAGGAGAAGGAGTAGTTTCTTTGATTCCTGATGAAACCTTATGTATTAACTATGATGATTTAGATGTTAAATATTATGATATGACTATTTCTTCGGGAACTATTTTAGGTTCTAACTCAGAAAGAATTCAAATAGCAGATATTGTTCCATGGGAATACTCACCAACGTGGGGGCTTCAAAAAAGAAACCCTATTCTTCCTTCTTCAGCAAACGGAACTTTGGTTTTACAAGGAAAATATATGTCTTTTGGAACAGGAACGTGGTATAGTGATTATTCTTTTCCTTCTACAGAAAGATTTTATGTTCAATCTTATGATTCAGTTTACGGACATGTATATCCTGTTGAGAATTCTGGTATAGGAGAAATGGTAAATTCTTATGATAAGATCAGATTTTACAAATATTCGACTAACCCTAACGATATTTTAACCACAGACATTGTTGAATATGGATTAGATAAACAAATTTCTTTTGTGCTTTGTAAGGTTGTAAAAACAGACGAAGAAAGATACAGAGGAGAAGTTGTTTCATCTTTTGATGATGTAGGTATTAACAATAGATTATACGGTATTGACAGAAGCGTCTTAGAAGAATCTTGTCCTACGATAAATTCTCTTATATCTCAAGACCAAAAAATATTAATTACCAACAACACAAAACCATATATGAACGGTGTTTATACGGCATATGAAAGAGATGATATAGATTTTTATAATAGTGACGGTGTTAAAATAGACCTTGATTTAGTTTTTTTAAAACGTTCGGCATCTTTTAATACATGGGGTTCTTTCATTGGTAAAGTTATTTATGTTTCTACTTTTTGTGAAGAGGATGGTAGTTTAACAACCGAAAATATAGAAAGTTTGGCAGGGTCAGGTCCAGATTATAATCTATGGAATCCAGATAATGTAGAAAGCGGGGATAGTAATTTATTCTTCTCAAAAGAATTACCAATTTTACTATTCGATAGTAAAATTACACATTATGTTGATCTATTTGAATACAGCTCTATAGAGACAATAGCTAGTAAAATGATGGCTGATGGTGTAGTAATAAAAAGTGGAATGGTGGTTATGTGTAAAAATATGATCGGAAGATATACTACTGTTAGTGGAGGAGCATTATATCAATTTAATTCTGATGGTTACACAAAAATAGGAACCACTAATACTGTTTTTCCTTTTTACGTATATGTTAAACAGGGGCAAAAATTTGGAAAAAAAGTAATAAACTACATAGAAGGCCCTTCTGATATAGGTGTTACGTGGGAGCTTCACACTGCCGAGGTTTTAAAAAATAATTCTTTTTTAACTTTTATTACGCCTAGTAATGAAATAAAGGCTGGAATGAAAATAAAATTTAGAGGAAATAATTATATAAAAGTCCAAAATAAAGAAGAAAAAACACAATGGTTGTCAGTTGTCGACTATAATTCAACTGTAAATTGTGTACTTCATGGTTTTAAACAGACATCCCCATCCGAACCTGTCTCTTACATAGATTATTTAAACGAACCAGCATTTTTAGTCTCTGAAAAATCAGATGCAAATAAAACTCCGTGGAAGTATGAAATAAGAAGTTTCTTTAAAGCTTCAGACTTCAATCCTTTTTATTGTTATGAGAATCCATATCTTATTTTATATAAAAATGGACGTGAATATAGCACGTTAAGTAATATAGTTGGAGAGCAAGGTATTGTAGCCAATGCTGTTTCTGAAGATGATTCTTCATTAGTGATTAATTATTATGCTGATTCAAACGTTTCTTTTTCTAATGTATTAAAACTAAGTGCTAAATATGTTCAAAATCAAGGTGTTTCCTGGGAATCATATAGATGGGTTTTATTAAATTCAGACGGAAATATGTTACAAGATACTGGTAAAAAGTATGATAAGGAAATGTCTGTTGTTTTCTATGGTCTATCAAGTGATAGTGCAGTAGATTATTCTGTTTATTATGCAACACTATATGTTGAGGACGAACTAAAGAATTTGTGTGTTTATACAGTTAAATTAGTTGTGAAGCCTGGTGAATCCAAGAATTCTGGAATACCATTTACAGCAGAATATCAATGCGATGCAGATGCTGTTAAAATATCTTACGGTGGTAATAATCAGTTAATACCTTCTTATCGTGATATGAACGATAGAACCGATTCTTTATATATAGATAGCAATCCTAACTTTGATAAAGGTGTTTCTTATACAAATGGAAATGGTTTCTCAATTACAAATAAAAACGGTTCGACTGATCGACCTGTAGACTATTTTAAAGGTTCTGAAATTGACGGAACAGATGGAACTTCGGCAACTTATTTTTCTGAGATTTCTCAAGGTAATAAAATAGGAATTCCTTATTATACTAGTTTTAGTACTATAGACGCAGTTCAAGAAATAAATAAAAATAAATGTTTTGAACTACCAGGTCAGTCTGGTTTAGACGAAGATCAGGGTCAGCTATATTTTGAGACAGAATTTTCTTTAAATGATAACCAATGCGGACATATATTAGATTATATGGTAGAAGGTGTCTTAGAAGAGAATGATATTCTATTAGAACCATGTTACCACGACGACGGAAGTACAAATGATCTGAGAGGGTATTTAACATTTGAATTATTAACAAATGATGTTTTTAATTCTTATCCTCCAACAATAGATGATTTAAATCCTGATAGAAATAAGTTTAAATTTAAATTTACAGCTTATTCTTTATTAAATGATCAATTATATTCTACTATAGAAGACAATATAGAAAATATAGAAACTTTTACTATATATAGTAGTGCTGAAAATTCAAATATACGTTATTATATACAAACGGATGGTAGTGGTCCATTCGAAAATAAAGAATATTATGATTTTGAATTTTCAAATAAAATGTTTATAAAAAAAGATAAAAATAATAATTTTTTTACTTCTGGCAGTGATTCAGACTTAGGTAATTTATGTTTAACATCTGGACTTTCTACAGCTTCGAATGATTTTGTTTATTGGGCAGAAGATAGAAAATATTTACAACCTTCTGGTTTTTTACCAGAATCTAAAAAATATTATGACAATCCAACTTTAGGTCAATATATAATAGATAGTTATGATAGTCAAAATTGGCCACAACAAAATACTGAGGCATCATTTTATTGGAGAGAGACCGACTCTCTTCTTACAGCAGCTCCTTTGTTATGGGAAGACGTGTTAGCTACAACAAATGGTGTTAGACAAGTAAAAGGGGTTGACCGAAATTTAAACAAAGGTTCAAAAGATTATCATTTGATTAGTAAAATTTATAACGTTCAAGATTTTTATTTTAGTTTATTACATAATGAAGTTACATATGAACAGGATATGATTGAACAAAATAAAATAAAAATTGTTTTTAAAGTTCAAAATTCAGTTGTTGGTGAAATATTAATAGAACAATTTAGTGCATAAGGAGGTGGGTAAAAATGTCAAGAACTAGAAAATTTGCCGTTCGATTTGGCGGTGGTGGTATAAACAAATATCATGACGGTCGAGTTAACGTAAAATATTTCAATGTGTTTGCAAATGCAAATGCTGATGATAATAAATTTCCTGAATGGAATGGTGGAAAAGTTGAAGACTACAGAACTATTTATGGCCCCTTTTTAAGAGACCCTGAAAATTTCTCTAATTTTTATCCACTTGTTTATAATGGTAGTAATAGTAGTTACTACAATTTGTCTTCATATCAAGGTCTTGCCCCTATTGGTGAAACCAGAAGTCAACAATATACTATTTATAGAAGGGAATATGAAGTATATTTGACTCCAGGAGCAAAAAAATATGGTTATTTTCAAAACAACAATTTTTATGAAGAACCACAACACATACATAAGTTGACTCCTTATTCTTCTAATATAACTTATATAGACGAAAACACAGGGTATGCTTATAAATGTGTTGTGAAAAATCTTGAAAATAATGAACATGAATATTTTTTTACATTAACAGAAAGAGCAAAAGTATTTAAAGGAGAGTGGGAGCCTGTGGTTCTTAACTCTAACGATGTTTCTATATATGACTATAATATTGTCAATGGAAAAACATATCAATACATGTTACATCTTGGAGATAATGAGTATAAGTTAGATGATAATACATATCAGAAATCTGTACAACTTTTTGCCAATAGTGATGAAACATACAAGGTATGGATGAGTAATGAAGAATTAATGGGACAGGGAAAATTAATAAATGGAAGTTCTGAGACTTCAAACATTTTAGGATCACCTGTTTCAATTAATTGGAGTGAATGGAATATTTGTGAATTAATCCCAGAAGATTTTCCTGATAATGCTCCTTTAATTAAAAAAGTATATAAAGTTAATCAAGACCAAATATGGAAATTTAGATTTTCTTTAGAAACTGGTGGACAGAAGCAAAACATAGGTCGATCAGAATTTCAAACTTTAGGACAATTTCCAAAAGTTGGTTATGGTAAGATGAATTATGCGTCAGGAAATGTTTCTGCTTTATTAGGTAGCGAAATAATTTTAGGAACAAAAAACAAATACACAGAAAGATTAAGTGGTAGTAGAGTGTCTCCTTTATCAACAAATGAAAAAGTAAAAATGTTAGAACAGTGGCACAAATTTGTTTCTTCAAATAATCCAAAACTATTAAGAGATATGAAAGGACAATCTTGGATAGTTCAGGTTATGTCTGCAGAAAATACTGTAAAAAACTTTTACAATGCTATGCCAGATACTATTTCATTTGAATGGAAACAAATTGATGATACTAAAAACATTATAATTTATTCTCCTGTTGAAGATCGACCTGAAGAGGTTGAGAAGATAGGTTCTTTACCTTATGAGCCATTATTTGGTAAAAAAACTAGCTAGGTGGTGATGTTTATGGCTGAACGTATTAAATATAATTACCTAGCTAGTGGTGAAGTAGAACCTTATATTGTTGATGGTGATTTTTATATAAGTCAAGATAGCAATATCGAAATGTTGCAAAAAGAAATAGATTTAAATTTAGTAACCCCTCGTTATAGAATATATGTCCTTTATCCAGATGAAACTATAAATTATGAACTACCTGAATCATGTATAAAAGTTGGTGGAAGTTATAATGAAAATTATCAAAATGGACAAAGACGTACGTTAAATTTTTCTTTATACAACAACGGAGGAGATTATTCTCCTAATATAAATAAATTGTGGGCTGGAACAAGAATAAGATTAGATGTGGGTTTTAGTATTAATACGGATACCGTTTGGTTTACAAGAGGATACTTTATTATTACTAAAGCCACTCCTAATCTAACAGCCACAGGAAAAGAAGTGTCAATAACTGCCAATGACAAATATTGTGTTTTTGAAGGTGCTATTGGTAGATTAGATGAAACATTTGAAATTCCAGAGGGCACAGATATTAGAGAGGTTATAGAGAGTATTCAACTTTTAGAGTTAGGAGATGGATCTGTTAGAGATCCAAAACCATTGTTTTATAATGAAAAATTACAAGGCAAAAAAACACAGGTAACTATCACAAAAAATGCTGGAGATACTTACGATGATTTAATTAAAGAATTGGCTACACAATTATCCGCCGAATATTTTTATAGTGCAAGCGGCAACTTAACTTTTGTTCCTACAACAGATTCTACAGCTGATAAAAACAAGCCAAATATTTATTTTTTCAATGCTGACGAGGGAGAAATGTCTCAGTTAAATTTCGATTATGATTATAATTCAATAATTAATAGAATTATTGTTATAGGGAATTCTAAAAACGGCGCTGTTTATAAAGCCGTTGCTGTAAACAATGATGAAAGATCTCCTTTATGTTATCAAAGAATCGGATATAGAACAGATAGTATAGTAAACGATAGTAATATCTTTTCAGATGTTCTAGCTCAAGAAAGAGCAGAATATGAACTTAGACAAAAGCTTATTTTAAAAACTACAAGTAGTGCCAATGTGTTATTCAATCCTTTTTTAATGGTTAATAATTTAATTAGTATTACAAGTGAATTTTTTAATTTTGCCGCAGAACGATTCTTATTACAAAGTATCTCATTTAATTTAGATTTTAGTGGACAAATGAGTATAACTTTTTCAAATATAAACAATCTTTCAACAAATATAGAAATATCTAGGGGGTGATTAAATGGCTAATGAATATGAAATACAGACTTTAAAAGAACAAAATTCTGATAAAGACATATATCCTAATATAATATCAGGTTGTATTCCTGAAGACGCTGTTGAGACTTCTCATATTAAAAGAAACGCGGTAACAACAGAAAAAATTGAAGATGGCGCTGTTACTGCTGAAAAAATTAGTGGAACTTTTGGAGGAGATAGAATAACTGATAATTCTATTTCTACAGCAAAAATACAAAATGAAGCTGTTACAACAGCGAAAATTAAAAACGGAGCTGTTACAACAAACAAAATATCAAGTATTACACAAGGTAATACTGTGGCAACACAAGAATATGTAGACGGACACAGTGCCGCTTTGTACAACCATCGTGTTAGAGCAATTATGTTAGATTCGGGTTGTAGTAACGAAGGAACGGTATATTTCACAGTTATATTATCAACAGACAGTCCTTTAAATGTAAACAGTTTTAAAGAGTTATTTTCTGAAGAATACACAGATCGCTACGATCCTAGTGACCCAGAATCAGAGATACCTTGGGGTATGCAGGGGGCTTATTTATGTCCAAAATTACATAGCTGTTACACGTATTATTTTGGTGTAGGTGATGAATTTGGTAAAAATATTGAGCTTAAATATTTCTTAGAGGAAGATTATTTTGTAGTTGGATACTATGGCAGCTTAACTCTTGTATCAGTTACAGATACGGTGACACCAGTATGAAAATTTTTGTATTAACAAACGGTGTAAGAGAGTTAGACCCTTCGTACCAACAGATTGTTTATTCTTTATATGTAGACATTTATAATCAGCCCCATAAATGTTATCTAGACCTTTTAGATTTAGCTAGAAAAGAAGACGATGATGTACTAATACTAGAAGATGATTTAATATTATGTGAAAATTTCTTAGATAGAATTGAGCCTGTTATAAAACAATATAAAGACATGATAATTAATTTCTTTTGGGAACCATTACGAAATGTTAAGAAAACAACAATAGAAAGCAAATATTTTTGTTATACTCAATGTGTGTACTACCCAAAAGGTATGATTAATAGATTCTATAAAGATTTATTAGCGCCAAATTTTAGTTATGCGAAAAATATTCGTCAAGCTTTAGAAAAAAATGAAATTTCGTTTGTAAACGTACGTCCACATTATGTTCAACATATAGGCGACGATAGTTTGATATGGCCAGGTTTATGTGTAAGAAGAAGTGGAATGTTTGTAGACGAACAAAAGGAGAGTGATAAATAATGGAAGATCAAGAAGAATTAATTGTAGTAGGTGAGAATGGTGAAATTCCAGCTGGGCTTCCAGGAAATATCATGAGAAAGTCAATGGAAAACAAAAACCTTTTAAAAAACAAAGATAGTATTTATATTGGTACTGGAGAAAAAGATGTGGACGGAATCGTTATTACCGATGTCTTAAAAAAAGGTGAAAACGGAACTGTTCTTGGTGTTGTTGGCGGAGATTTAGTTTATTCTAAAGTGACGCCACAAATGTTCGTAAGTGGTACCTATAATATTATAACAACAGACGCTCTAAGTTTTCCAAATGTTGCAACAGCGAACTTTGCGCCTACTGCCGAGTGTGCTAATTATTATGAAGGCACAAGATCAAAGACAATAATTGATAAATTTACTGAACTTGATAATGAAATATCTAGTGTAAATAGTTCTATAACTGGCTTTGAAAACAAATGGCCAACTTTACCAAGTAATAGTTAAGAGGAGGTGATTGTATGGCAAATAATTTAACAACAAATGATGGAGCAATTGAAACAGGGTTGCGAGCAGACGTCATGAGACTTAGTATGGAAAACAAAAATTTATTATCAAATAAAGATAGTATTTATGTTGGAACAGGTGATACCACTTCTGTAAATGTCGATGGTTCTACAATCACAATCCCCACTACTAAAGCTTTAGAAAAAGGTTCTGATAATACTGTTCTTAGTGTTGTTGGAGGAAACTTGGGCTACAACAAAGTTAACCCCGACTTGGTTCAAACAGGTGTTACTTATAATATAACAAGCCAAACGGCGTTAAATTGTGAAAACGCAAGCAGAGCTTCTTTCTCTTATGTTGCTGATGTTGCTGCTTACCCTGCTGTCGGAGGAGAACCCAGTGGAGAGACAATAGAAACTAGATTTAACAACAATACTACAGCAGTATCTAGCTTAGCACAAAGAGTTGCGCGTATAGAAACAATGATGAATAAAGGTGTGGACCTTCTAACAAGTACTTCAGCTTATCCATTTACTGTTACTGTAGGTGGACACCAGTATGAAATAGGGGGAATAATATTTAGTAAACCAAATTCTGTTAGATATTATAATAGCTGTTTTTTATCTGGTACTATTTTATTGGGTGTAATGGATGAAGATAATGAAAAATTTGATGGCTTTGAAGCTTTTTATAAAAACGGAGAAGTTGCAACATGTTCTTTGAACTTAAATGTTGATAATAAAAATTATCTACCACAACAAGATGTTGAGTTTTACATAAACACAGATGTAAAACTTCGATATGATTTAAAGGCTTTAACGACTTCGTCGCTGTATGGGTGGTTTTCTATTGTAATGGGACAGCCACTTCTTTTAAAAATTAAAACAACAGGCGAAATAACTTTAGAAGCAAAAGGTCTCCCTGATGCTACTAAAACAAGTGGCTCTGCAAGTATGAGCCTTGATGCGTTTGAGTTTGGAAAATATAATCCAAATATTAGTATTCCCCAACCAATCATGGTGCCAACCATTCCAGTTATAAAAATATATTATCTTCCAAAAATCAATGACTAAAAAGAGGTAGGATTCGTCCTACCTTTTTTTACGTTAAACTCAAGTTAACACTACCACTTTTTACAAAAAACGAAAAATGGTAATGTTAAATCGGTTTTAATATAAAAAAAGAGATGAATCTCTTCATCTCTTATAATTTTAAACTCAAATATTAAAATTTTAATCAATTTTCCTTGTAAAAATAGGGTGTTTTTTAATTGTATTGTTTTTCAGGTATAATTTATCCTTAAATAAATTAAAATTTAAAATTCGCCCTATTTTATAAACTTTTTAAAGAACCCTTCTCCAAATATTTGAATAGGTTTAAGTTTACATTGTTCGCCACTTATATGTATAGCTCCTAAATAAGTTATCTCCCCTTTTGTAAAATAACCAGATTGCTCTGCAGCTTTTTTATAAAGATTTAATTGAGCAGAAACACTTTGGGTGTGAATAGCGCTTGTTGTTTTGAAGTCACAAATAGCTTTTTGTCGGTCTTCTCCGACCTCGCAGGCAAGATCAAATCTTCCAGCTGCAACAGGTTCACTATTATCATCATATAGCACTACGATTTTTTCAGTAAACAAAGGGTTTACTTTATATATAGGTTCTATATAAGTGAAATAGTTTCGTGTTTCTTGGTTTTTATCTGTTAGTAAGTCACTAATATCTAATCCCATCAAACGCATATCTATCAAGTCCTGTATTTGTTTGTGTACTTTTGTTCCATATTCTGCACTTCTTTGTAAGAGCTCTGGATTTACATTGGCATAAGAATTACCATATACACTTTGAATTAATTCTGTAATACTAGGAACTTTTTTATCTCTAACGAAATAGCTATGAGAAGAAGGATAGAAAACAACTGTTTCTCCATTAGGTAAGACAACAGTTTCAACTTCGTTGTTTGTTTGTGTGTCCATATTATTCACCTGACTTTACTTCAGAGAAAACCGCGTCGATAGATTTTTTTGAATCTTCTTCATCTTTTTTTACTTTTGTAATTCTAATACTATCAGAGACGCGATTTGTTGTTGTATACTTTACATACAACTCAGGATGTTCTTGTTTGAATTTCTTAGAATCTATTGTTTGTCTAGTAGACTCTGGAACATATGTAAAATTGTAGTCATCTGTTGTAATAGAAGAGTCTCCTGTTTCTGTATAATTGTTTTTAACAAGTTCTTTTACACCAGAATCTACAGATTTTTTAATAGAGTTTAAGTAGTCTATTAAATTAACAAGGCTGGTATAGTTAGTTTGAAAATCTTTTGTTTTTACAATATCTGCGGTAATTTTGACACCATCTAGCTGTTGAGCCTCAGATATCTTTACAATATCGAGGCTTTTATCTAGATCTTTATTTGTTGTTTCAGACATAATTAGAAATCAAGGTCTGCTGCAAATGCTTTAGATGAAGCTGGAGCAGCTGAAGCTTCCTTTTTAGGTGTTGAGCTTTCATTATTTTCATTGCTCTTCATTCTCTTACCGTTTTCAATCATCTTTGTTTCTCTCTTCGCCATACCTTCTTGTACAGATTTGATAGAAATGCAACCTTGTTCGCCTTGTTTAATAGGTTTCTTTGATAATCCTGTTATAATTCTTTCTCTAGTGAATAAAGTTTCATATTGAGGTTGAGGAGCTTCACCAAAGAATTCATCTTGGTTTTCAGTTCCTTCTTTTAAAACTCTTTGAACCATACTAACAAGTTCACCCTTAATAGTTAAAGTGTCATTCTTTGAGAAGTTTGCAGCCATGTAACCAGCGATACCTTTTTCTGTAGGAGCAATAAAATCAATACATTGTACTGATTCATCCCACATAGGAAGAACACCATTAATAACATATCTTCCTGTTTCTTTTTCTGTTTCTCCTTCTGTTACAGTTTCTGGTTTGATGTCTTCAATGAATAAATCAACAGTAAATTCAGCTCTAGGACTAAATGGTGAAGCTTCTGTTTCAATTTTTTCACCTGCTTTAAAACCTTTTAAAAGAATCATTGAACGACTTCTTTCACCAACTTTTGAAGCAAATTCTTCAAATCTAGCTTGAGCCCAAACTTTTGTAGCATGTTTTGAAGCTTCTTCGAATGTTGCAGATGGGTTGTTCTTAATATAAGAAGCAATAGAAACAATATCGTCATCTAATAAACGACTTAATGATTCATACTCTGCTGAATCTTCACCGCTTTTTGTTAAGGCTGGTGTGTAGAATTGCACCTTATAGCTGTTTGCATTGTCAGTCGCGATAAGTAATGAACCGCGAATAACTTGACCGCTCTTTTCTGTAGACACAGATTCTAGGTTATTTTCCTTTAAATAACCACTAATATGAATTGAATTTTGAAATCTTTTTTCTTTTTCTGCCATTTTTTTATCTCCTTTTAAATTATATAATTTTAAAGAACGGTATTTGCAGATTTTTTCGTTCTTCAATAATAGTATACTCTTTTTAAAAAATAAGTCAATAGGTAAAATAAAAAATTTTTTTAATTAAAAATAAAAGCAATATTTTATTGACTATTATCCTTATATTATATACGCGTGTGAATATTTTATTTTTTTTGTAAAAAAGATATTGACTTCTAATTTTATTATGATATAATGAGTATGCAGGAAAATAAAGGAGGTAGAAAAATGATAGAAAAAGATAAAATTATTTTCCCTTTGCTTACTTCAGAAGACATAGAGGTTAAAGTTAAGCAGGTTACAAAGACAGGAGCATTGTTGCTACTTTACAAGACTGCTAGAGTAGATGCACAAATTTTAGATGAAGTGTTTGGTGTAACTAATTGGACAACAGATGTTAAAGAAGTTAAAGGTAACTTATATTGCGGTATAGGTGTTAGAGAAAGCTCAGATCAAGATTTTGTTTGGAAATGGGACTGCGGAATTGAATCAGGACAAAATGATGGCCAAGAAGTCAAGGCTGAATCTTCCGATGCGTTAACTACTTTTGAAGGAGTAAAGTTATGTACTATGTTTACAAGATTGAGCTCCCTTTCAAACATGTCTATATAGGCGCAACCAATAATATAACAAGAAGAAAAGATCAACACAACGAAAATGCTAGGAAAGAAAAAAGTTATTTTGGAAGATATTTAAAAGAAAATAATATAATTTTAAATCAAGATAACTTTGAAATCTTGTACTCATCCGAAAAAAGAAAAGAAGCATTAAAGCAAGAAGAATATTACATTAAAAAATATGACAATGACAAGAATTATGTTTCATTGAATGAAAGTAAAACAAAAAGAGAAAAGAAAAAAGTAGTTATAAATAAAACTTGTCTTGAGTATATTGTAATTGATTTCGTAGACCATAATTTCTGGTATGTAAAAGATATTAGAGAGTATGAGCTTAACAATGACTTTTGTAGAGGATGTTTACACAGAACTGTAAGGTCAAAGTTTACCATAACAAAAAACAGATATAAAGCATTTTATTTAAATGTGTGGAACAATATGACTGCAGATGAAAAAGAGTATTATCTTTCTGGTAAATTTTTAGAAGATAAAAATAAAAAATTAAAAGAAAATAAACAACATAATTATCAAAAAAGATATCTTGTTGAAAATAAAAGTGGAGAAACTTTTGTTGTAACAAACTTAAACGAGTTTGCACGACAACATGGTATCAACAAAGGTAATTTACATAATTCATTTAAAAGTCATACTTGGTGCAATAACTATAGAGTGAAAGAAAGACTTTAAGCGCATCTAAAACCTATTGAATTGCTGGAAACTCCTTAGAGCCTTAATTACCAAAGTGTGAAAATATTAAGGATTGGACAATCAGCAGCGAAGCCTTACACAAAGGAACGTCCAACGACTATCTCGAAAGAGAGTAGACACAAGTGTGTCGAAGTGGTAGGGGCCTTATTAAAGGTCAAGATATAGTCTGAACTCATAAGAAATTATGAGCGGTCATATAAGACGCATTGAGAGTAACGAACTCAGTGGAACAAAATGTTAAAAGAGCAGCAAGCCGTTTAGGCATCGGCAGAGAGTTGTATACTTCTCCTCAAATTTGGGCAGATGTTGCAACGGTTGAAAAAGGTGGTAAGTGGTATTTAAACGACCCTTATGCAAAATATGTTGTTACAGAAATCCAATACAATGAAGAAACTAGAAAAATTGTCAAGTTAGTAATTCAAAATGCTAAAACTGATACTGTAGTATTTGAATGGGCATTAAAAACAACTGGAGCTATGGGTAAAAAGATGTCAAAAACAGTTTCTCATGACCAAAAAACATCTGTAAAAGAAGCTCAACAAGAAGAAATCGATAATTCTTATCAAGAATATAAAGCAGAAGAAGATATTTTTGTTGAAAAAGAAGAAACTGTAAAAACTGAAACTCCAAAAACTAAAAAATCTACAAAAGAAGATAAGGCAGATCTTAAGACATTAGTAAAAGAAATTGGCTTAATGGTTCAAAACATGATGACAAATCAAGGAAACGCTACTGGATACAAGAAGATTGTAGAAGAAGTAACAGGAAGCTCTTCATTCAAATGTAACACAGCTACAGAAGACCAATATGATTTAATTCTTGGTATAAGAAACAAGATGGTTGAACAAGGATATGGCAACATTTAGATGTGCGATATGTGGCACTATTAAAGAAGGGTTAAAATATTCTTTTGGTCGTAAAACAGTTTGCTATGATTGTTATCAACAAGAGGTTAATAAATTCAAAACTATCTCTGAAAAGAAAAATAAAATATATGATTATATTAAACAGGTTTTCAACATAGATTCTCTTGATGAAAAAACAGTGGATGGTATAGACCGTCTTCTTAAAGATGGTAAAAAAGAAGACGGTATCTTATATACCATATATTATGTTTACAAAGTGACAGAGCATAATTTAGATTTAGAGTTTTTATATTATAATATAGCAAAATACTATCAAGAAGCCAAAGACTTTTATAAAAAGCAACAAGAAATTAGTAAAATCAACCAAGAAGTTGATCTTACTCAAAAAACAGTAACTATAACAATTAAGAAATCAGACTTAGAAAAAAAGTCTGAGCCAAAGTTTTCCTATAAAATGGAAGACTTGTAGCAGTGCAAGGGGGTATTCCAATGGCAACTAATGAAACAAAATTTGTTTCATCAAACAAACTAGCAGTAATACATGTATTAGCTGCTTTAATTAAAAATCCGTTATTATTTGCAGATAATAATTATGATTTTTCTATTGATGATTTTCCAGAGCAATTTCATCGTATTCTATTTGGAGCAGTTGAACACTTGGCTAAGAATGGAATGGAAACAATAGGATATATTGATATTGACCAATTTTTAAAACAATATACAGTTCAATATCAAGTTTTTACTGCGAATAAAGGTGTAGAATATATACAAAACATATTAGCTATTTATGACCCTAAAAAATTTGATTATTATTATCACACTCTTAAAAAATACAGTGTTATCAATAAGTTAAATGAAGCAGGCGTGGACACAACTGATATTTATGACCCCAATATCATTGATCCAGAACAAAGTGCTAAAATGCATGCTAACTTCGATAACTTAACTGTTAATGATATCTTATTAAAGGAAGAGACCAAACTAATCTTGATAAAAGAAAAGTTTGGAACTAATTCAGACAGGGTTGAAAACCACGCAGGAGATGGTTTAAGAGCACTAAAAGAAAGACTTAAAGAAGTTCCTGATATAGGATTACCTCTTATTTCACCTAAGTTGACTACAATATACAGAGGACAAAGAAGAGGTTGTTTGTTTATGGAATCAGCTCCTACAGGTATGGGAAAAGCACTACCCAATAGCTCTAAGATACCAACACCAAATGGTTGGAAAACAATAGGAGATATTAAAGTGGGAGACTATTTGTTTGATGCAAATGGACATCCTACAAAAGTTTTAGCTATTTTTCCTCAAGGAGAAAAGCAGGTTTATGAAATTACTTTCTTCGATGGTAGAAAGGTAAGATGTTGTGAAGATCATTTGTGGACTTATACCACAAAACTTTCTGAAAATGGTGAGGTTTTACCACGAAACTGTAAAACAAAAACTTTAAAAGAAATTATAGAACAGGAACAACATGATGAATTTTTACATTTCCTTAATGACGAGGGTAAATGTTATTTATTTATTCCACAGCAAAAAGCAGTTGAATATCCAAAACAAAAACATTCTTTGAGTCCTTATAAATATGGAAAACAATTAGAAACTTGTATTCCAACAGAGTACCTAGAAGATTGTATTAAGAATAGAGAAAAATTAATAAAAGGAATGATTCGCAACAATAAACATCTTGTTTTCAAAGAAAAAGATGGCGAACTTCGTTTAAAAACTACTCATGAGCAACTAGCAAAAGATTTTGTAACTTTAGCTAGAAGTCTAGGATATCAAACAGAAAGAACCATAGATTTTAGTTGGGATATCAAAGGAATATATAAAGTTAAGTGTAAAAAGGCAAAAGCAGTCGCTATGGGTGGTGTAAAAAAATTAGATTATTCAGAAGAAATGACATGTTTCTTAGTAGATAATCAAGAACACTTGTTCCTAACAGATGACTTTGTTGTAACACATAATAGTCGTGTTGCCAATGGAGAAGCTTGTCATTTAGCAGTTCCTGAATATTATGACCCTGAACAGAAAAAATGGATTACAACAAATTTACAAGAATCTGTTTTGGTTATTTCTACAGAGTTAGAAGAGTATGAATGTCAACAAATGTGGTTGGCTAACATCGCAGGCGTTCCTGAAATGTCTATAAAAGATGGTAGGTATATGACTGATGAAGAGGAAAGAGTCGACCATGCTATTGAACTACTTGAAAAATCAAATCTATATTTTGTTAGCATCACCAACTTTGATATTGATGATATTGTTAATACAATAAAAAAATATAAACAATTACATGATGTTAATTATGTATATTTTGATTATCTAGGTGAAAGTTTAAAATTGACAGCTGGTGCAGCTCGTCAAACAAGAGTTCAAGGATTAAGAACAGATCAAGTATTATTAATGTTTGCTTCTGCATTAAAAGATTTAGCAAAGACATTAAATATCTATATCTGGACTTCTACACAGTTGTCAGGTGATTATAAAAATGCTAAAGAACTAGATGCTGGTTATTTAAGATCAGCCAAGAGTATCGCAGATAAAGTAGACGTAGGTTCTATTTTAATGCCAATTAGAGAACAAGATAAACCTGCCATTCAAGATTATTTAGCAAAAGGTTTTGAGCTTAAACCAACAGCTGTTATGTATGTGTATAAAGTCAGAGCAGGTAGTTTCCAAAATATTAAAGTATACGTTCATTTCAACAGAGATATCTGTAGAAGATATGACTGCTTTGTTGTAGATAACGAAGGAAAAATGATTCAAGTCAACGACACGAATATTGAGTTAATGTTAGACCAGACCAGTGAAAAAGAATTTGAGGTTGCTTTCATGGGTGGTGCTACTAAAAAGAGCTCAGATTTTGACTTCGACTTTTAGAGGTGAACTTTATGTTAGATAGTAATAAAGTCAAAGAAATGCTAAAAGAAGAAGATATTATTAAGCTATGTTGTTATTTACAAGGTAGCGACGAATATTTAAGAGATGCCTATGGCAACCCTATTTTTAGTACCGTATTAGACCACCCAGAGTCTTCATCAGGTTCTCTTAAAGAATATTATTATACACAAACAAAACTCTTTCGTTGTTACACCAGAGGAGAAACCTATGATGTGTTTGAAATGGTGCGAAGAGCAAAAGGGTTAGACACTTTTAAAGAAGCATATGATTTTGTTGTAGATTTCTTTAAATTAAGTGATTTCTTTATAGATGATAACACAGAAGAAGAATTAACTGACGACTGGGATATATTCCAAAAAATCAAAGATTATACTAGAGAAGTTTCTTTAGAACCTCCTGTAATAAAAAGTATTCCAGAAAATTTATTAGAATATTTCTATCCTTTAGCGGCTCCAAGAGAATGGATAAGAGAGGGAATAAGTCCCGAAATAATGAGATATTTTAATATTCGTGTGGATTCAGCTTTACATAAAATAATAATTCCGCATAGAGATATAAATGGTAATTTAATAGGTATAAGAGGAAGAACTTATGATCCTAAGGAATTGGATGAGGGAAAGAAATACATGCCTGTCTTTATCGAAGGAGATATGTATAACCATCCTTTAGGAAAAAATCTTTTTGGATTATATGAAAACCAAGAGACTATTAGAAAAATCAAAAAGGTATGTGTATTTGAAGCCGAAAAATCCGTCCTTCAAATAGGTAGTATTTTTGGCATCCACAATAATTGGAGCGTAGCTGTGTGCGGTTCTAATATTTCTGAAGACCAAATAAAGCTTATTTTATCTTTAGATGTAGAAGAAGTAATTGTAGCATTTGATGCTGATTATGTGGGTACAAAAGGAGAAGAGGATGTTATTGCTTATGAACAAAAACTTCTAAAGACTGTTGCTCCATTAATTCCTTATGTAAATGTTTCTATTATAATGGATTATCAACATTTACTTCCTGAAAGAAAAATGAGTCCTTCAGATTATGGTAGAGAAACTTTTGAAAAGCTTTATCATCAAAGAATTAGATTATATTCTCCTTCTGAAAAAGATTTTAAACAGAAGAAGATAAAAAACAGAGGTTAAAAGAATGAGTGAAAATATTATAAAGAAAGATAAACCTAAAGCTAAGAAAATCTCACATTCAAAGCTCAACGTTTATGATTCATGTGCTTGGAAGTATTATCTGACCTATGAAGAAAATCACTTTATTTTTACAGATAATATTAGTTCAGAGCTAGGTACAGTTTTGCATGCGGTGGAAGAAAAAATATTTAATTTAATAAAAGAAAACAATCCCATTCCTTATCAAGAACTAGTAGACTTCTTTCAAAGTGCAAATATTCCTAAGCGAAATAAATTTGACGTGAATGGGGGTGTGTTTGGTTTAAATATCTTAAAAGAAAAATATAAAGAAGAGTTTTATAAAACAGACGAACTAGGAAGGTCTTATTATTCTAAAACTTCAGACTATATGGAATATGGTATTCATAGACTAGAAGATTATTTTAAAGACAATCCCAATATCAAACCTTTTGAAGCAGAAAAATATTTCTCTTTCACTTATAGAGATTATATTTTAAGTGGTTTTATAGACCGTATCTTTTATGACACTGAGAAAGATATTTATATTATAGAAGATATTAAAACAAAAGGTAAACCTTTTAAGGATGAAGAATTAACTACACCTATGCAATTCGTAATTTATAGCATGGGATTACATGAGTGTTTAGATATTCCTTATGAGAAAATAATTTGTCGTTATAACTTACCATTTTTAAATATAACACAAGATGCTGGAACAAAAGGGTTTATAAAAAGAGGAATAGAAAAATTAGACAAGATTATTGACAAAATAGAAAGCAAAGAATGGAAACCTAATCCTAGTCCTTTATGTTATTGGTGTCAATATTCTCAAACAAACCCTGATCAGCCTGAAGAAGGAAAGAATTTATGTCCTTATTATAGTTTATGGACTCCTGATAAGAAAAATAAAGGTGTTGAAAATAAGTGGGAAGGCATGGACCAGCATGCTAAAATATTACAAAAGTTTTTACAAAAGAACGGAAAAATACAAGTTAAGAAAATCGTAGATGATTTTGATTTCGATTTTTAACGGAGGTGGCTTATGTATAAATATGTAGACAGAGACATAGCCAAGTTTAAAATTAACTTGGCAGAGCTCGAGGATTGGAGAGACAACGAAAAAGATGGATTGCCTATACGTGGTTTTGTTTCATTTTACAAAGCCACTGGTATTACAGACGCTGTTGTTTCAGCGATAGCAAATGAAGGAGTAGATATTGTTCCTTATGATAATATTGTGTGCAATTTCTTCACCTTACAAGCTATTAAAAATTTTATTAAAAATCAGTGGAAAATTTATTCTATTGACATCGATCAAGACAATCATGTATTTTGGAAGGATGATCAGTTTAAAAAAGAAAAACATTATGCTAAAAATATAAGTCAAAAAGTTAATGCTAGTTTAATTACTGATTTTGCAAACTATTGTCCTGGTACAGATGAAGATTTAGAAGATTATGAAATTGTGATTAGACTTTTTGACAGAGTTGAGACGGAGGATGAAGAATCATGAAAATAAAAGAAATGATAGAAAAGCGTCGAAAAATTTCAGAGAATAAAAAATTAATAAAAAAATTCCCGTTCTTACTTCCTCGAAATAGATGGACAGGCAAAGTTTCAGAGGATTATGATTATAGTTATACAGAACTAGATGAAATGCCAAACGGTTGGAGACTTGCTTTTGGTGAACAAATGTGCCAAGAATTAAAAGAAGAATTGATTAAATATGATTATTTAGATAAATACAGAATTATGCAAATTAAAGAAAAATATGGAACTTTAAGATGGTATGATGGTGGTTACCCAGCTGATAGTAAGATACAAGACATTATTAATAAATATGAAGATTTATCAATGTGTTACTGCTATCGTTGTGGAAAACCAACAAAATACAGAACTAGCGGTTGGATAGAATATTTCTGTGAAGATTGTAAAAATGAGTTTATTGAAAAAAAATATTATCATGAAGACAGCTTCGTAAAATTATCAAAAGAAGATTTACCACAACGTATTAAGCATGATTCTGAGGGTGAACATGAACTTCCAACAGATCCTGAAGTGTTGAAATTAGTAAAAGAAAATTGGGAGGAATAATTATGAAATATTTTGTTTGTAGTGATATTCATAGTTTCTACACTCCGTTAAAAACAGAGTTGTTAAAAACTGGTTTCGATCAAAATAACCCAGAACATATTTTAATAGTTTGTGGAGATGTTTTTGATAGAGGATTAGAAACTGTAGAAGTTTATAATTTTTTAAAATCAATTCCAAAAGATCGTTGTATCTTAATAAAAGGTAATCATGAGGCTTTGTTCTTACAATTATTAGAAAAAGATTATCCAGAAAGTCATGATTTTAGTAATGGCACAGTTTTAACTTTCTGTCAAATCGCTGGATATAACGCAGACACTGCTTATGAATTAAGAATTGGATACCATATCTCTTATGGTACTTATTTTGATAATGAATTTATCGATGAACAGTGTCAGCTAGTTTGGAATACAATCAAAGCGAAAGTAAAAAAATCTGAAATTACTAAATGGTTAAAATCTAAACAGTGGATAAATTATTATGAACTAGATAATTATATATTTGTTCATTCATTTATTCCTCTTACCTACACTCCAGAAAAATCTACGGAAGCTTTCTATAAAGAGTACGCTATTTATCATGGTGTTACTGATGCTTTCGAGTTTAATCCAGACTGGAGAAACGCTGCAGATCTCGACTGGGAAGATGCTTCTTGGGGTTGTCCATATGTCTTCTTTGACGCTGGATTCTTCAATGAAGAAGTAAAAAACAATAAAATTCTGGTTTGTGGTCATTTTAGATGTTCTGCATTTAATGAACATTATTTAAATTTAACCAATTGTCATGATACATATAAAGGTGATAATCTTATTGCTCTTGATGCAACCACAGCATTAACCAATAAAGTAAATGTTTTAGTTATAGATAAATAATTGGGCAAATTACTTTTTTTCCTAAAAACATTTTAAAACCTGTTACACCTCGAGTCGGGGTGTAACTTTTTTTATTTAACTATTGACATTGCTTTTTTTCATGCTATAATAATAGTGGAAATAAAAAGTAGATTTTATTGAAGGGATAAGAGTGAATAGATATGGAAATATTAAGACATGAATTCTCAATACATACATTTTATAAATATACTAAAAGTGGTGGTAGTGATTTGGAAGATTACATTAGAGTATATGTAAAACCAGGCCTAATACAGAGCGCGGGCTTAGAAAAAATGAAAGAGAATATAAATTATATTATAGAATTTAAAAGAGAGTATTGGGATGAAAGAGAAAAATGTGATAAAATGTCTATTTATAAAGTTATAGATAGTAGAGTTTCATTTGATGGTACACTTTATACTAAACAAGCATTTGCTAAAATGGTTGATGAAATGAGACCTTTTAATATGGTATTGTTATTAAAGACACCAGAGGAATTAAATGAAGAAACTGTTCGAAAAAACTTGGTGGTTACGAAAGGATAAGAGTGAGTAAATAAAACTTTACTTTTATTTAGAAAGGAAAATAGATATGGATTTAGAAGAATTAAGAGAAATTGCAATTATAGAAAACTATAATGAATTTTTAGACAGATTAATTTTCAGTAATTTTCACTTTAAAATGGATTTTGAAGAACATAAAATGTATGTGCTTTCATATAAGTGGAGAGAAAAGACTGATAATGACTTAGGTTTTCATTATTGTGGTTATGGAACGATTTACTATTATGTTGTTGAAACTGTTGATGATCTACAAAAAATTATATCCGATGCTGTGAATCGTATGAAAGATTATATTAAAAAAGGGGTAGTGAATAAACTACAAAACATCGTAAAAGAGTATTCAGAGGAAGAATAGATATGGAAAATAAATTAATAATGTCTCAAAAAGAAGAATGTAATAATTATAATTTAATAATTGAAAATATTAATAAACTAGTAGATATGTGTGGTAATACAAAAGAAGCAATTGAATTAAGAGATAATTTATTTAATCTATTTACTACAAAATATTCTGAACCTTTATATAATGTTTTAGGATTGCAAGAGAAAGTAGGTTGTCCGCTAGAGGTTATATTTAAAGCATTAAAAGATGGTTTTTATGATGAATACGGAGCCTTATATAAAGCTGACGAGTTTTATTTAGACTATAATTGGTTGTTATCTAATCCCAGTGATAAATATTTGACTTTTAATGTAGAGGATACTTATTTTGAATTTAAATTAATTGACTACAAAAACACATGGTGGTTGAGAGAGGATAAGAGTGAGTAGTATGAATAAAGAATTAAATTATTTTAATGTAGCAGGTGACTTACAAACCAAAGCTTTGCAATTTAATGCTCTAGGTTTGAACACTGATATTCATTATAATAAAGAAAAGCGAGCATTGAAGTATATAGATGATTTAATTTGTGACTTAAAAGAGTATAAAAAATTAATTAAAAGAGAACTTGTTGAAAAAGAAAAGATGGAAACTAAGAGTGAATAATATGAAAAAGAGACTTGGAGATTTAACAAAAGAAGAAAAAATGCAGATATGCAATGAAAATTATCCATACAGATGTGCTACAGTTAGTTGTCCTTTAAAATTTTTTCTTAATGGTATATGCATAAGAGATGTTGACTTCGATCAAGAAGTTGAGGTGAAAGATCATGAAAAAACAAATTGGTGATTTAACCTTAAGAGAAATTAAACAACATTGTAAATTTAATACTTATGGTTTAGTTGCAGGTTTGTGTGATTATTGTGAGTTTAATAATATTTGTCATACTAAAATAGCAATGTTGTTAAGTGAAGGTATTTTAGAAGAAGAAATTGAGGTAAAAGAAGATGAACAAGGGAACTGAGTTAAAAGGAATATTAGGACACGTTAATAAGACTATGGAAAGAGAATTAGAAGGATTAGAAAGATTAGCGATGCCAGATGAATTACACACTGAAGAATGTAAAAAAGCAGGTGTTGAGTTAACTGAAGATTATGATTTAATTAAAGAAGCATTGCTTGAATTAAAATCAATTAAAGAATCAGACCCTAGTGAAGCATTAGATAGAGTGCTTGCCGTAGGCGATGAGAGCAAGTATTGGAATCCTGATGATTATATAGTAGATGTAGATGCACTTAAACAAGCCTTACAAAGACTTAATAGGTATGAACAAATATTAAGTAGTGGTAGGTTAACTGATAGAAACTACAAGAATACTACATTAGATATAGATAGCTGCAAACCTTATTTAAGACTAGGACAGTTAGAAGATATTTATGAGGAAGGTAAGTAAAATGAGCAAAGAATATATACAAGCACTAGGTGACTTGTTTGGCTTAGTAGCATTTCAAGGAAGTTTTGAGAGAGCTCAAAAATATTTTAATATTATTGAAGAAGCACTACAAAGACTAGAAGCCATTGACAACATTAAATCTGATAGAGCGTTGGAATGTTTGGAAGTGTTGGGTGGTGTAGAAATATCACATACTGAAACAGAAAGAGATGAAGATTTTAATGGGGAATGGGTATATGAGACAATTACGGTAAATGATGGTACCGTAGAAGAACTTTACTATGAATATTTTAACACTATTAAAAACTATATCTTAAAAACACAACAAAAAAAGAAAGTAAATACTGATATTATAGAAAACTATATGGCTTTTAGAAATGATAATGCAAATTCTAATGAAGCGTTGAATAAACTATTAGATAGAGCAAATCACGATGAATACTTGGCGAGAATAGATAGAAAAGAGGCAATTAAGTTTTTAAATGAAAATCAAACGTTTGTTGCATCTATCAAGCAAGCATTATTAAAGGCACAAGAGCAAGAAGATAAAGTAAAGGCATTTGATTTAATCAATGAAAAAGATGTTGATGTCAAACTATTAAAATGGGCTTACCCAAGTGTTGAAGCATATAATGTAAAAGTTAGAACCGAAAAAGACTACTGGTGGAGAAAAGAATTAACCAAAGAAGAATTTGAATTTATTGGCAGAATGGTAGGTGCGGAATAATGAGAAAGAAAATCGGAGATTTAACTTTAAGGGAAACAAAAATTATATGTAAAAAATATAGAAGATGTGAAAATTGTCCATTATTTCCTAAAGATGAGTTTTTTTGTTTATTAAATTCTGTGTGGTTTGAAGAAAAATATTTAGATCAAGAAATAGAGGTAAAAGAGGATGAGCAAAGAATTAGAAGCGTTAAAAGAATTAAAGCATTGGAAAGAAACAAATAATGAAAATGGTGCTGTATGGCTACCTTTATTTGCAGTTGAAGATATTGAAAAAAGCCTTAAACGTCTAGAAGCAATAGATAATGCTAATCTTAGTGAGGCATTAGAAGATTTAAAAGAATTACACAAACTTGCTTACGATATTGATGTATGGAAAATAGAAGACATAGTTCAATCATTACATATCAAACAAGCTTTACAAAAAGCACAGGAGCAAGAAGAAGATATAATCCATTACAAAGGAACTGTTGAGAATCTAAGAAGAGATAATGCTCTTTTAAAAGATATAAAAAATAAGCAAGAAAAAGCGTTAAAGGTTATATTTGAAAAGATGGTAAACATTTTATTACTAGAGCTAGCTGAAAATGTAGATGAATACAATGAAAGAATAGTTCGTAACGGTCAACTTACTGAGGAAGAATTTAATTTACTAAAGAGGCACTTTTAAATGACGTGTTTCGAACTAATTTTTAAACTAATATTATGTCACTTATTAGGTGATTATGTATTACAGACAGAATTCTTAGCAAAAACAAAGGGTGATAATTTTTATCACTTACTAGCACATTGTTTCTTGTATGCAGTACCATTTTATATATGCTTTGGTTTTGTGTGGCAACTTATACCTTTAATTTCTTTGCATATAATCATAGACTTGTTAAAGGCTAAAAAAATATATGTATTTATATACCCAAAAGGAAAGCAAAAACAAGTATATGTTATGCCTTATTGGTTAGATCAACTATTACATTATTTGACTTGTTTATTATATTTAATTTAGTAAAAGGAGTATTTTAAATATGTGGTTAAATACAAAAGACGATCATAAGCTATCATTGAAACAATATTATATAATATTATGCCATGTAGATTATAATCATGATGAAGCAGATAAATATATAATGCAAAGCACATATAAAGAAATAAGTAATACAATTAAAAAAGCATTAGAAAATAGAAAGCCAAGTTATAATCCTGATTATGAAGACTGCGGCGATAGAGATTAAGTCAAAAGAAAAAAAGCACAAATAAATAAAAACTTAATTTTATTCGGCAAAAAAGGTCTTGACTTTGAGACCTTTTTCCTTTATAATGTAGTTGAAATAGAAAGGTGGTATTTTGTATGAACAAAAAAGATTACGATTTACTTATAAAGAATTTAGACAAAGTTATATTAGAGTGTCAAGACATTGATACAAAATTCAGCAGTCCTGAAGCTGTATTAAAGTGGACGATAAAAGAATTTCAAAACAACTGTAATAAAGCTCGAGAATTACAATCAAAAACAGATGTGATTCTTAAAACTGACTGTTATCATATTATTGGCATGGGCAACTTAAGTGTTTCTCAAAGTACAAAGTTTGTTAAAAGAATCAAAATTTTGGGAGAACTAAGAAGTAAAATAAAAGTTCTTGCCAGTGTGCAGGATATTGTGGTTCCAAATATTCCAAAATCAGCTGAATACAAATGTTCATTATTAAATGATAAGAAATTAGTAAATAAGAAGTAGGTGATAATATGAGCTTCTATAGTCTACATAACCATACGAGCGCCTCAAACATAAGATTTTTAGACAGTATTAACCGTCCTAGTGAGATGATTAAAAAAGCAATCAAATTAGGTTTTGGAGGTATTGCTTTTACTGATCACGAATCTTTATCAGCGGCAGTTGAAATCATTAAAGAAAGAGATAAAATCAAAAAAGACCATCCAGATTTTAAAATTATTTTTGGTAACGAAATTTATCTTATTGATGAATCAGAAGTTAAAAACGCAAATAAATATTATCACTTTATTCTATTAGCAAAAGACAAAGAGGGTTGGGACCAATTAAGAGAGCTTTCAAGCTTTGCTTGGGAGAATTCTTATGTAGAAAAAGGTCAGGTTAGAGTTCCTACTACTTACCAGAAATTAGAGGAAGTTATTAGTAAGAATCCTGGACACATTTTTGCATCATCAGCTTGTTTAGGGTCAAGGCTTGATAATCTAATTTTAGAGCACAATGTTCCCGAAACTAATAATTTTATTAGATGGTGTATAAAAGTCTTTGGAATTGATAACTTTGCCCTTGAATTACAGCCTTCTGATAGTGAAGAACAAATAGCTGTTAACAAAGTTTTAATAAAATTAGCTCGTCATTATAATCTACCATTTATTGTGACAACTGATAGTCATTATTTAGACAAAGAAGACTTTAAAATTCATTCAGCTTTCTTAAATAGTAAACAAACTAGCGATCGTGAAACCGAAAAATTTTACAAATATACTTATATCATGACTGAACAAGAAATGATTAACATTCTTACACTAGGTGTTACGAAAGAAGAAGCTTTTGAAGCTATTAATAATACTTCTATTATTGGTGAAAAAATTCAAGAATATGATTTTAGACATGGAACTATTGTCCCTAAGATCAGAATACCTGAATTTAAACTAGCTAATACCTATTATAATAAAGGTTACGAATTTATAGATTTTTATTATAAAAGCGAAGATGAGCAAGATAGATATTTAATGTACCAAATTGAACAAGGTATTATTAATAAAAATATTTCTATTGGAAAAGTAGAATTGGAAAGAATCAATTATGAACTTGATATTTTAAAATACATTAGCGAACGTTTGGGACAAAGTTTAAGTGCTTATTTTAATTTAACAGTAAACATTGTAAATTTATCATGGAAAGCAAGTTTAAGTGGATGTGGTAGAGGAAGTGCTTGCGGTGAATATATTAATTATTTAATAGGTATAACACAGGTAAACCCGCTTGATTATGATTTGCCAGCGTGGAGATTTTTAAATAAAGAAAGAGCTGAGCTCCCTGATATCGACGTTGATTTCCAACCAGAAAAGACCGCAGAAATTATTAAAATATTAAGAGAAGAATATGGTAACGACCATGTATTAAACTGTGCAACTTTTAAAACAGAATCCTTGAAATCTGCAATTTTAAGTTGTGGACGTGGTTTGGGTTATAATAATGATGATATGCAGGCTTTAGCTGCTATAGTTCCTGCTCATAGAGGACATACTTATACATTTAACGAGTGTTTGAATGGAGACGAGGAAAAAGGTTTTGAACCTGTTAAAGATTTTGAATCTAAATTAAAAGCTTATCCAGGGTTATTTGAAGCCGTTCAGAAAATAGAAGGACTTCCTACCAATGCCAGTATTCATGCGAGCGCTTTATACATTTTCAACGACGGCTACCTTCCTCAAAATAGTCTAATGAGAGCTCCTAATAGAACTCCTATAACAGCTTTTTCTATGCATGATTCAGACGACATGGGGGCTTTAAAAATGGATATCTTAAGGACTGATGCTCAGTCTAAAATGGCTAAATGTCTAGAGCTATTATTAAAAGATAAACAAATTGAATGGCAAGGTTCTTTAAGGGCAACATATGAAAAATATTTACACCCAGACGTGATTAATTTTGATAATCCAGAGATGTGGAAACAAATGGCAGATGGCTCTATTCCTAATTTATTTCAAATGGATTCTCCTGTGGGTGCGGTCGCAATGAAAAAAGCACGTCCCGAAAATGTTAGACAATTAGCCGAAGTTAATTCTATCATGAGATTGCAATCAGAGACAGGAGAACAACCTATTGATAGATATGTAAGGTTTAGAAACGATATTAATCAATGGTATCTTGAAATGGTTGATGCGGGTCTTACTCAACATGAAATAAATATTTTAGAAAAATACTTATCTAAAAGTAATGGAGTTTCAGGCTCTCAGGAAGTATTAATGCAAATACTTATGGATCCTGAAATTTGTGGTTTTACTTTAGGAGAGGCTAACAATGCGCGTCGTGCTATTAGTAAAAAAATAGCTGCTAAAATTATTCAACTTAAAAAAGATTTCTATACAAAAGGGGAAGAAACCAGTAAAAAGTAGACATTCGGTTGAAAAAGTAGACATTCAACTGAAAAAATAAAATAATATTTATATATGAAATTTAAAACAAGAAAGGAAGTGATGTTAGAATGGCCAGAAAAGAATTTTTAGATTACGTGTGGACTTATTGTATTGAGCCGCAACTTGGCTATTCATTTAGTTTAAATCACACTCTTCCTTATTCAGTAATAGCTGTTCAGGAAGCTAATTTGGCAACTCGTTGGAATCCTCTTTATTGGCAATGTGCTTGCTTGTGTGTTAATTCAGGTAATTATGTTGGTGATATAGGAGAAGAATCTGAGGATGACGGAGAAAATCAAGAGAACAGTGATGTTGATTTAGAAGAGGAACAAAAAACTAAAAAAGTTGCTCCAAACTACACAAAAATAAGTAAAGCCATCAGTGATATGCAGTTATCTGGTGTTACAATTGAATTACCTGATATTAATACTTCTCAAGAAGAGTTTTATCCTGATGTAAAAAATAATGCAATTTTATATAGTTTATCTGCTATAACAGGTGTTAGTGATAGTTTATATAATAAAATAATATCTAATCGTCCATATGTTTCTTTGGATGATTTTATAACTAAAGTAGAGCCAACAGTTGGAGAAATGTTCTGTTTAATTGAATGTGGATGTTTTAATAAATTATTAAATAAAACAACAGAACAGATAGTTTATCTGTATGCTCAAAAACTAGCAGAAGAAAATTGTCCTTTAAAGGAAAAAATAACTGCCACAGACCTTAAAAAAATTGTTAGCTTAGGTTATGAACCAGAACAATTTAACACAGAAATTAGAGTATTAAAATACAAAATGTATATAGATAAAAATCAAAAAGACTCTGCAAATAAAAGATATTTATTAACAGACGAAACTTGTAAAAAGTTTTTTATGGTATATATTAGTGATAAATTAAACATGGGTAAATCAGAGTATTATTATTTACCTGATGATGTCATAGGAGTTAAAATTACAGCTTTTGAAAAAGCATATAATACTATTATACAACCTTTATATCAATACTTAAATTCTCCAGATGGATTAAAAAAAGTACAATCAATTCGCAAAGATAATTTCTTAGAAGAATTGCGTAATAAGTATTACACAGGGACTTGTGCTGATTGGCAATTTAAAAACATGTGTTTTTATCGTGATAAACCAGCGATTTTTAATATAAATAAAATCATGTATAACATTGTAAACTTTAATGATTTACCAGAAACTTTTGATAGTAAAAATATATGTGCTGTTGCAGGAACTGTTATAGGCGCTAATAATGGCAAACATGTTGTCAGCTTATTAACTGATACAGGTGTAGTAGAGGTTAAGTTTTATGCAGAAGCTTATATAAAATACAATCAAAAAATTAGTACAGTTGATTCAGCAACCAACAAAAAAACAGTATTGGATGATTCTTGGTTTAAGAGAGGCGCTAACATTATAGTTTACGGTAGTCGTAGAGAAAATGTTTTTGCCGCTAGAAATTTTAAAGCAGAACGTGGTTATTATCGAATGGTTGGTTTAATTGAACAAATAAATCTTGACGGTTCAGCAAATATAAGATATAATAGAAACAAGAAATAGAAAGGAAAAGAAAGTATGGGAACAATAATAACAGCAAAAGTAAAATTAAATAATTATCGTTATCCAAAAGATAGAGTGCACTTTTCTGGACAATTTGCAATTGTTTTATTAAATATTGTTGAACTTGTAGAAGGAGAAATTCCTAATGAAGCTTACACTGCTTATGGAAACAAATCCATTATTGTCAGAGGAGAATTACCTCATTTAGTACAAGACGCTGTCTATACTTTAAAAGCAGAAGAGATTATAGACCCAACATGGGGAATTCAGTATAGACCACTGTTTATATCTATGGACTATCAAATGGATAGTAAAGAAGATCAGAAAAAATTCTTAAGCTTCTTTTTAACAGAAAAACAAATAGAGTCTTTATATGAGAATTATGACAATCCTATTGCTTTATTAAGAACAAACAATATTGAAGAACTAATAAAAATAAAAGGAATAGGTCGTACCACTGCGGCTCGTATCTGCATGAGATACTCAGATAACATACACAATGGTAAGGCCTATGTTCGTTTAAAAGGATTAGGTTTAACTAAATATGCAATAGATAATTTAGTTAGAGAATTTGGTTCTGCGGATACAGTTATTGATATTATTGAAAACAATCCTTATCTATTAATAAAATATGTTAGAGGATACGGCTGGGAAAAAGCTGATAAAATTGCATTGTCTAGAGGTTTTGGAAGAGACAGTAGAGAAAGATGCGTGGCTTATACTAGATATAGACTAGAAAAAGAAGCATCTGTAGAAGGAAACTCTTGTATGGTTTTGGAAAATCTTTTTGATGAAATCTTAGAAGTGTGTTATCCTATCACAAAAGCAAATGCTGCTCAATATGTCAAAGAAGAAACTGTTGGTGTTGAAGAATTTGAAAAACTATATGAACGAATAGTTAACGGAGAAAGAGGTATTACTTATCCTAGTTTCTTTTATTCTAATAAAACCAAAGAAATAGGTTTGTTTGTCTATCGTTTGATAGAAAGAAAGATCATGGCTGAGTTTAAACGATTAAAAGAAGCTGCTCCTAGATTCTATTACGATAAAGAAGTCTGTGAACAACTTATAGCTGAAACAGAGAAAGAGCAGGGATTTAATTATACTCCTGAACAGAAACAAGCAATATGGAATATTTTAAACAACAATCTTAATATTTTAACAGGTAGCTCAGGAACAGGTAAAAGTTCTACAGTAAAACCTCTTATTAAGATTTTCCAACACTATAATTTAAATATAGCACAATGTGCTTTATCAGGAAGAGCTGCCAGTGTGTTAACTGAATACACAGGTTTAGAGGGTAAAACAATACATAGATTATTAAAATACTCTCCCGAAACAGAAGAATATGGTTTTACTAAAGAAAACCCCTTACTAAATGATGTAATTATTTTAGATGAAACATCAATGGTAGGAGAGGAATTATTTTTAAAGCTTATAGAAGCTATTCGTTCAGGATCAAAATTAATCATGTTAGGAGATATCAAACAGCTACCTCCTATAAGTGTAGGAAATATTTTAAGTGACTGTCTTGCTTCTGGTTATGTAAAAACAAATGTTTTAACAATTATTCAAAGACAGGCTCTTAAAAGTGGAATCATTTCACAGTCTGTATTGGTTACTCAAGGAAAACCTTTGGTTAAATCTGATTTTAGTGGTTCTCAAATAAGAGGAGAATTATCAGATTTTAAGATAATTTGTGATACCGAAGCTTTGATCGTCCACAATAATGCTTTAGAAGAGTTTAAAGAATTATTAAAACAAGGTGTTAGTCCTGATAAAATTCAAATCTTAGTTACCACAAGAGCAAAGGGTATGAATAGCTGTAGAATGTTTAATGCAGAAATTCAACAATTAGTTAATGGTGGTAAAAAAAGAAATTGTGTAGTAGAAGTTATGGATGGTGGTATTAAGTTTGAGGTAACCTACAAAGTGGATGACAAAATTATGGTGGTCAAAAATAATTATCATGCTAAAACTATTGGTGGTTCTCAAGTTCCTATTTTCAATGGATATTTAGGAAAAATTACTAAAATAGAATCAGATTACATGATTGTTAGAATTGATAATGTGGGAGATATTATATTAAACCAAAAAGAATGGGGTAATATAACTCATGGTTGGGCATGCACTACTTACAAATTTCAAGGTTCTCAATGTGATTATGCAATTGTATGTTTAGATACATCTTCTTACATGATGCTTACAAGAGAATGGTTATACACAGCCATAACAAGAGCAAAAAAATATTGTATACTAGTAGGACAACCAAAAGCTATTAATACAGCATGTAGAACAAGTAATATTAAAATCAAGCACACATGGTTGAGAGATGAACTAAACAAAATTTATATGGAACAGTTTGAGAAGAAAGGGGAAGAAAATTAACATGATCTGGTTAACTTCTGACTTACATTTAAATCATTATAATATATTAAACTTAGAAAGGTTTAATTTAAATAGATTTGGTCTAGGGTACATTAAAACCTTAGACCAATACAATAATATGATTATATCTCACATAAATGCAAAGGTAATGTCTCAAGACACTTTATATATAGTGGGAGATGTGGGATTTGGTCCTTGTGCAGAAATCAAAAAACTTTTAGATAAAATTGTTTGCAGAAACCTTATTTTAATATTTGGGAATCATGATAAATATGGAATTGCTCAAGCAAAAAAGATTGGTTTTAAAGAGGCAATATATGGACCTTATTATTTACCTGAATCTAAAGGAAAAATTCTATTATCACACTACCCTAGTTACGAGGCTCTGTATAATCCATATTTGGCATATAATTTACACGGACATTTACATGGCAGTAAACTCGATGATGACCAGTTTTTTAATTTAAACATAGCTATGAATGAGTATTATCCTGTTAAGGCAGATGATTTTTTAAAAAGAGCAGAATCAAGAGCAAAAAAGAGAGAAGAAAAATTTCTTAGTGAGTGGTTTATTAGAAAACAAGTTTTTATAGATAAGAGTCGAGGAGACGTAGAATTTGGTCCAGATGGAAAAATAATTTTTCCTAAAGATAAAAAATAATAGAAAGATATTGACATAGTAATTTATTTCGTGTATAATACAATTGACAAGGAGGTAGATGGTATGTCAACTACAATCGATACAATTAGAAATACAATAAAAAATATAGTGGAAAAAAGAGGATATATTTTAGAAGAGAGAAAATCTGGTTCAACAGATTCTTGGTATTTTAAGATTAGATCAGGTGAGTGCTCTTTATTATTTAGAATATCTGACCACAAAACAAAAACCAATGTTATTACTTTAAGAGTAGACCATAAAACTAATTTTAAGAATATTGTTTCTTTTATTAATAACAGATGTGATGATCTAGCTCTTAGAGTAGTAAAAAATACATTAGGCATTCATTAGGGAGGGCAAAGTGGATATATTTTTAGATGCAGCTAGCAATACTCCTGTAGATAAAAGAGTATTTAAAGCTATGAAGCCATATTTAAGCGAGGATTTTGTAGGAAATTCTCGTTCTATACATAATTTTGGTATTAAGGCTTCAGAAATTATTGAAGAAGAAAGAAGAGATGTGGCAAAAATTTTTGAAACATCTCCATTTAACATAGTATTTACTTCTGGAGCAACAGAAAGTAATAATATGGTTATTAAAGGGTTGGCTTATGCCGAACTATGTAAAGAAAATAAAAAAGAACAACGCAGACATATTATCTGTGGAGCAACAGAACACGACTCCGTTATCAACCCTTGTAAACAATTAGAAAAACTAGGTTTTGAAGTTCAGTATATAAGACCTGGGGCAAATGGCAGAATTTGTGCAGATATATTAAAAAATTACATCAGAAAAGACACCATGTTGATATGTGTGATGGCAGTTAATAATGAGTTAGGAAGCACTAATGAAGTGGCTAAAATTGCAGATCAAGCTTCTTTACGAAACATTCCAACTCTGGTAGATTGCACACAACTAGTTAGTTATGGAGGAGATTATCTACACTTTAAAAAACTATTTCCACATGCAAGCTTTTTTACTTTTTCAAGTCACAAAATATATGGACCAGAAGGAGTTGGCTGTTTAGTGGCCAATGATAACTGGTTAGACCTGTTAAAAAACAATGGCTTGGTTGTGGGAGGGGCTCAGGAATTAGGACTTCGTGGTGGCACCATGAATGTAGCTGGTATAGTAGGTATGTGCGAAGCTGTAAAATTAATGAGCCAAGAATCTTATAAGGAATATTATGAAAACCTATATTATTATTTACAAGTAAAGTTAAATGAAGCATTTGGGGGCAAATGTAAATTAAATGCAGTACCAGAACATCGTAATATAATTTCTCTTAATTTTAGCCAAATAATAAATTCTGACTCTTTGGCGATGGACTTAGCTATGAGAGGAATAGGAGTGAGCGCAGCTTCCGCGTGTGATTCAGAGCACGATGAAACAGAGGGAGGATTTAATCCTTCTCATGTACTATCAGCATTAGGTTTAACTGAAAAAGAAATTAGAAATACTATAAGAATATCTTTCTGTAAATACACTACAAAAAAAGATATAGACCAGTTGGTTTTACAGTTACAAGATATAAAAGAAATAAATGAAAAAATTTTACAATTAGAAGGGGAAACAAACAATGATTAAATTTGAAAAAGTATCTAAGGAACAATTTATAAAAGACACAAAAAACCTTTTCCCTTACATGGAAGAAGAAGACATCATAAAAGCTTATGATAATCTACATCTTCCAGAAAGAGGGTCTATAGGTTCTGCGGGCTATGATTTTTATTCTCCATTAGATTTCATATTAAACAGAGGAGACTCTCCTATAACAATTCCTTTAGGTATAAGAGCTATTATGCCAAATGATGTGTTCTTAGCTATTGTACCTCGAAGCGGAGTTGGATTTAAAACAGGGGTATCTTTGGCCAACACAATAGGGGTAATTGACGCAGATTACCAATGTAGCCCTAACGAAGGACACATGATGTTAAAGTTGGTTCCTGGTTTTAAAGATTATGCAGTGGCAGCGGGAGACCGTGTTGTTCAAGGTATTTTCTTACCTTTCTGTGTAACCTCTGATGATACAACAACTGCAGTTCGAACAGGTGGTATTGGTAGTACAGGTAAGTAATCATGTTAGTTAATTTATTAAAAGAAACAAAAGAAGCACTGAAGAAAACAAATCACAGTGTAAAGAATATTAAATTTATAAGAAACGCAGAAGGATATATTTTTATATCTGATTTTGTAGAAGCAGCAGAGAATTTTAATTATGATAATGAATCAGATTCAGCACAAGTTGATCTAAGCTTAGCTATAGTTGGAAAGCACTGGTGGCTAACAAGATATTATCGAGAAGGACATGAGGGATGGGAATTTCATCTTAGACCTACAAAACCAGAACTTCAAGCTGTGGACTTCTTATTAAAAAACCAAAAAAAGTAATTCCTTATAAAATTAAGCGTTTTTTACACTCAATTTTGTTTAAGGTATAATTTACCCTGAAAATAAAACAAAGTTAAAAACCCTTGATTTTTATAAGGAAAAATGAGTAAATTTTCAATATTTCGAACTATTTACTAGTATATAACTTAAAAAGTAGCTCCAAAAGAGCGATTTTATAGCCTAAAAGGCGAAAGGAGATTTAGAAATGAGTATTTATAGTGGAAAATGTGATTTATGTGACCATATTGGTGGTATGGGTGGTTGGTATGATCGAGATGGCAACCCAGTAAAATTTGGTGATGAAAATGTTCATGTTTATTATTCAGATGAGATGCAAGACTTTATTGAGTTTAAGAGAAGAACTGGTGGAGTCATGTATCAACATATGAGAATCGAGGTTACAGAATTTAATCAAAATTTTGTTGCTAAAAAATGTGACGCATTTAAAGTAATTGAACATATTGAAAAGGTAAAAGACAAGAGATTAAAGTCTGGAGAAAGAGAAAAGAAAACTTATACATATGAGTATTTTGGAAAAGAATACAAAACATTAAAAGAGCTTAACAAAAAACATGTGTATATTACAAAAGAAATACATTTTGATACGTTATTAGATGTTATTCCATATTATCCATATATAGTCTCAACTTGTTATTCTGATAAAGACAAGATGGTTGTTTATCTTTCAAAACACAGCTACGTTGATGAACAGGAAGAATCGGCTTATAAGTGGGGGCGAGAGGGAAATTTCGCAGCTCATTATAGTAGAAAAGAATTGCAAGATCATTATAGAGAAGTTGTTTTAAGATATTACAATCCAGCTGGAAGAGAACAAATAGAGTTAGTTAGCTTTAATGAAGAAGGCGTCGGATATGTTTCAAATCCTATAGATACAAACTTCTATGTTAAGTGGAAATTTGATAAACCAACATCATTTTGGACTTCACCTGAAGTTATTGATGCAGATAAAGGAATAATTAAAATGTCTAAAAATGATTTATTAGAATTAGGAAACAAAGTAAATGTCTATTATGTAAAACAAACTGACAAGAAGATTTACTTGGGGTAAGGTCCAAGATACGGAATTTAGAGAAATTTAGGTGGAAATATGGAAAAGAAAATTATTGAAATAGATTCTCATGTTTTATGTAGAATGATGGTTGTAAACTTAAGATATTGTTATACTAGAAATAATCACCTAGAACCAACTTGTACTTATGATCTTTTTAAAGAAGAGTTATTGCCAGCCTTCTTTGAAAAAGATGAGGAAACAGCACTACACACTGCTAAACAAATTTGTGAAGAATGTATTAGTGATGAGATTTGTACTAGATTTTTCGAAGGTGAAGACGATGAATTTGACAATAGAGAATATTCTATTAAATTTGTTAATTATCTTTTAGACCTTATTCATGAATATGATGAATATTACAAACCTTATAATTTTGATTCTTTTTTGAAAAACTTAGAGCATGACAATGACAAAATTTATCAGATTTATGAAGAGGACATTGATAAGAACAAAACATTAGTTACAGAAAAAAATTTTTCAAAAAAAGAATACTTTGACTACATTTTTAAAGATGTTTTAAAATTAACAGAAGAAGAATTAAAAAAAGGTGTTTATTACAACAAAAAAAGAATCAGAAACAGTTATTTAGACGATAAAACAGGTAAGTATGTGCATGTGCCAGATGATTTTAAATATGCTATTAAAGAACCTATTAACAGAGTTTTTTATATAAAAAACATAAGAGGTGAAAAAAATGAGTAAAAAGTTTAAAATAGAAGAAATTATCACAGAAAATTCGCCTAAAATCAAAGTGTTATATGAAGAAAAAGATTTAAGAATTCATGTTATATCTAGGTTGGTTTTTGAAAATGAAATAACAGGGTTTGTAAACTTGCCTGTGTCAGAAGGTGTGGGAATTGAGGCCAAAACTTCTGATAATCATTTTTATGTAATAGCTTTTGTCGAACCAGATAAACATGGAAATGTTAAGGTTAGAGAGATAGCAAGCGAACCTGATACGGAATATTTTTACAATAGAGTATTGGATTACTTTGCCAAAGCCGAAGGAAATGATAAGTTATATTATTCAGTATTAGAAAAAGCAAAACAAATTGTGAGGGAAGCAAATAATGTATAGTATAGAAGATGATTATGAAGATGAATATGAGTATCTCTATGATGAGGAATTCAATAAAAAGAGACACAGACCTGCTAAAAATTTAGAGGGTTCAGAAGGAATTAAAAGTAAGAAAAAGAAAAAAGACTATAAATTGGGTTCTAAACAGGAATTATGGGATAGATATTCTGAAGAAAACACTGAAGATTTTGAAAAAGAAATAGTAAAAGAAGTAAAAAAAGAAGAGAAGAGAAAAGTTTATATTAACAATAAAAAAGTTTCTCATATTCGCAATTTCAGAGGTGTGTCTATTAACTTAGATAATGTTTTATCAATTACTAAAATTGAAAATACATATAATAATGTTAAAACTTTTGGTATAAAATTTATCTTTAAACAAAAAGAAGAAGATAAATCTTATAGAATCATCTGGTTTAATCAAAATGAAAAAGCTTGTGATGAAGTTCTTTCAAGAGAAAGTAAAATTTGGGAAGATATTAAAAAATCTTCTAATTAATAAAATTGTGTAGGCGATAGTCTACACATAAACATCGGCGTACTCAAGTGGTTGAAGAGGTGACTTTGCTAAAGTTATAGGTCCTGTAAGGGGCACACAGGTTCGAATCCTGCCGCCGATGCCAAAGGAGTAAAATAATGGTAGATAAAAATCAAATCAAAGTAGAAATTTTAAAACACCCAACAGAAGAAGATTGGTTATGGTGTAAAACTTGCACCCTAAACACAGTGGGTAAAAAACTATTATCAACAACTAAAACGGTTGATATAGAATGGAAGAAAAAGTTATTAGCTTCTGAACACAGTCCTATCAGAGAATTATGGTTTGGAATCAAACTCACAATACCATACTATATCCAAAATCATATAGTAAGACATCATATAGGTTGTAATCATTATGTATCAACACAAAGAGATGACAGGCATCCTGAAAGAGAAAAATCCAGGGAAGATCTTCCACAGGGAACTTTCGTTTCTCATATTTTAAGTATTAATGCACAAGAATTAATGTTTTTTATGCACAAACGTTTATGTAACCAGGCAGACCCTTTGATGCGATATGTAGCTAATTTAATGAAACAGGAAGTTTTAAAAGTAAATCCTGAATTTGAGGGGTTATTGGTTCCTTTGTGTGAATATCGAAACAATAAATGTACAGAAATGTTTCCATGCGCAAAAGCTGAAACATTTGGAGATAAAAAATGAGCAATTATATTTTTTTAGATTTAGATGGGGTTTTGAATAATACAACCTATTTAATGTCTATTTTGGATGAATGGGGTTTAGATCCTAAAAACATATCTGTGTTAAGAAAAATATGCGAAGATTTTAATTGTAAGGTTGTCCTATCAAGTAGTTGGAGACGAGATTTTAATCCAGATACATCAGTTAGAACTTCTTCAAGTTATAATATTGAATGGGCCAAGCTTATTGCAAAAACTTTTAAAGACGCAAATATAAACTTTGTAGGAATCA
Organism: Methanobrevibacter sp.; assembly: GCA_017652345.1. The sequence goes on from JAGCBE010000103.1 coordinate 70,048, forward strand.
CAGACTTTTCTAATGATCGATATTTAGGATGGGATAGAATTGGACAAATTAGGAGATATATAGAAAAACACCTTGACAAAAAAGATAAATATATTATAATAGATGATGAAGATATATTTGGTGGCGCAGGCTGGTTATCTAATAAAGAAAAACAAATGTATTCTCATTTTATTAGAACAAGAGCTGCATATGGTTTAACTGAAGATGCCTATGACAAAGCTCGTAAGATTTTCAATAAATAGATTTTAGCACCATTAAAGAATAGGGGTAGTAATATGACAGAATATACAGGATGGAAAAAATGGTTTCCAACAGACGAAGAGCTCGTCAATTTATATCAAGACGGAGAGTGCCCTCTTGAGTTACTAGAAAACGAATATTTAATAGTAATAAACAAAGAAGACAATACAGCTTCTTCTATTTACAAAAAGAAGAATGGAAAGCTAGAAAAAATAAACAGAGCTTCTATTAAAGTAAAAGATCCAAAAGATGGTAGAATGAACACTGTCTATAACCCTAAAAACGCAGAGCAGAGTTGTGCTTTTGATATGTTACATGACCAAGATTCAACAGTTAAGATTATAACAGGCTCTTGGGGTACAGGAAAGACGCTTTTGTTAATAACAGCTGCTTTAGAAGCATTAAGAGAAAAAACTTTTGAGAAGATTGTTTGGATAAGAAATAATGTAGATGTAAAAGACACAAAAGATTTAGGAGCGCTTCCTGGAGATGCAAAAGAGAAGCTCCTGCCTTTCCTCGGACCTTTCATAGATCATGTAGGTGGCGAGAAGAGAGCTTTAAAAATGATAGAAGAAGGACAGCTAGAGATACAACCTCTACAATTTTTAAGAGGTCGAGATATTAAAAATGCCATTATCATGTGTTCAGAATCAGAAAACCTTAGTAAAGAACACATCCAACTTATTATAGCCAGAGCGGCAGAAGGAAGTGCTGTTTGGATGGATGGAGATATTGTTCAAAGAGATAAAACTTCTTTTGAAAACTCAAGAGGAATTGAAACCATGATCGATAGATTAAAGGGTAACCCACTATTCGCTCATGTAAAATTGGTAAAATCAGAGCGTTCTGCTACTGCAGCTTTAGCAGACAAATTAGACTAATGGAGGTTAAAACTTTATGAAAGATAAAATGAAAGTAGGTTATTCCAAATCTTTCTTTGAAAGCTTAAGAGATGTTTTAAAGCGTGAGACTAAGCTACAACACAAAGTTACAAAAAGTGAAAAGGCTGGACACGCGTTTAGAGATTTGAAAAAACATCCAGACTGGAAAAAAAGATGGAGAGAATTTTGTAAGTATGATATGGACTGGGATTGGCTTTTTATGGTAGAGCTTTTAGTTCATAAACTTACTTTAATGAAAGAATATTACAAAAACTTAAAACATATGGTTGATGACGAAAAAGAAAATATCGTACAAACTTTAGAACAATGTATAGAAATAGGTAATAGAGTAATTTCAGAAGATTATAATCAAGAGTCTCTTCAGTTTTTTAAAAAAGTAGCAAAGTACACTGTAGGACATAAAATCGTAGGAAAGAAAGATGGAAAAGAAATTGTGTTGTTTAAAACTCATGATGATATTGTAGATGGTGAGCAGGTTCCATTCTCCAGCTATCGAAAATGTGCTGAAGAAATTAAAAAGCATCCAGCAATGTATGGTAAATATGAAAATGTTGAAATTTATTACAGTTCAGATTGGTTAGAAGATGACAGATTAAAATACAGAGAGCTTATAGAAAAAGAAAATCAGAGAAAAGAATCTGATATAAAAGAGTTTTTTAACAAGATTTCAGAAAACCTCCAAAACTGGTGGTTTTAATTAATCACACATTATCACACAATCTTCCCATAATTTCCCACAATTACTCTAAATAAAATCACCATTTTATTCGGCAGTTTTATGGTAAATTTTGGTATAATTATGGGAAATTATGTGAGTTAAAAAAATAAATCTTGACATTGATTTAAATTTTGATATAATAAAATCGAAGAAAACAAAAGTGTTCTTCGTAAAAATAAGAAAATAAAGAAAAAAGAGGATAAAAAAAACATGAATGAAATCAACAACATTGAAGAATTAACAGAATTACTAGGAATGGACTTAGACAAAGAGGTTACAGATACTGTATTACCTGATCCAGATTTACTTACTTTTTATAATAATTTAAAAAACAGAGAAATTTGGCTTGATGATAGTATCGACGACCATAGTTTAGAAATCGGCAAACAAATTATGCGCTTTAATAAACAAGACGAAGGTATTCCTGTTGAAGATAGAAAGCCAATTAAAATTTATCTACATTGTTATGGAGGAGATGCCGCAGTGTGTTTCTCTCTTATGGACATAATTAATTTAAGTAAGACTCCTGTTTACACTTACAACATGGGAGTGGCTATGAGTGCCGCTTTCTTAATCTTAATCTCAGGACATAAGAGATTTACTCTTCCAACAGCCACAGCATTAATTCATTCAGGCTCTGGAGGAGCTCAAGGAACTTTTGAACAAACTCAAGCTCAAATGAAAGATTATAACCATACTGTTGAAAAAATGAGAGAGTATGTTCTTCAAAAAACTAAAATTGATGTAAAGACTTTCAACAAACATAAAAATAGTGAATGGTACATGTATGTTGAGGATCAACTAAAGTATGGAGTGGTAGATGAAGTTATGTCTTCCTTATAAAGAAAGAAAGGTAACAAGAATGGAAAAGAAAAAATATTTAAGACTAGCAATAGATCATGTTGATGAAGATACTTTTTTAGATGCATGGTTTGGTTATCTAGCACAGAACAAGATCTGGTATTCAGCATCAGATTCTAAAAAATATAGTTTATATAAGCTTGACTCTACTCATTTATATAATATCAAAAACGGTATTATAGAGTTGTTTATGGAGAGCACTAGTCTTCCTCAGGGTGCAGCAGCGCTAGTAGCAATGATTGATTTCCTTTTGGCTAAAAGGGCGAAGCTTGAATATGAGGCATCGACAGACCTTCCATTCTAAAAAAAATATAAAAGACCAGAAAATGGTCTTTTTTTCTTGACATAGACATTTTTTTGTATTATAATAGGGTGAAAATAGAGAAAAAAGGAGGAAAAAACACAAAAAATGAAAAATTTTACAGTAAAAATCGGTATTTGGTTTGCAAAAAACAGGTGGTTATACTACATTTTAAACTTTACATGGGGTATTGTAGCTAATATTATGGGTGCTTTTGTGGCTTTAGGTCTTTTAATCACAGGTCACAAACCAAAAAAATACTTTGGAACCGTTCAATTTATAGTTGGTAAGTGGTGGGGAGGATTCTCACTAGGTCTTTTTCAAGTAAGAGATCAGGACTCTTCTGAAGAAGTTTCCTACCATGAGCTTGGACATTCATACCAAAATGTATGGATGGGACCTTTCTGGCTCTTTGTGGTAGCAATTCCTTCCGTGATCAGATATAATTATCAAAACCACAGAGAAAAGAAAGGACTTCCAAATGCAGATTACGATTCGATTTGGTATGAGGGGTCGTCTACGGAAATAGGAAAATATATTTACGAAACAAAAAGAGGTGAAAACGATGTACACTGAGGAACTTAAAAAAATTATAGATGAAGCTATCGTAGCTAAGAACTTATCTGAAAGCGAACAAAACAAGATCACTATCGATGAGTTATATCTTGTAAACAGTAATGAGACATACAAAGGATATTTCTACACAGGAGATGAAGGACGACATTATAACCATATACTGGTTATTGGTTATTCAGTAAAAACTAAAAAACATTATTTCCTTTCAGATGCATGGTCTGATGTATTAATACTTCAAATCTTTAATCATGATAAAATTAACATGGATATCCCTGCGGAGCTAAATTGTTTTCGACTTTTCGGTTTTCATAACCCATACACTATTAAGTTGATTCAAAGCACAATATGGTTATCTAATGAAGAAAGAGAAGAGAAAGAGGTGGAATAATGATTACAATCCCAATTTGGTTATTAACATTACTAATAATTTTAGCTGCTCCTGTTGCACTTTTTGCAATCGCAATATCTTTGTGTCTTATCACAGCTCCATTGTTTGCTCTTAGAGCAGCAGCATTAGCAGATAGACACATGGAAGAAAAAAGGAGTGAAAAAGAAAATGAACAAAGATAAAATAGAAGATCAAGTTAATCATCCTGCTCATTATACGGACGGCAATATAGAAGTTATAGATTATATTGAAGACAAAGGGTTGATAGAAGGATTCTGTAAAGGAAATGTTATAAAATATGTTTCTAGAGCAGGAAAGAAAGAGTCTGCTTCTCTAGAACTCCTAGATAAAGAAATTCAGGATCTAGAAAAAGCTCGTTGGTATTTAGATAGACTAATCACATATTATAAAAAACAAAGAAAGGAAAATTAAAACTATGATACTTAAAATCAGTTTATTTGTTTTATTAGCAATAATTATTTTATCTGTTACAGCAGGTATGTTCATTGGCTACAGTTTAGATTTTTTAATTAGAAAAAGAAACGAAGCTGATGATGAAGAAGAATCTGGGGAGGATAGTGAATAATGAATATTTTTGCTTGGATTTTGTGGTGGATTTATACTGTATTTTTAGGTCTCACAATTATAGGCGTAGTAACTGTTGCTATAATTTATAGAACTAAAAGATTTAGAAAAATATCTATTAATATAGATGGAACAATACTTTTAAGTATAGCTACCTATGTATTTATTACCATGCTTGTTTTTGGTAATTATTTATAAGAAAAGCTTGCATTAATAAAAAATAATGATATAATAAAGGTGGAATAAAAAAATGTTTTATAAATTGTTATTATATAAGAAAAAAAATATTATTGAACGTTGTGGCACGATTGATTATTACATCGATATAAAAGTCGGAGAATTAGCTTTCTTAGATAAAGAAGTAGCAGAATCAACCATGCAACAATTATTAAGACAGAATCTTTTTAGTAAGATAGAAATAGTCAAAGAGTGATATGTAGGAATGGGGTAGGAATATGTCTAAAGAATTAGAATCATTTATCAGAATAATGGAAACATACGGAAACACAAATTCATTAGAAGGAACGTATGATGATTTTCTAACTATAAAAAAAGCATTACAAAGACTAGAACAAATAGACAACTCAACTCCTGGCGAAGCTTTGGAATGTTTAAAAAACATTGAAGCAATGGGGGAAGATTGCCTTGATGACTGCTGTGTTGTATGGTTTAATGTTGTTAAACAAGCATTGCTAAAAGCACAAGAACAAGAAGAAGAAAATACCAAATTAAAAGGTCAAATAAAATATTTGGGTGAGATTATAACTGATTTTCAAAAAGTGTTAAAGATTGTTTTTGAAAAGAATGTTCAGGTTAATAATTTAAAGAAATGCAAAACATTAGAAGAATACAATATTTTATGGACCACAGATGAACTTACCCAAGAAGAATTTGACACATTAGAGGAGTGGACGAGATGAGCAATATAGAAACATTAGAGAAGTTGTTATCATTCGCTTTTGTTATGAGTGAAAACATGGTTGGTCTATCAAAAGGAAATTATGATGAAGCCACTTTCGTTAAGAAAACTTATGAATATTTACATAAATACATAGGCAATTTTGAATGTAGAGATATACTTAAATCTGCATTACAACGTCTAGAAGCGATAGACAATGCAAAACCTAGTGAAGCGTTGGAAGAACTATTCAAAACAACTTATTTTGGTAGTAAAGAAGAATATGATAAAATAAATAGTTGCTACGACTCTATTAAACAAGCCCTAATTAAAGCACAAGAGCAAGAAAAGGTATTAAGTATTGTATTTGAAAAGAATGTTGATGTTCTAGAATTAAGAATTCTTATCAAACATCATAATGATAGAATGGTTTTAAAACTTTATAATCGACAATATAAAAAAGAATGGCAACTTACACAGGAAGAATTTAACTTATTAAAGGAGTATTTTAAATATGAAAGATAGGGAATTTATAAATATGGTAATTGATAGCTATCTGTCATATGCTACTGATCCACACATGGCAACATTAAACAATACTGTTGCTAATAGATTAAACGATATCGCAGATAAGTTAGAAAAGCAAGAAAAGTTCATAGACATCATTATAAGAAAAGGAATGTTTATATCTGCAAAAGAATTAAGCGCAATGAAGACTTATGAAGATTACAAAAATATCATTAATGAAAGAAAACTACAGCAACAGCTAATGATGCATATTACTCCTACATTAATTGATTGGGATAATCTTGAAAGCACACCGTTTTACACTGAAAAAGAATTTAATATAGTTAAGGATAAGAGTGAGTAGAGTATGGTTAAAGATATAGTTAAAATTACTATTTTTCAAGATAGAATTGATTTTTTAAATGTTGGTGAGCACGAAGTTTCTAGTTGGAGCGACCAAGTATTAATCGGACATACATGGGAAACTTATAGCAATGGATATGTTCCTGATGAACCAGAAGAGATATGTAAATATCTGATGAATAAAAAAAGAGCATTTAGAGAGGAAATTTTACATTTTCAAAGTCTTATTGATACAATAGATCTAGAACTGGCGAAACAATGCAAAAGAGGATAAGAGTGAGTAATTATGGAATGGTATCAAATTTTAAGTCTCATATTGTGTATTGAGGCGTTTTCAATTATAATATTTATTATTCTTGCTGCAAATGAATGCTTCTATAGTGCGTTTGGTGTATGTGTACCAATGCCTAAAGATATTAAAAATAATACTAAAATGAACTGGTTTGGATGTATTGTTTGTTATATAGGATTATTTATATTATTTCCAATTCAAAACATTTGTAAACTTGTTTATTGGTTATTTCACGTTTAAGGAGATGAAGATGGGTTATGGAAAATACTGTATTAATTAATAGAATACAAAATTCGGTTTTGAAGTATTTTAACCGAAATTTTAAAAGTAAGGAGAATTTTTATTGTGAGATAGAAAAAATAACTTATAGTTATTTTGAAGCCGATTATGACGATGTTTATGTCGAAGTAAAATGTCGTTGTGGTCGCTATGATGAAAAACGTGATGATAAATATAATTTTAGTTATACTTTTACTTTACAAGATGTTCAAGATAAGAGCGAATCATATATCGACGGTATGGTTGATGTTATATTATCAATTAAGAGTGGTGAGTATGAGTTAGAGGGGGTAAAATAGTAATATGTCTATAATTTTAATTTTTATAATTTGGACATGGGGATTAACCCCGACTTGGGTAAATATAGTTACAACCGTTATATGTGGTTTATATATTCTAGCAGAATTAAGTGAAGACTAAGAGGTAGAAAAATATGACAGGATCAGAGAAAATAACTCTCGAGCAAAAGAGAGAAATACAAAAACTACACAAAGAAAGAGGTGTCTCAATTAGCGAGCTTAGCCGTCATTTTAAGATAAGCACATCCCGCGTCAAAAAGATAGTTGAAGAAACACTTCCTTTTTCTGATGAGGATATAAAAAAAATGGTCGACTCATGCGCCTTTAAAACAACAACTATTTCTCGTGTGTTATACCGTGGCGCTAGTGTTGATCTACCCAGAAAGATTCAAATACCTGACTGCGGCTCTGACACCGAGTTAACATCTTATCATGCTATATCTGAAGTTGTCAGACAGTGGAAGAAAGACCTCGCGGAGCTTGACAATTTAAAAAAGAATCTGATATATATAAAAGGAGGCAACGACCACAAATGATAACAACACCAATAGAAGACATCATGTCTAAAATCGAAGACACACACCAATTCCTTCTTGAAAGTTACAAATCCGCCTGGGAGCATCTTGTTTCTATAAAAGAAGAACACTTCTCACCCGTAGACATCCACGATCACCTTTGCCGTTTTGAGTCCGCTCAGGCAACGGTTGTCGCATATTTCAAAGCTCTTACATACTTTGAAGAAACTTTCAACCTAACACCAAAAGGAGGTACCAAGAAATGAAAACATTAATAGCAGATAAGGTTAAGGTCGACGAAGCTACCGCTAAAGGAACTTCTCGTACAATCCCACTATCTTCTCGTTCTGGATCAATTACAGCATCTGATACAATTAGAGGTCTTTCTATTTCAGGTGTTTCTCTTGGAGATGTTAGAACTGTTTCTTCCAGCCTCGCAGATACCGCCGCCCATCTTTCTGAAGATATACATATACTATTAGACGATGAGTTTGAAACCTATAAAAAGGATAAGGAAGACAAGAAGATCTACCAAGAGACATATTCTAAGTGGTTTCCTTACGAAACCCTTTCCCCTGAGAATTTCAAGAAGATTCCAAAGAGAATTATCCGCGAATACATCATCGCGTCCTTCTCAACCTATCTTTCATTCCTCCATGCTCTTCCAAAAGACTACCGTCAAGTCACAAAGACGTCGGTTAAATTTTTCAAATCACAGTTTTCCCAATTCGGCATTTCAATTTCCGAGATAGATTCCCGCATCTCCGACGACTTCTCTGATGATCTAGCATTCGTAGAAGCCATCATAAATATGCTTACATCTGGAATAGAAGAAGAGCCTGAGGAGTAAACACATGATATATACGTTTAAGGAATATACACTCAAATACACCCGTGGACCCCTATACAGGTTCATCAAGACCTATGAATCCGATGGCTCCACACTAACCCTCCCCTCATCCAAGAAAGCCATTAAAGACTTTCTTACCCGCAATTTCGCATCCCCAGAAGTCCTCAAAGATTTCGACATAATTTGGCAAGAATATAAACGCCTCTAAATAAAAGGAGAATAACACACACATGACCACAAACGAATATGAAGAATCCCTTAAAAAATCTCGCGAAATAATTCGCCATCTCGAAACCGAAAACAACCAACTCAAAGCCCTTGTAGAGCTCCTCTCTTTTTTAGGAGAGATTACTTTAGAAGAGGACACAGATAAGGATGGATTCGTATCTAATAATTACCATTTAAAATCTAGACCCGTCAATGAGATTCTAGATCCAAAAAATGAGATCGACTATTTCGCCCTTCGCCTTTTAGCTCCTGTCCTAGCAGAGGAAGATGTTTTCGAATCTATCTATGAAGAGAAAAATCCAAAGACAGTCAGCTAAAGACAACTAGCTAATCCCAGGAATACATCTTGGGACTTTTTTATACCTATATATTCCCATACCTATACCCATACCTAGTTCTACCTATGGACATATCTGGGTACTTATATAGGTATATCTCTACACGTGCATGTATGTGCGTGCGTATTATAGAGAGTTCTCTTCGGAGAGTTCTAAAAAATAATAAAAAATTCCAAAAAATTCCAGAAAATAATAAATAATTCTTTTTTTTAGATTTATCGATTTTTATCGAGATTTATTTAAAGATAGCGAAATTTAGCTAGAGAGCTAGCTTTTTGTAGGTACCTAACTTGGCCATAATAGGTACCTCTATATACCTACCTATATCCCTGTATTTCCATATACATTTCTATGTATGTTCCCAGGAAAAAAATATCCATCTTTTTGTAAAAAAATTCATGTGTAAAAACATGGGTTTTTATGGAAAAAAGTGGCACTAAATAGCTTTAGCTAGTTAGGGAATTTTTCCGTAACACTATACGCGTCGCTTCCGCTCCGCTAAGTCGTAGCTCATCTACGATTCGCCATAAACTCTGGCTGCTTCGCGCCACTGAGTTACATATCAAACGAGAGTGTTTAATCACTGAGTTTGCATGGCGAAGGCGGTAGCGATAGCAAGGTATGAGCATGGATTGTTAGGACGCTACCGATCCATGCGAGTACCGAGCGTAGCGCGTATAGTCGAGGGGACCCAACAACATGAATTTATGAATGTTGGAAGGGGGCGTAGGGGGGGAACAAGTATATATTTATATATACTAAAGGGGGGGTACGGGAGAAGGCAAACCCCCTAAACACGTACATGCACGCGAGGGAAGGGGTATAAATCTGGGTAAAAATAGGGGTGTATTTACACGTGTGTATAGACAGCAGAAAAAACCTGTATATAAACACAGGTTGGTGTATGTATTCAAATGTATGTTTACAAACAGCTATGTGTATGTCTTTGTGTATGTGTCCCTATAGACCTCTTGGTGTACATGTGTCTAGCTGTAGCTGTAGCTGTAGCTGTATAGAGCTGTGTGTCTATATAACGGTACACCGATATAACCATGTAGCCCTAATAGAGCATCTTCATAGTCACAACACTGTTTACGGTGAAACAGATACAGTTGCCTATAAAGACAAGTATGCATGTAGTCACATATCCCCATGAAGGATTAGGCATGAAAAAGTAAGCAACAAGCAATACTATGCCCAATAAGTTCAAAAACAAATGTACAAAGAATGTTTTAAAGAAAACAGTCTCTAGAAGTTCTTGTCTATTCATAGTGAGTCTCCTTTCTATCTTCGAGACTATTATAGCATGAACAGGTGGACATGTCAATAGGTGGAGATAAAAATTTAGAAAGAGCTGGATCTGGATGAAAATAAAAATATGCCCTAGAATCGATTTTTATAGGTGGGGAGGTATAAGATGTTGTCAGAAAGCTAAAAATGGAAATTTAGAGGTGTTTTGAGGCGTATGGAGGCATATCTGAGCACATGTGGAGGTGTGTATGAAGTGAAAAATCGAAAATTTGGTAAAAAATCATTGTAAATTACAAGGAAAAAATAATTTGATTTATTTTCAGGGATAATTTATCCTTGAAAGAATTTGATGTAAAAAAATGCTTATAATTTACAAGGAATTTTTAAAAAGGGTATTGACATGGGGTAAAAAGTGTGATAAAATGTGTATAGAAGGAGGTAGAGAGGCATGGAAACAGATCTTGATATCGAAGAAGATGTAGAAGAAATGGGCGATGCTGAGACAGAGGGAAAGATCACGAGCATCACAAAAGCTGTTAAAGCTAAATGTTTAGACTGTTGTGCTGGTGACAGAACAGAGGTAAAGCTATGTCCAGCTGTGAATTGTCCACTGCATGACTTTAGATTCGGTAAAAATCCTTTCAGAAAAAAGAGAGAGTATACTGAGGAACAAAGAAAAGCTATGGGCGAGAGACTCAGAGCCATAAGAAGAGAAGGTGAATAACCTTCTTTTTTTTTACGCTTTTATGGGTGAGTGTTTTTTAGGAAAAATTCACTCTGTAGATGGAGAGATAGGGAGGTACCTAAATGGGCCTAAAACTAGGACCAAACTAGGCCCTTGTAAAAACACAGAAAGTTGACCCCGTTTTTTGAAAAAACTTTCGCCCCATTTTTAGAAAAATTCAAAAAAATTGGGGGGTCGAATTCGAAAAACGCGCGCCCTGGTTTTTTAAAAAACCGCCCCCGTGGTAAAAAAATAAACCCCCGCCCCAAAGAAAAAAATCCCCCCAGAAAATAAAAGCCCTCCCCAGATATAAAAGGTACCTGTTATGGCCATAACTGGGCCCAGTTGTGTACCCCAACATATATTGTAAGATAAATGTGGGGTTAAGGGGCATAAGTTGTAAATTTTTACATGTGTTGCCCCGTAAGGATACTGCTATTGACTAGTCTGATCCTGTTTTCTGACTACTAGCTTTCGTTAATAATCAGAAATCAAGACCAGAAACACAGTCTTGATATACACTAAAAATTTTATGGCATGTTTAGATCGCGTGTGATGTTTGTTTAAGGCAAAATAAAGAGGGCTTAGCATCGCTGCCAAACCCCCTTCGGATCTCTTTGTTTTAATGCGTACAAATCCATATGACCATCATCACGATTGCGAACACTATAAGCAAAAGACTTGCAATCTTTCCCGCTAACGGCATATCGCATGTGAAGACGCCAACGAATGTTGAACCAACAATAAATATAAGGATAATCCATATGCCTATTATAACCCCCATACACTTTTTCCTCCCTTCTGTGTGAAAGGTAGTTACTAGCTATCGTTTGTTTACAAACCAGCTTAACACGCATGAGGCTGCGCAAGCTGCTCCAGCCGCAAACACTAGTATTATTGCGACCAACATTGATTCATCACCTCCTTTAATAATTATACCATAAATTTCACATTTTTTCTAGTGTGCGTATACAAACCTGTGTATCCCAGTCTTTGTGTAACAACCCTGACATTCTGTGCAGTGCCATGTTTTTCCTGTTTTAGGATTGATAGGATGTTTATTATCCTTTGTCGCGCCCACGGCAGGGCATCTTATGCATGCAGCTCTAGCTTTTTTCTCTTCGTCTGACATTTTTGATGTCTTAAGATTTGAACTATCAAACTCAAATACGTTGAATACAGCATTCATCTTTCTGAGTTCTGCTATTGTATCCTTCATGCAGCCATTCCATTCAGATATATTGATGCATAAATTTGGAGCTGATTGTTTATGCTTTCTAAAGAATGCCAATAAAACTGGTGAATTCTTAGAATATATACCGAACCTCATCTCTGGATGAGATAGCGCTAGCTGATTCCAGTGCTCTAGCTCTTCTAGTGACTGCAGTTCTCCACTGGTGTCGATTCTGAAGAACTTGTAGCTTAGATCTGCAGGATTCTTAGTTTGATAGAATCTCTTATTGATATTTCTGATCTGCATATCAATCTGTTTGAAACACTCTTCAAGCTTGAAGCGAATCATCAATGTATTTTCTGCCCATGATTGTGTGATGGAATTATGATGCTGCACGATTGAGCGGCGAGCATAGCAGCTTTTGAAGCAACCTGTACAGTTGTGTGAACATGTACCTTCGACATCTGTGATTCTACGTCCCTTTGCCTCTAGCGGCGTAGAGCTGTTACCAGGCAGCGTACTCCAGTTAATCATCTTTCCAATTTTTTCATTTCCTAAGCTTAGGTGGATTCTAGCAGATTCTGCTGAGAATGTGTAGATCGGGTTTTGATCTACTTTTAGTGTTGTTTTTTCGAATTCTTTCATATTTTATCCTCTTTTCTAAATGTTTTTTTTGCTATTATTCTAGCTTTTTGTTCACTTTAATTGTAACCGTTTTTCTCAGTTTTGTCAAGTGAATTCCTGAAAAAAGAATAAAAAGTTTTTTAACTTATCTGGTGTTGTTTCAGGGACCTTCACGGGCCCCGATTGTAACACCATTTTTTATAAAATGCATGCTATCACCTCAGTCTTCGAGATATTCTCTTAGCTTTATATAGTTTTCTTTTAGATCTGATTCTGTTACAGATCTATCATGTCTGCCCAAAGGATCGTCATGACAATAAAGTTCTACTTTACTGTTTGGTTGATGCTTGTCTGCATCGAACTGTAAATACAGAAGACCGTCTAGCTTAGATCGATATTCTATTGTTAATGTGAATTCAGGTTTCATTTTTTATCTCCCCGAACGTATAACTTTTACACATCCGATGTCTTCATATTGCCAGTAGCCTGTTTCATCTTCTTCGCCTTCTGCCGACATAAGCATTACCCTGTATCCTTTCGCAAGGTAATCTATCTGCTTTGCCCATGTAAGTGCCTCGGCTTTTGTATCGAACCATGAAGACTGTAAAACGTATGGTGGGTCCATGTCCACTTCTAGATCTTTGATTTCAATATAATATCTTGTGACTTTTTTCATATTATTTTCCTCCTACCATTCTAAACTGAAATCAGGGCAGATACGCTCTGCCCCGTGTTCTTCAATGCATTCCATCATTGCGTCCCAGACATTTTCATAATCTTCTTGATTAGATAGAATACGTTCTAAATCACTCTTTAGCGACTCATATTCGTCTTCACTTACGGCAACAATAAATGAATTATTGCAATCATTCTTTTCATAATATGCAGTATCAATCACTTCAATATATTTCATATTATTTATCCTCCTATTTATTTAAATCTTTAATTTCAATATCACCTAAAGTGATTTCTAACTCATCTCCACTTTTTGTGGTTACCTTTGCAGACTTGCCCCAAGTTTCTTTGTTTAACTCATACTCTTCTAAAAGTTTCCAACCAAAAACTCTTTCATCTTTGCTGCAAAGACTTATTGCTTTGTTATAACAAGAAGCGCTTTCTAGAACTGTTAAACTCTTAGTTTTGATCTCAGGAACTTCAATAATCTCAGTTCTTGTGATTTTTCTTTTGTTTCTAGGAGCAAATTCAACCAATATATACATTATCTCACCTTCTTTTTCCATTTGATGTTTTCTGCCCAAAATGTTGCATTTTTTCCTGAATCACCTGGGTCATTATAACTTAGTTCGAAATCAATAATTTCTTTCCCAGTTATATATTCGATTGCCATCTTCATATCTTTCTTTATTGCTTTGTCATCGCCGTAAATAGATGTCAATGTTTCATTTTGATAGAACACACATTGATTACTACTTTCTGTAAAATCATCTAAATCTGTTTCACATTCGGTTACAGCGTATGTTCCGCCACAATGTTTATTATATACTCTACACAATCTATAAGCTGTATCTTCATCAAAACCTTCATATAGATTGTGTCCTTTAATGTCGTCTACGTAATATTTAATCATATTATTCTTCCTCCTCTTCTACCGATGTTATTTCGAATTCACTGTCTCTCTCACTTGTTTCTTCGCTTTCTACATACATGAATTCATCATCGTATTCGCCGTTGTAGAGTTTTACTGCTACTTCTTCACTATTCTCAGCTTCAACAATTATTTCTACTACTTGAGTTATTGTTTTTGTAATTCTAAATTTTGACATACTATATTTCCTCCTTAAGCCTTCACTAATTTTAAACGGTTCGCGATTTTCTCTACGAACTCTTCCGCCAATTCAATTAAAATTGCATGACGGTTCTTTTTAATACATGCCTCACCTAAAACACCTGAGCCTGCAAACTGATCTAGCACAACTTCATCTTCTTTAGTTACATATTCCAAGATTTGTTCTAGTAACTCTACAGGTTTCTCTGCCTGATGCAACATATCTTTCTTCGCAGGTTTTGCAAAGTCAAATACGGTTGGCAACATACCATTACATCCCTTCATGAAATGTTTAACAGATGGATCTGCTTTATCTTTCTTAGCATCCACTCTAAGCGATCTTGGTTCACCCTTTGAGAAGATCATTACATCCTCTGTGTTTTTAGATTTTCTACCGCAGTTGGATACGAAGCCCCCCTTCTTCCACGGAACTTTCGCATAATATTTAAATCCCGCAGCCTCTGCCATTTTTTTGATCTTATATAGATATTCATAGTTCAATGCAGATTCTTCGGGCAAGAATTCTACCAAGAAGCATCCATCTTTCAAAACACGGGCTTTTTCATTAAAATCTTCCTGTGTGTATTGAAAACAGTCATAGGTTGCGAAATGACGATCTCCACCGTTGTTTGCCGCTTTGATGTCATACGGATGGTCAGTGATGATTGCATCAATAGATCCATTCTCTAAGAAGCTTAGGTCCTTTCCATCGCCCTGAATCAATAAACAATTATTGTTTTGATAGATTCCCTTCGCTATTTTCTTAAGGATGCCTTTATCTACGGCTTCATAGACACGGGCACGGATAGAAGGCTTTTTAGCCTCTATACCCGCCTCCTTTACTGCCTCGTAAGCTTGAGGCATGTTGAACTTATTTAGTTCCTGAATAATGTTTGTTATGGTCTTTTCCATATTACTTCACCTCCTTTAATAATTTTAACACATATTGCAATGCACCACTATAGCCTTCTTCATATGCACAGTCTTCTTCTACATCATTTTGCTCTGCAAAATCCTGTGCTTGTTCAATTTCATCTTCAACAGATTCTAAAGCATCTTTAATTGTTTTTTCAAATTGTTTTAGTGTCATAATAATTTTTCCTCCTCATCTTCTAGTTTTTGATATCTTTCGTCCAATTTACGAACCTCTGCATCATTATCATCAAGAAGAGCACCATAACTATTCATTACGCCATTTATTTCATCTGCAGCTTTCTTAACTATGTCTATTGCATAAGGTTGTCTCTTCACCTCAATCTTTTTTAGATTAATATGCAACTCCTTTAAAATAACCTTAGCTCTTAATAAAGTCAATGTTTCTTCTTCTGATAATTCCATATCTACTACTTGTGTTATTTGTTTCATATTATTCATCCTCCTCCTCATCATCATCTTCTAACTCCCAGTTTGGAATTGGGATGTCCAATATCTTCATTACATCCTCGATACCTTCAACATAGTTAATATAAGCATCTGCTTCTCCTGACTCCATAAAAATATTTTCTCTACATTCATGTTCAGCTTCTTTATATGCTTCTTTAGCTCTATTAACTGCGTTGCTGTATAGCGCCATGATTGCTTCAATTTGGTCTTTAATCATGTTATTCATCCTCCTCATTATAATCCAAGCATTCTATCTCTTGTTCTGCTTGTTCTGTAAATTCTTCCACGGAATTGTATCGGTTGACATACGCCATGTCTGCTTCACCACAGTATCCTACTACGATGACTGTTCCTTTTTCTTCTTTACGGATATCGACAGCTGAAGACATCACGGCGTATACATAATTAAGGATGTCTGTGTTTAGATAGAAATCCTCTTCCTTGTTTTTAACAACCTCCTCAGGCTTTTGATAATCTCGTTCAACAACGAAATTACCATGCGTCATACCTTTACAATAAATGCCATTCATGAATGCCCACGGGATTATATGCTCATTCACATATTTTTCTACAGATGGCTCTTCTGCGTCTGTGAAAACCATATCACCAACGAACACTGCCACTTTATTGGCAGGTAGTCCTGGTGCTTGGATGCTATTGATAGCTCTCACGTATTTTTCAAATATGTTCATACTTATTCCACCTCCTTTAATATTTGTTGTTCTTCGACTATAAATTGAATTCCACTTCCATGTTTCCGCAAAAGTTCTTTTTGTAATAATAGTGTTGAATTATCACCTTTCCATGAGATTGGTGAAATCATTTCAATTACATGATAATTTTTATTAATTTCATCTTTCTCAACATATTTTGCTTTGATTAACGAACTTTTATGTTTAGTTCCCAATCTCACTTCATAAGTTTTTCCTACTTCAAATTCCATATACTTACCTCCTTAAATATCTGTAGTTTCACCATCATAGGTGTATGCCTCATCTTGTAACCAGTCTGGATCTGTTTTGATAATTTCATCAAGAAGACTCTCTTGTTCATCAAAACTATCTGTCTTTCCCTCGATTTCATCTATTACACATTTCGGTGGGTCTATATATACATCATGTTCGTCGTCATAAACCCATACTTGTTTTGAGTTGAAACCTGTTACTGCATAACACTTCTTATAATTGATTTTCTTTTCTTGATTCATATTTCTATTCCTCCTTATAATTCTAGTTCGTCATCGATACTTATCCATTCATATTCGACGCCGTTTTTCTCAAAATATTCTTCAATCAATTCTGAATCTGATTCAAAGTTTCTGCCGTCTTCTTCACGGCATTTTTCAACATATTCTTTTGCCTTGAACCAATCTTCTTTACTTTTGAGTTGGATGACCCCAAAGATGATATTGTCATCCCCACACTCCCTAACTAAATAATTATTCATGTTTAATCATCTCCTTCCATGCTAATAATTCTTTCTGCAACCATCTTACTCGCATTAAACGAACATCCTTCAAGTCTTCCCTTCACAACAACCTTCTGACCACATTTAAAGTGTTCTGTCAAGACACTTTTTAACGGTTCTGTGATTGTTATTCCCAAGATGTCATCTGCATACTCTCCATCCATGTTTTTAAATGGTCTTCTGCATTTCACGAGCAACGTATCAAACGGTGCCTCTAAATCTGTTACAATTTTGCCAATAATCATAAAATAATTATACATATCCATCTACCTCCTCATATACTTGTATAAAGCTCTAATATCGCTTTTTAAGATTTCACTATCAAGCTTGTTTACGAAAGCCGTAGTTTTAAAAGATGTATCAAATTCTTCTTCTACCAACTCCACTATACTATCATAACAACAGTCTTTTGTTGCTACTAAGACTTCATATTTCATTGATGTACTTCCAGTAATAAACTCAACTAAATCTTTCAACAAATGTGATGAATCTGCCGAGTTAAAGTCATATTCTCCACCATCTATGTTTATTCCATCTGTGTTATACAAATCATATCCCAACACACTATCACATCCTTCTCCTAAGACTTCTGAGTTACTTAAATAACAGTGTACCATTGTTCCATCTTCTAATTTTATTAATACCATATTTGCCTCCTTATTAAAAAGGCTAGCCATTACCAGCTAGCCCTATATACTGCTTGATAGTTTTTGTTCTTTTTCAAAAACTCTATGATTGGTTCCAACATCTCCACCGTGTTTTCAAGGTCACGCATGTAATACTCATTATATTCTGTAGAACCGAAAAAGAAACCACTACTTGTTTCCAAGATGTCTCTTGCTTTTTCTGGATGTTCAATAACATCTCTGCATCTTTTTACTAAATCTTCTAAAGTATCCACTGAAACCCACACTGGATTACAATCGTCCACTCCTTCTGCGCATTTGTCGACAAAATATTTATGAATCATATTTGCCTTACGCCAATACGCTACTTGATATGAAATTTCTTTTGACATAAAGTTATTTTCAAATATCTTTTCACCAAGTTCTTTAAGTTCTTCTGGATAGAAGTGTGCCTTTTTCTCTTTTACATCTCTATCCCATTCACAGCAACTTTCATATTTCTTTACATATAAATAAGAATCAAGACCCATACTAGTTCTCCTCCTTTCCTGCAAATTTTACAATCAGTATCTTCTGTTCTTTCTGGATGGCAAAGTCATAGATTTCTCTATCCCCTTCTGTTTCCAGAAATTCATCTGCAAATTCAGGGATGACATCTCTCCATTCACCTGCTCTTCCCACACTTCCAATCATCTCAACTGCATATCCTACATTAACGGTTTTGTCATACAATTCTTTAAGCTTCATATTACTTTTCCTCCTTATATCCATAAATTTGTAATCTATAATTAGCTCTATTAACAGCATCTTCTGCTCTCTTGCTAACACGAATACAGTCCATGAGTTCTTCAATAACCCCTTCGTATTCCTTCTTGATTCTCTTTAATTCTTCATTCTCCCTCTTTAATTCTTCTATGACTCTCCATGCCTTGTCGCTTTCAACAGCAAATTTATTTTCACTAACCAACTGTAAGTTATATTTTGTTCTTACATAGTCGCATAAATCTATCCATACCTTACTCTTTAACGAGCAATCATATCTGCCTCGCATCATTTTACTACACACAGTATTTGCCAATCCCATCTCCTTCGCAAATTGTTGCTTAGTTAAATTTGGATGGAATCTATCCTTTAATTCTTTCAAAGTAATCATTTTCATATGCATTACCACCTCTCTTTATAATATTTTAACATACACTTTCTTTTCTTGCAAGAACCAGCTGTTACATTTACGACATTATATCCGTGAGCCAAAAGGAGCTCAGAAATTTCTCTTTCCTGAGCCCCCTGATTACACACGAGTTGTCCTTTGATTTTGCTATATCCAGCTGTTGCTCGATTCACGAAATCCTTCATACAACGCCTCCTACTTCCACCTCTTGACTTCATATTCTGTTAATGGCTTACAATCCACAACAGTTTCGCCAGTTCGCTTGCCATCTTCGGCAAACCACATACACATCTCAAACTGGTTGGGTGTTAGAGCCACCGTCTTGATCTGTGGAAAATCCATGATCTCGGCTCTAACTTCACCCGCATCGTTTTGATATTTTACACCAAATTTCACCTTCATCACCCCCTTTATCCAAAAACAAGAGTCCCAAATAAACAGTACTGTACGAAACAATCAGCCTCAACAGCATCAAAGTCTCCGTCTTCCAATCTCTTGGTCAAAGAACCCCTTTCCTGTTCATAAAGTTTGCATCCCTGTTGGAATTCTTCCATCCCGAGATACCAAATTTCGTCTGGCTCCAAATGATTCTCATCCGCCTCTGCGTCATAGAATCTTATCCTGTCGCCGTTTAAGATAACCTTCGTCATTACGGTTCCCCAGTAAGTTTCAACACCTTTTTCTTTCAAACTTTTCACCGCTTTTTTCCAGGAATCAGTTGTGTTATCAAGAACACACCAGTATCCGATGCCGTCGTATCCTGATTCAACCGCCGTTGTGAAGATATCTTCCATGTCCTCGACTGTAATAATCTTCTCTACTGTAAATTTAATTTCTTGCTTTTCCATAATTATATCCTCCTCTTTATTAATTTTCCCACTCATAGTCTTTTTCCCAGCCTTCTGAGTCTTCATCTTCGTCTTCTTCCATATCTTCATAAAGATATTCGCATCCAACACTGTCGCAGACTTCTTTAAATTCTGGGTCACTTGAACCATATTCTTCTTCTTCACCATCTGGTCTTAGACGCCCAACGAAACCTCCTCCTTCGTCTGCAAAGTCAACTTTTATCTCTAGCTCGGGATACATCTCTTGAAGTTTCCTGTATACAGGGAGAGCTGGAGACCAAGCTGTGCTTAGATATATATTTATCACCGCAGTTTTCCCTATTGGTTTTTCGAGAGTGATTAAATCAGTATTAGCATCACAAGCACCCCATTTGGTTCCCCAGTTATCACAGTTCCATTTATACCAGTTGAACCAGTTTCTCTCTTTTTCTTCATCCCAAGATAAGTGTTCTTTTCTGGCATCCTCTTCAGAATCGATTCTGTATTCTGGTGGACACTCTTCATAAGTCTTTGGCTGTGGAACAATTTTGTTAAAGTCAAAATCAGTTGCTTTTCCTTCCTCATCTTTTTCTGACTTCACCATCTCTACGAGTTTCTTGACAACATCTGTCTTTCCTCTTACTTCGATATTTGTATAGCACCAATTTGGCATATCAATCACCTCTTTCATCTACATATTTTTCTTCATAACCTTCTGGCTCCACATCCAAGACATATTCTCTCTCGATGTATTCTTTCCAGAAAGCAATCCAAGCATCTTTATCTGTGCTGATGCCTTCATATCTTGTATCAAAATATCTTGGCATCGTTCCTTTTGCACCATCCAGGTCAAGTGTATGTCCCGAGTGGTCACCGTAGTGGGTTGCCCCACTTTCATAACGGTTTACGACAAATTTGATATAACTTCTGTCTTCTTTCCATCCACCTGCCTTGTAAGCAACATCTTCTGTAACCTTGAAGGTTACCTTCATTTCTTTGAATTTACTCATATCACCATCTCCTTTCCTGAGTCTATTCATCTCTATCTGTAGCTTCTAAATATGCTAGCTCTAAATAGGTTAGTTCCTCTCCGACATCATTAACAAAATGTTCAGTATCACGATATTCTGCAATCGTTGTCTTACCTGCAGCATCGCTATAAAAGATTGCTGTAATCTTTTCCTTGCCCATTCTGCAGTGCTCCTTCGCAGCAGCCATGCATGCCATTGCATAATTTATGATTGCAATGTCTGGTTCATACGCATATCCTTCTGTGACAAGATTGTAGTCCATACTTTTCGTTGGCTTGCTATCAGGAAGCATTGATATATTATATGCGATTCCATTAAGGAATGCCCACGGTAACAGTTCCTTATTTATATAGTTCACCATCTGTGTTTCTGTATACCCCTGTCCTTCTGTATACATATAATTACCAACAAAGATTGCTGCTTTGTTAGAACCCCTGCGCGTTATATCCAAGTTTTTCACTGCGCGGGTGTATCTTTCAAAGATGTTAAACTCTTCTCTTTCTTCTGCTTTTTCTTCTGCAGCTTTTTTCTTAAGAGCTTCTTTAAATCCTTCTGAAACTATATCCATAGCTTCCTTCATATCCATTCCTTTTGTTACATCTTTTAACGATGGTATACCTTTTGATGCGAACAACTCTTCTATAGCTTCGAGTGCAGTCTTACTACCTGTTTCATATACTTCTTCTGTTGGTTTTGAATCTTTCATTTTACATCACCTCCTCTACCTCGGCTCTTTTAATAATCCATAAGTTCGGTTCTAGATTTGCTACATCTCCTCGTGAATAATATATCCACACCTTGAATCCGACAAGCTCCTCTACAGATTTCGCAAGTTCCCAGCACGCTTCTCTAGTTGTATCCTCGAATTCATCTGGTCCCCAGCTTTCTCTGCCGTGAACCTTCTTAAACGCATTCTCAACAGCAGCGTTATAATGTTCTTCACTGACCACTGTTATTCCCGTTTTTCTTAGTTTCTCTACGGCATTCTCATATAACAATCCGTAGCACGCTTCACTTCTTTTTTGTTCTTTCTTTTCTTTCATATCAATCACACTCCTTTTCTAACTATGATAATCAAGACTACCTTCAAGCCTAAACAACACACTGTCTTCATCTTTACACTGTCTGACGCACCATAACAGTAGCTCTACTTCATTATAGTTGCCCCAGCCATCAATCGCGAACCAGAATCCGTAGTTGTCTCCGCAATAAAGTAATTTTGTTTTGTAATCAAAAAATGTTTCGGGATGCTCAGGAGTAGTTGCCTTCATAGATTCTTCTATTAATTCTTTTCTACGATTCAACTCTCTTATAGCGTCATCCTTTCTAACACGAAGTTTATAAGTGTCATCCTCCACCAAAACATCGCACCAATCACTAGCTTCTGCGAGCCATCTATAATTTTCCTCATCTTCTTCAGGACCATCATCACTCACATAGTCTCTTCCATCACTTAGGAAGTCATCCTCAAAGTCATATTCATGTATTCTTTCATAGTCCAAACTAAAGTCTGGTTGTAATTTAAATATTCTTGAATGCATATTTCCACCTCCATATAATTTTATGCTATCATACATCTTATAAGATGTCAAGAGGGAGACAGAGTTATTTTTTCCATCTCCCTTCCCGCATCTCACCCGAGCAATCATCTCTTAATTGCTTCGATTATTTTGCATCCTTCTGCTTTTACGATATTCGTATTTTCCATTCCGAATACCGCTGCTATCTCGGATGCGTAGAACCCTATTGGTTGGTTCATCTGGCAACTGTTTTTCTTTTCGTTGGCCTTCAACACTCCACTGCCATCGCCTTCCCAGACTTTCACCAGTAATATTCCATCTTTCTTCAGATGCTTCTTTGCATCATCCAACATCACTAGCCTAACATCTCTTTCGGCAACGACATTTAGAACATTAGAAATCATCACAAAATCATAATCAATCTTCGCCAATGCAATTTGATTCTCCGATTCTGAACGATTATACGGGTCGTAGATGACATTAACTATCCCGTGTTCTTTAAGATATTCTGTCGCCGTGTCGTATTTTCCGCCACCCCAATCTAGAACCCAATCACCTTCTACTGCATAATACTTCACCAGAATCTTACTGAGCTTCACACTCTTCTTTCTGACGCATGTTGCAGCACTTGAATACTTCTGTTCTAAATCAAGCTTTGGTTTTTCCATCACCACCTTTAATCACCCCCTTTCCATTATATCATCTACAGATATAGATATGATTATAGGTTGCTTGTCAACTCTGCCATTACATGCATATCCAAGACTCCTTATTGTGTTATAATCAACCCACTCAGTAGCATCAGTCTCATCACAGTTTTCATCTTCCATAAATTCTTCTACCATTTTATGATAATCATAAACTGCTCGACCATCTTCTGTTACTCCCACTATACTATTGTCGTATGCGTGGTTGTCAAACAATATTGGAAGGTCTTCTTCCATTTCTTCATAATAATTCTGCAATGCTTTTCTAAATTTTTCATTCACCATGTTTCTTTCCTCCTCTGTAACCTAAAAATTGCTGAGAGTATGCCTCTTTGAGTTGCTCTCCTACCTGAATAATTTCTTCGACGATTCTATCCGTGTAGGCACATTGGTTTCCCAGTGCCTCCACTTCATCTACGAATCCTTCTGCCTTCGCTCTTAATGTTCTTACGAGCTCTAAAATCTTCTTGTCATTTTTCATATTACACCTCCACATATTTTCTTAATATATCTATGACTTTTTCACGCTCTTTAGGGTCACGAAGTTTGATAATCATCTCTGTACTTTCACGCTCAGATTTCAAAATTTCATTGACTTCCGTGATTTCATTCTTAAGATAACAAACCCTACATTTATTGCACGAGCGCGCCCCGCAGTTAATCTTAATCTCTGGGTGTTCCATAAGATACTTCTTGTCGTACACCGTAAAAGTCTTCACCTGTCCAGGATAGAATTTCCCCGTTTTCTCAAGACACTCCGCGACCTTCCCTTTGGTGTTCAATTTAAGTGAACTTACAATTATATTTAGATTCTTTGGACAATCATGTGTTGTGAAATACTTCTGAACAATACCATACTGTTTGGTATACAGCGCAAATCTTATTTTTGGAAAGATATAACAAATCCTTAAATAATTTTTCAATTGTAGTTCATTGTTTAAGTCACCAAACGCCTCAAATCTGAAGATTGTTTCGTGCTCCAGTTCTAATTTTAATATACGACGGTCTTCCGCATTAAGCATTCTGGTGGTGAGTTCTTTTGTGTTTCTTTCAAGTCTCTCACCAAGAGCCGTATACATTTTTGCTAAGTTCTCTGCATAACAATGGGAGCATATACTTCCTGTGATTTTTCTGTTACGTTGACAGCTTTCATTCAAGAGAACAGATGTGGAGAGGCTTTTAATCCCCTCCATTTTACCAGTGTGATTGTTGGTAATTTCTATTGGATTCATATTAACACCTCCTTTATCCTGGATAAAATAATGCTGAAATTCTATTTACTTTAACATGATACAATAAACTACTATGTAGTATTGTAACAGGCTCTAGTTCTCCATTAACAGATAAGATCATACCCACTTTCATTGAAGCAAATAAATCTAAATCTTTTGTATCTTTGTTAATTTTCAATTCAAATGTAGCGCCATTTTCTTTCAATGTAACATAGAAGTAGTCTTTGAAGTCTAGAACATTTTCTATTTTACCGCTGAACTTAACTTTATTCATCTGTCTCACCAGCCTCTTCAAGTTTTTCTTCTTTTTCTTTTTCCTTTTTTAATCTTTCACACTCTGCCAAATATTCTCTATGAATTTGACCTAACCAATCAAAGAAGTTTCTGTTGTCTTGTTCTTCTTTTGTTAGAGGGTCACCCTCATCTTTCCAAGAATCTGACACAGTAATACTTATATATCCCTTTCTAGCAAAGTGATCTTCTTTTACATCCTTTGACGCTTTACCCAAGCGTTGCTTTATGAAATCTAGATTTCTTCTTTGAGATTGAATAACCTGCTTGGCATTCTTTAGTTCTGCTTGCAGTTGTTGTATAGCAACCTCATATTCAGTTTTCTTGTTTTTTAATTCCTCAATAGTTTTAACAGCATATTCTTCTAATGTCATCTTTTTTACCTCCTACTTTTATTTATTACAGAAAAAGCAGTTTCATAAATAGATCTATAAAAACCAGCATCATGTTTACCGCTTTTAATTTTTGTTTTTACTTCTGTTTCTGTTTTATCTTCTTTTAGAAGTTTTGAATTAGGTGTCTTTTCTGGTATTTTAAAAACAGCACCAAGTTGTTGAATCAATACATTATTATTGTTATCAACTACAACAATTTGAGAACTTACAATAGACGGAAGTTCTTCAACTGGATAGGTTGAAACAATTTCTAAAAATACTGTATAACTATACTCTGTGTCTGCACCATACATATAATTTAAGTTTTTCGTATAATCAATTTTGAAATTACTAGGATTTAACAATAAATATTTGTAAATCTTTGTAGATCCTCGGAAACGAACTTCAACTATTCTCACCTATATCACCTCCATTTTAAAAAACATAGTTTGTTTTTCTTTTTTCAAGTTGCTTCTTTTTAGATTTTAAAGTATTTAATCTTTTCATCAAGAAAGCTTCTTTTTGTCGAAGCTTTTCTTTTTGATTTTTATTCCTAGAGTAGTCTATTGAAAGCCTAACTCCAGAAATAATCATATTCATGTGCTCAATCTCACTTTTTAAATTAGTGAGTTCCATCTTGTGTGGTTCTATCATAATCTATTCCTCCTTCTCATCCTTAATATCTTCTTCAGCAGGAGTAGTAGGTCCACTAATCAACTTTGGTTTACTTAGTTTTGTGACACCTTCAATAACATTCTTTTCACAGAACATTGCCAACGCTGGAGGTAACACGCCACTTTCAAACTCATCTTTGATAAGTTTTTTATCTAAAGACTCTGTTACTTTTTTGTATTTAGGATCTAAAGCGTCGAATGTATCACCACTAGATAGAGAAGGATTTATTTCGAAAGATTCTTCTGTAGCTTTTTTGATAGCCACCTCGTAAATGCTTCCGTCTTTATCCTCAATGCTTACCACAACTGGAAGGTCGGGTGACGATACATCACCCTCCTTCATCATTTTGTCGATTACATCATCATAACTAGCTGTTACGATGTTTTGCTCTATTGTTTCATACATTGCCTTTAACTGAGCAAGGTCTGTACTAACCTTCTCGATTGCCTTCTTGACTTTTGTCATCGCAGCAATCTGGAACTTTGTTGGAGTTCCTTTGATATTCATTAAGATATCACCTAACTTGAATTCATTTGTTTTTACTGTTATTATTTGTTTTCTTTTAGCCATATTTCTTTCCTCCTATTATTCATCTAAACCAAATTTGTCAACTAACTTAGACATAGCTTTCTTTCTGTCGTCTTCAACTGCGTCAGATTCTTTTTCTTCTTCTTCAGAAACAAACAAGTCATCGAAGTTTTCCACTTCTGTTTTTGCCTCTGCAATTTCTGAGAAGTCATACATTTCATACAACTTCTTAAGATAATTTAAGACAGTATCTTCTTGTTTGAATTGCTCTAGCTTTTCACAGTTATTATTATCCAAAGATAACAAACCTGTATATTGACTATGAATTGCTTCTGCAAACTCATCAAATGTTCTAGGTTTTAACAAGATTGTGTCTAATAATCTTGTAGCATTTCTGATAGATGTTTCAAAATCTTCATGCCATTTACTTCCTGTTCCATCTTTTTGAATCATTGAAGCATATTCTAACAATTCTCTGAAGAATTTCTTGTTCATCTTATGACCAAGCTTAGTACTGTAAGCTTCAAGAACATCGCAGTACTTTTCAATTGGCCAACTTGGCATGTGAACGATACTGAAACGATTCTTTAACGAACCATTTAATTGAAGAGTTCCTTCAAAACCTGGATTCATTGTCATATAAGTGACAAAATTTGGATGTCTATGATATATTTTATCATTGACAGTAATTTGTAAAGTACCATCTAGATACTTATTCAAACAGCTCAACACACCTGCTTGTGCATTGTTTACTTCTTGAATTGTGATGACATATCCAAGATAATAAGCTTTTAACAATGGTCCTTCAATGAAACGAGCCTTTGTTTGAGCTCCAGGTCTATCATCAGGAATGAATCTTCCTTCTAAGTCCTCAACCACAGAATCTCCAGTTAGCTGAATATCTTCTCTATGAGCTTTAGATAGACAAGCTAATAATTCTGTTGTTTTAGTCTTACCTGTTCCTGTACCACCTACAAATAAGATACCATCAAATGCACCTGCTGTGACAGTTTCATAATTGATTTTTACAGAAGTTGGTAACTTTTCATAAGTAATACCATCTTTCTCTAATTGAGCTTTCTCCTTTTCATATTGAAGTTTGAATTCTGGATTCTCTTCAATTTGAGTTCCATAATCTCTCTTCTTATAAGGATATGCTCCTCCTGTAGCTATGTTTACCACATAGCCTTCTTTTTCAAGAATTTCTTTTATATTATGAGGCATTTGATAGTCAATGCCAGCTGGTCTGGCAAAATCTACAACCTCTTTTTCAAAGTCTTCTTTGACTTTCATGTACTTAGGTGTAAACTTAACTGGATATAAAATCTTAGTTTCATTTAATAAATTAATTAATGAACTTAAATTTTCATATTGTAAGTCATCAATTAATTCTGGATCTATATATGCAGATCCAATTCCTTTGTTTCTTAATAAAGGTATAAAGTAATTTACCTTTTTACTAATTAAACATAGTAAATATGTTTCTTCTCCTTTTAGTGTTGCAAATGCGATTGCACCTTTCTTTAAATTATTGATTAATGTTTCTTTTCTCATTTTTCTATCCTCCTATATTATATTGCATATTGAGACAAAGTATCTATTAAATACGGAGCTAACTCTGTCTCTAATTGCTCCACTGTGCTGAAGACTTTGTAGTTGTCATAGATACCAGCTACACCGTTGTCTAGGATTCCTATTCCTATAACAACAATACCTTCACTTTGAAGACCTAAGATAACTTTTCTTAAATCATCTCTAGAACCTGTTGTGGCTCCATCACATAAAACAAACATTAATTTTGTCTTATGTTTTACTCTCTTGAACTTCTCACCTATATGGAACATATTAACCTCTTCTGAGTTACCATAGAAAGTAGGTATATTTTTATTAGGTGATAAAGCTTTGATTTTTGAATAATCATTGATAGCAAAGTATGGTTTTGCTTTTTCAAAATCATCATCAAAAGACTTTTCTACAATGGTGATAGAAATACCGTCAAAACTATCTTGCGTTTTAGTAAACGCATTTACCTCAAACGGTATATGGCTCCAATCACATGCTTGTGCCAATGCTAGAGCTGCCTTAGCACAAATGACAGACTTTCTTCCTTCCATTGAACCAGAGTTATCTGTTAGTAAAGACACACATAAATCTGCGTCTTTTCCTCTGATGATTTTTCTTTTGAAGAAGTTGGTATCACAAGAACCTCTAATTTCTTCTTTAATAAGTTTTCTCATATCAATCTTACCCGAGTAGAATCCACCTCTACTTATAGGTTTTATTCTACCTTTGAAGGTATTTAAAAACTTAGCAATATCATTGATGACACCCGAATAATGATTAATATCGTCGTTGATTTGGTCAACAATAGTATTATCCATTACTTCGAATTCGTCTTTAGCAACGACCCATTCGTGTTCTTGGACGTCGAACAACATATCATTGAAGACTTCATTAAGTTGGTCTTCATTGAGCATTGATTCAACTCTTTCTTCTTCGAGTTTGTCGTCCTCTTCGTCCTTTTCATCTTCTGGATCTTCTTCATCAGACTTTTCATCTTCAGGTTTTTCTGAAGGCACTTCCTTATCAGCTCCTTTAAATCCTTTTTCTGGAGCGTAACCTGTTGGAACACGACCTCCTCCAAATTTTCCAGCAACTTCACCTGGTTCAGGAATGGTTGTGGTATCTACTTCATCCCAATTAAATTCTTTAATGTTTTCTATCATCCATTCACAGAATTCAATTGTTTTATAGATTCTTTGAGTGCCATCAGGCTCTCCGATGATATTTTTAAGGAAAGGCATAATGTCTTTTCTGTACTTGTTGAAGATTGCACACTCTTCTTTAATATTCTTTTCTCCAACTCTGAAGAAATATAATAAATAATTTAAGAATCCTGTAATATTTCCATCATCTTTGTAGTCTTCTGCTTTAGGCATAAAAACTCTTTCTTTTAGGAAATTGAAATAAACTCTTGGATTGATTTCTCTAGGGAAATCTCTCTCATAGAGTTTTTCCATGCAGTATTCAATTACTTGGTCTTCCAAGATATTGAAAGTGCTATGAATAAAAGGAATATATTTTGGTTCCTTATATTCTTGTATAGCTCTACAGAACATATCTGTAAATTTGTCATGCCCAAACTCATGCTTAAATTGGGCATTCATTGCTTTGATGATATCTGGTAGTAAACCCATTACTACCTTTTTACTACTGATAGTATCTGGAATACCAACGAAATCTTTGGTATCTCCACCACCAAGAGATATCAAAAACTTATTTTTCTCTTTACCCACTAGGGTAGTGTAGGTACCTTGTTGTTTAACAACAAATGTAATACCTACATTCATTTTTGAGCCACTAAGGAATAGTAACTCAGTTTTGAATTTTTCTCTTAGTATTTCATTATAGAAAGTCGCTAAGAATTTAGTCCATTTTATTGTTGCCATAATTTTGTTCTCCTTTCTATCTTA
Source organism: Methanobrevibacter sp. (assembly GCA_017652345.1). Next base: position 100,052 of record JAGCBE010000103.1, read on the forward strand.
TGTCAATAATATTGTTTATACTTGGTGTATAAACCGAAGCTTCACCACCTCCTTTTTTGCTGGCGAGTAATCTAGCATCAGCTCTAGCTTTTGCTAACATCTTCTCTTCTTTTTCTGTTCCTGGAAGTGATTCATATACATCTCCAGATTTCAATTTTAAGAAGCATCTAAAGTCTATTCCTCTTTCTTTAAATTCAAAAGAATGACCTTTTTTATTTTTAATTGTGTTTTGCCAAGAGTTAAAACACATTAAAGACACTGTTCCATTTTCATAATATATTATAAACGGATATTTAGTATCCTTTGTCTTTTCTTTAATTTCTTTTTCTTTTGATGGCTCTGGTATTTTTATACCTTTTGCCACCATATCAACCTTCTTTTCAAAAGTTGCCATAGTTCTTTTTGAAATTAAATTTCTGTGTTTTAATTTCTCATAGATTTTTTGACATGTAGCAATCTCTTCTGGTGTGATTGCTAGGTTTATCAAATTTCTAAACATAATATGTGGTGTATTTCCATAATTTACATGGAAGCGCACATGTAATGTTTCTGTTGTGTATAATGTTGAGCCATCACCAAGCTCTTGAGGCTTGCCATCTAAAATGGTAACAGTGTGGAATGATCCTGGATGACAAGATTTTACCTTGTCAATAATTTGTTCTAATGTTAAAACCTCTACAAAATCTTTATTTACTTTTTTCATCTCTTTGTTTCCTCCTTAAATTTATATTTTGATGAAAATTCTGTGTACAATTTATCATATTCATAAATTGTGTAACAGTTTTCCCAGTATGGTCCTGAACAGAATCTTAGCTCTGCCATGTCACCATATTGTTTCTCGAACTCTTGTCTGAATTCTTCAATATTTCTTGCGTTTTCCGCATAGAGTTTTTCATGTACTACTGTATCTGTATATTCATAATACAAATCACCTTCAAAGTACATTCTTCCTGCATGACGACTTAATTTGTCATACAATACCTTATATGGTGCCTGTGTTATACCTAATCTAGTTAGGTATATTTTGTGTCTATCATAAATAGATAGACCAGATACTTCTGAAGATAGTTTTAAATCTGCTTTATAGAAACTATCTTTTGTTTCATTTTTAGAGGCAACTCTAGCTAGAGCTTCTTCTAGATATTTTTTATCTAAAATATTTTCAACCTCTTTTGAGTAGAAGTTTCTATCTGCACATGTCTGTGCAACTTTAAATAATTCTATTGAATATTCATACATCTGTATCACCTCCTTCATAAATTTGATGCATGATTTCTTTGAATCTTGAAACCATAAATGCACGGTTGTCTTCACCATGTATTTTATCATTTAACATTTGTGTGGCGAAGAGATTACATACGACTTGTGCCATCTCTTTACTATCAACTTTATCTTTATTAATAACCAAAGTAAAGTTTTTACTTATTTTTTGATACCCTTCATTTCGTCTTTTGTTTCGATAATGAAGTTCGACACATGCGCCTATAAAATTAAGCACAAATACAATGATTAATATAATATATACTATTGTCATATTTACCTCCTTATATCATCATTTTCATAACCAAGTTCTTCATTCTATCTTCTTTCGAAGTTTTGTAGACTTCAGAATCTTTTTCTTCAAGTTCTTTCCAACCTAAATATTCTAGAGGGATATATTCACCTCTAACCTTATCAAGCTGTTTGATAGCTTGATCGAAACTAGTAGCTAAAACACTAATTTCTTTTGTTTCTCTAGTTGTTGGATGTACGCTCATCCAATAAAATAGTTTTTTCATCATACCACCTCCTAAAATGCGTATACAACCATTATTTTATCGTTATAATCAAATTTTTGATGTAGATTATAAACTCTACAAGCTTCATAATTAAACTGCCAATTATTATATGGAGGGAAATTCCAGCCTCCTGGTTCATTTTTAATAGCAGTTTTAAGATATCGTTCTTCTTCATCAATCTGACTTCTTAATTCTTTAAGACTGAGTTTTTCCTCATCTGTTAATTCTTTTTTACTCTTACTTAATATTTTATCAAGAGCAGTATTAAACTCACTAATATATTTTATCCATATTTTTTGCATAGCATAGCTTAAATGCAGTAATATTTTATCATCATTAATAACAAAGAATTCTGTATCATCATTTGAAAAATCAACTGTTTTATTTTCATATAAAAGATTATAAATATCTTCTGTGTTCTTCCAGTATAATTTTCCTAACTCAAGAATTTGAGTAGCGTTATCTCGCATAAAATTTGTTTTTTCATATCCTTCTAAAGTATTAGCCTTTTTTACTAATTCATCATATTTACTTTTTTCAATATAACCAACATAATGTCTATATCCCATATTATTCCTCCTCTTTGTTTAATGTAATATGTAAATAAGGTATGATTTTATCGTTTTCGATTCTATACATAGGCTTAATTCCCTTAACATAATAGTCTAATAAGAAATCATGTGAACCACCATAAGTACCGCTTGGTTTATAAGTTTTTCCATCATACCAAAATTCACAATCTCTATCCATTAGATCTAGGATTGTTACGCCGTGTTTTCCTAAATCACTATATTCTTTCAATTTTCTGAATTTATTCATCTCTATTCCTCCTTATTTTCTTTTAACCACCATGTCTTTTTGTAGTCTTTAAGTAATACATATCCATTATTTATAAAATTGAAATACCAACCTAATTCTTCATTTTTATAAGTTAGTCTGCATTTAAAGTTAGTCATTTCATCATAAATATTTTCAATATAGATACCATTCATTAAAGCCTTAAACACTACCTCTAACGGACAATTCAAATCTTTTTTTAGCTGTTTATATTTAGCAATTTCCTTTTCATTTTCTTGTGCCTTTAGCAACGCTTGTTTCAATACAAAATAATTAGCGGTTATTATATTGCTTAAATCGTCTTCATATCTTGCTAAAACAGGTTCTAACAAAGGCGTTATAGTTTTATCTAATACTTCTAACGCTTCTAATGCTCCTTCTAATTTTTTATTCATGGTTTTATCACCCCCTCTTTTATTTTTTTCAAATCAACTAAGTCATATTCTACAAATTTTATAGTGGCTACTATCTCATCTTTGTAAGGATTGCTATATGGCATCAGTTCTTCATATATTACCGTGCATTCGTAGAAATTTGTCGAAACACGAGGCAAATTGTCTACGTCCATGACTTGAATTACCACATCATTTTTATCGATAAATTTGAACTTTCCATATTGATAATGCTGTTCCGAGATAAAAACACCTGATAATTCACGCTGTATTACTTTCATAGCTTTTCCTCCTTTTTTACCATATTTTTTAATTCTTTTTCCATCTTACTCTACCTCCACTATTTCTAAGCCATATCTTTTAGCAATTTCTTTTTCGATATAGCATCCATTGTAGCCATCCACATTTTTCTTACAAACCAATATATCGCACTGAGAAAGTAATTCTATTGATTTACCCAAGTACCATATAGCCTCATTGTTTGTTTCATAAGGTGGTTTATCTTCAACAATAGTATTGATAAACTGTATATCATCAAATTTTTTAATAGCTTTTGATTTCATAGCTAAAATATCACCTTCAATCTCATATTTAGACCTATTCTTCATAGGCACACTAATAAATGCTGTTTTCATATTACTCACTCTTATCCTTTCCTAAGTTTTTTATTTTCTTAACTTTTACAAGTTTATATTGATATGCATTATCTTCCTCACTAATTAAGCAATTAGTTCTTGAAGAATATGGTGTATTACCCGATACACTAGCATAATGATAATAAAATCTGTCTAATTTTTCTCCAAACATATTTCTTGCAGTTTTTCCATCATCTTTTGCAATACACACTCTAGGTGCTTCTTCACCTTTGCCTGCAACGATATAAATTGTCCCATTTTTATCTTTAAATATTTTCATATAATTATTCCTCCTTATTTTTCTAAAACATTTTCATCAAAAATACTCTTAATTTCAGGGTCATTCACAGAAGCACAGTTATAAGAGACTTTGCCTCTTCCTTCGATGTTTATACCTTCGACAACGTATTCATCGCCATCCCATTTGACAACATCGCCGATATCGAATTTGAGATCAACGTTGTCTAACGCATGACATCTTTTAGGCTCAATTGTTTCGTTGTAGTAATATTGACATCCTACACAATTATATTTTCTAAAGCAGCTCATATGTTATTCCTCCTTTATACTATCTACATCATATTCTGATGTATCCACAATTTCATCATCTGTTGATTCATTGTCATCATCTGTGATATAAGTTACAGATAATGAATAATCATTTTCTACCTTGATGTTTATTTCATCACCAAGACACAAGATACCGTTGCCAAGATTGCTGATGATTTCACCAGCTTCATATCCTTCGTTGACTGTCCATGTAAAAATTCTTTTCATATTATTGTCCTCCTTCTTTTTCTTTTATTTTATCTATTAATTCTCCAACTTTTAAAGCTGTTTCAGTTATTTCACCTTTACCCCATAAATGAGTAGCAGTTATATATGCAAAAGTACTTTTAGAAATTACTAATAAATTATTTAAATTGCAATTTTTAAAATTTCCATCCTTATACTTTATACGTTGGTCTGGTTTGACTATTATTCCGTTTTGTTTTAAAACGTACGAAGATAATTTTTCATAATTATCAAACTCATTAATCACTCGATTATTTTTAGTTTTTATATAGAGTACGCCACCATTCTGACGAATATATCCTATAGGAAATTGCTTTTTCTTGCTAATAAAACAAGAATTACTTACTGTATTCTTATTTTTTAAAATACCCAACTCTCTTGCTTTGTGTTTTATAGAAGATAAGCTTCTATTATTTCCAAATTTTTGACAAAAAGCTTTATAAAACTTAGAATTTGATAAAACAGAGAAGTGTTGAAGTATAAATGTAATTTCTTCTTTACTCCACCAATATTTTGGTTTAATCAAACCTAATTTATTTTTATTTGTTGTTACGCTTTTTATAGCAATTACTGTTCTTGTTTCATTAAATTTTTTATTAAATTGTTTAGATAACTCAGGTGCACCTCGATATTTAGCATAGTTATCTTTCAACCATTGTAATTGTTCTTCTGTGTAAGGTTTATGTGATTTCATATCATTCACCTATTAATTTATCAATACGTTTTGTTGAACATATTTTATCAGCTCTTAGAACAATATCTGCATTGTTAATCATTTGTTTAGCTAAGCTAGAAATAGCTTTGCTTCTTTCTAAATCACTTGGTTTTAAAACATTACTTCTGTTGCTTAATAACTCTGTTTCTTTTCCTAAAATTTCTTGTAATTCAATTAATGTTTTCATATTATTTTCCTCCTATATTTCCTAATAATTTTATACCTAACAGTTCTTCTGCTGTTTCAGCTTTTTCAATTACTTCATATTCATAGAAGTAATCACCAGATGTTGTTGCGTAAACACCAACAACATTGTTGTCATCCCATGTATCATCACATGGGTTAAGTTGCTCACAACTCATGTAAGCAACCTTGAAATACCCTTTTTGTGTTTCAATATACATTTTTAATACCTCCAATCATAATAGTCATCAGGATCAGGATCTGGCTCTGAACGATATTCATCGATGTTATCATTGACATATTCAACGAACTTTTCGTCGGCCTCCTCTTTCATTTCTTCAAGAGCTTTTTCAAACTCTTCTTCTGTTATATCTAACTGGTCAAAAAGTTTCTCAAGAAATTCTTCTTTTGAAACCTCATCATATTGATAAAGAAACTTAATTTCAGGATCACTATGACCATCGCAGGAATATCCTGCTGGTTCATAACAAACCATAGTGCTACCATAAGGGACATCTGTTCCTTCATCGTACGAAAGGGTTACATCTACATCTTCATAATCAAATACTATGTTAAAATCGTCTTCAGTGTCCATTAACATAAATTCATATCTTTTATCTTCCCAATCTACTAAATCATATTTTACTTTCTTTTCTTCCATATATTTATCCTCCAATTTTGACCGCTTTTTTACAGAAATTTCACCGCGGTTTTTGTCAAATTTCCAACTTTTGAAAAATACATTTTCATTTTTTTGCGCGCTTTTTACTTATTGAAACGCGCATTTGCTAACTTGTAAAATTACCTGTGCTGACAAATGGTTTACTGCTCTTGTTAAAGAATTACTGTTCTCTGAAGAATTCATCTCTTCCATTTGAAATAACTCTTCTTTTTTATGGTTCACCATCACCATATTGTTTCATCGGCACTACTCATCATTAATCACCTTCTTTCTTGGGGTCGTAGCACCCATTCAAAAGGACGAGGCCGAAACCTCATCCTCTTTATATCGATGTTACAACTTATATTACAAAAAAAGGAATGTGTTCACGTTCCTTTTTAGTTAATTTTAACTTTTGCAAATACCTTTCTTTTATTTGCTAGTGTTAGTATGTCTCCAATTTCCGTATTTAGATATAATTGTCTATCACATCTATATGTTATAGTTCCATTATGATTATCAAGCTTACTTAGAAACAACTTATACTCTGTATACCCTCCATGAGATTTAACTGAACCGCATGTAAGTCCATTATAACTAGTTCCAATAAAAGTATTAGATTCTGGTATTGTTTTCTCGCACTTATCAACCACCATATATTTAACTTTATTATATAGTTCATCCTGTAGTGTATATCCTAAATTTATTAATCTTTTTGTAAATTTAGTTTTATTCCAAAATTGCTGTATCTCATCAAAAGGAATTGTCTTATTTTCTAATAGCTCTTTGAATCTACTTTGTTCATTTTTATTTACCGAATGTATTAATAAAAGAATTAATGCTGTCATTATAAATGTTACTACAAATACTATTGCAATTATTCCAAGTATTGCAAGTGCTCCCATAGTCTATTCCTCCTATTAATACTTTTCTATTTCATAACTACCGATGTTATTATGTACTGTAAAATCATATTTAATAAAATTTAACTGTTGTTCTTCTGTTGATTCTGGGTCATTAACATAATATGTAGCTATAGTTATTGTAAAATATTTATCGTATTGAATTAACTCTATACACTTAGTTCTGTTTTTAGTTTCAGTTCTATTTAATTCTACTACAGGCTTCCAAGAATCTGAACCTTGAGGTTTATTCCAATAAACATCAATATATAAATACTCATTATCAACTTTTAAATAAACTGGAGTTAAGTTATATCTGTTTGTTTTATCATTATAAGTCTTTTTAACTACTACCTGCTCACCTGTATTTGTATTAGATGTAGATGAACAACCACACAAACAAAACAACGATAAAATAACTGTGCTTATAATAAATAATATTTTCTTCATATTTTTTTTCTCCTTTTGCATTAATATTTAAAGAAAAGGCTAAAGATTTCTCTCTAGCCTTTTACAACTAAAACTTATTTTTGTAATACAAAGATAAGTAATTTGTCTTTCGTTCCTTCTTTTCAGAAGAAACTTTCTTTTGCTTGTCAGCACGCTTTTGGCTCTTGCGAGCTTTACGTGCCTCTGAGTCAAGACTTGCAAAATATGACATTCTGTATTCCTTCATCTCTAGTCTCCTCCTTTCCTAAATTTCTCTATAAAAATGATAAAGAGTATCAAACTCCTTATCATAAATAGCAGTTTCTCCTAAGGACAAGACAAACTGTCTTACTTCTTTAATGGTTAGGTCGTGATCCCAACCGAAATCCTCTTTCTGAGTGGAAACAAAGTACTTATGCTCTTTGCAAGCATCTCTGAAAAGATTTAAAATCTTTTCATCTTTAATATTTTTTTCATAAATTATAGTTTTCATATTTTTTCCCTTCGCCATCGCCTGGTATATGATTCCAGCTACCTGTCTATTCAGGATTTTAGAGTATTTAATACTCATTCAAAAGGACGAGATTTTACTCTCATCCTCTTTATATGAATATTAAATTTTACAACAATATGCAATTTAATTCACATACTGTTTTGACAATAGTGTCTGCAAGATTTTCGTCACTAACATTGTATTGACGCTTAATCCTGTCATCACAATTATTGATATCAACAGTGTTACCATCTAGGGCAACTATCAGATAATCGTGTTTGCCAAAGATTCCAAACACATAATATTCTTCTTCTTTGACGATTTCACTAACATCAAGACGACCTTTAATAATCGCGTTTACTTCATTATGTAATTTAGTAAACATAGTTCGTTCCTCCTTTCCCCTTCACCCTTATGATTATACTGGACTTAGGACCAGTGTGTGGGTTTAGGAAAGAAGGAGCCGAAGCCCCTTTCTTCCTAGACTAACTATATTTTAGCAAGTCTTACTTGTCTAGTTGAAGTATAGTCTTCACCAACGAAGACTTCAACTGCATCTCTATTTAAGACGCGGTCGATTTTGTATTCATTTAAATATCCACCTTCTTCTAAAGCAGATACAATCATAGAGTATTCAACTCTATCGTATAAGCTTCCTTGAATAGGTAGATAAAAATGATCACCATTAGTGTAGTATACATATACCTTAACGATTGAAACATTAGCAACTCTTGCTGCTTCAGCCTCAGCCTCAGCTTGTGCCTTAACTGCTGCAGTATATTCAGCTTTGAAATCTTCAAATAATTTATTAGCAAGTAATGTTGCTTGCTCCATAACTTCGGCCTCATCAGCCTTAGCTATGTAACTATTTCTGATTTCAGTAATTGCTTGCTCTGTAGCCTCGGCATTTGCTTCAGCTACGTAAACAGTCTTATACTCCTCAAACATTTGAGTCGCCAAACTATTAACTTTTTCTTCGTCCACAACTGTGATAGGTTTTTCAACCTCTACGATTCTTTCTACTTCAACTTCTTTGACAACGGTATTGTTGTCTCTGTTAAAGTAAACAATTGCAATGATTACTAACGCAATTGCAATTAACAACGCGCCAGCAAACTGTAGCATGTGACATCTAATAAGAATTGACTTCTTAGTAGAAGTACGAATAGTTGTGTTCTTACGAACAACACGAGAAATATTATTATTTGTATCTTTCATCATGATTTTCCTTTCTCCTCTAACGGGCTAAGCTTCCATGATAAAAGCTCGGGAACCCGAATCTGAGTATTAAATACTCATTCACAGAAACAACCGAAGTTGTTTCCGTTGTATCAATATTCAATACTATTCATTAATTAATTTTTTTAACCAATGAATTTTTGTTTTTCCACTAACAAAGAGTCTTCTAGCTCCTTGTTGAGAGATGCCCATACGAGCACCTATTTCTTCGAAGGTCAAACCTTCTTTTCTTAATATTAAAGCTTTTAACATCCTTTCTGTGATGTTAAAATGTTGAAGAGCTTTAATGTTTGTTTTTGAAACAAACTCTCTTTCCTTTTTCATAATTTCTTTCTTATTCATAATTCTTTCCTCCTATTTCTTTGATTTATGAATTTGTTCTAGAAGTTCATCTATTAGTTCTTGAACTTCTTCGGGACTTTTTTCTTCGAAGATGCATTCAGCAGAAGCATAACCTTCTGCTGTTATAATTTCGAGACCGTAAAAACCTCCAATATTGAGTTTATCTAAGTCTTCAATATTTTGGATTTCAAATCCGACAAAATCCCCTGTTGCTTCCTGCTCACAATGAGTAGGCTCGCTTTCTGTTAATTTGAAGTAATATCCATAGAACGGATAATCTTCTTTTGGAGAGAAGTTCATTATCCTAATTTCTCCTCTCTCCATATTCTTTTTAAATACTTCTTTAAATTTTTTCATATTTTCTTTCCCTCTATTAGAGTATGCTTGTCTAGGCGTTTTTACCTTGAGTAATTAAATACTCAATTAGAGGCACGGACTTTTTTAGGGCCCATGCCTCTCGGTTGAATATTTAATTGTCTTGTTTAATCTTTAGGACAGATTTATATCTGTAGTAAGGCGTTTTTACCTATTATCTAAAAAATCCTTTAAACACTTCGTATGCATGAGAGTCTGTGTTTGTTTGGTCATAAAAACGATAATGATTATCGTTTACATAACACTTTATTCTTCTTCTGTCTTCTTCTGTGATTCTATAATTATCATCACAATAGAAAAACGCTACATCGTAGTGTATATGATCTTCTTTCATAGCAATACATATTCTTTTCATATTTACTTTTCCACTCTAAGAGTGTATACTTATAAGGCGCTTTCACCTGAATTAATTTTTTCGTGCTGATATGCCACTTTTATCTTGGCAAGTGGCCAGCCTAACAAGGAGTATCATATCAGCTTAAATATCTCCTTGTAACATCTTGATTTATAATCACAAGGAACGAATCTTTCGACTCATTCCCTGTCACGTTATATATCAAAATGATATAATAACATCGTGTTATTAAATAAGGGGTATATTTCAACCCCTTTGATTGTTTATATTAAATTGTAATGCAGGTTTTTGGATTGCCTGCGTCCATGCGTGCACCACTCACTGTGATTACTCACAGCTACAGAACCACGCAGCTTCTCCCTAGTCACCATTATACAGTAGAAGCTCTTTAGAGCTATATAATGATTGAGAACACCTCAAGGCTATGTGCTCTCTTTTTTATGCCTATCCCTCATGGTTTCTACATCCACGATGTACTCTGATCTGGGATCGGATTTCAAACGAGTTCTCTTCTCACTCATCTTGAGTAAGGCGTTCTTGCTTTTAGGCCGCCTTTAGCCCAATATATCCAGCTCTCTGTCTCCACTTTCATCTGTGCTATACTAGCCACAGAATCCCGCAAATTAAAGGAGATTCTTCCATCTATGTTCAATGTCACCATTTGCTAAACGCCATGATGGACCACGGTGATATATACCGTTGATCTAAGTATTCTCGAGTGTTATTCGACCACTCACTTGGCTCTTAAATATGCCAGAGGACACTTTTGCTTATTTTCTAAGCTCAGGTAGTGTCTACCCTTTATGTGTGTTACGTCCACTTGGAACGACTGGGTTTCTTTTCTTGGTCAACACGCCGTACGAGACAGTCTAATCATAGGTCGTTAGTCCTATTTTCGAGGCGATTTCTGCCTCTGGCTTCATCCAGTTACCATCACAATCCTTCTTGCTCTTTCGAGCCCTCATCTTTTCAATGAGTGGTTATAGCTATCATATAGATGCTACAACTCTACGCACTAGAGATATCCATCGCTGGAGGTTTTCCTTTACACACAGAAAACTTCTCTGTGTATAAATATATATAGAAAACTTCTCTATATATACTAGCACTTTAACGGTGGGTTGTCACCGACCAATTCATTATCCTTACGGACACCTCTTACGAATGCCCCTATAATACATCCTTAAGAGTGAATTGATTGCATTGCAACCTTGCGAACAAGGTCTGGTAGATACCATCTACTAGCACGGGATTCACTGACTTACATTTTCTTAGCCCTTTGTAGTTTTTTGATCTTTCATAGGAAGACCTGGAGACCAACGCATATGTTACCATATACGCACAACTCCCGATGAGATTTCATCCTACTAGTCAAAAATTTGCATCACAGATCCAAATTTTCAATTAGCATCTAGCTAGGTTTCTACTGGGTAGAACCTTATGCAGAATTTTCTCATTCGTTTTCTGATAACAGAAAAACCAGAGAAAATTGATGATTTCTCATCGCCATGAGCACCAACTTTCGTCATCGGGCTTGCACCGATCTTACGATTATTCATCGTAAGGGCCTTGCGGCTTGCTCCGTATATACTCGTGTACTTACGCCCCCAGCGGGAAAACCCGTTAAAAACCGTAATATACACTTTTAGATATAAATACCTATCTGTATATACTCTCCGTGGTCGTCGACACCACCGAACTTATTTCTGCCTCTATCTCTCTATACCCATATCTCTCTATCTCCCCCTCTATCTCTCTCCCTCTCCCTATCTCAAAATCCAAATATCTACTTTTCCAGGTAAAAAGGTATGGGGGTGTTTTATACGTCCCTATACATGTCGATCAAGGTCTACAAATATATACAAATCTTGTCGACTATATATTAATATTATTACGCGTGCACGTATAAAGCAAAAAAGCCCTGTATCTTTCACCAGGGCTATGTATTCTTATTTATATCCACTTATTTAAATATATCTCTCACGTCATATATATCTTCGCCCGACGCCGCAACTGTATCTTCCAAGTTCACTTTCTCTTCTGTTATCGTTGGCTTTGTATATGGCTTTTTATTTATCGCTTCCTCTATCATATCGAAATGCTCTTTAAATTTCTTTTGAAGATTGTAAAGATGTAGTGTGGCATTATCTATTGTGATATGAAGATCATCAAGGTAATCTTTGAAGTAGATTGTGCGTCGATTGTTTCGAGTCATTTTCTGGACGAGTGTGTCTATGTCAAGGTGTTGAACGAGACATGGACGGTACTTTACATATGGGATTGAAAGAGCCATGAGGGCATTTTTCTCAAGAGTATCATATGGAAAGCGGGGTGTGCGGGCGTGTATCTCTCTCATTTTCTTTGCAATCTTTGCCGCAAGGCCCGCTGGGTAATAGGTGCATTGATTGTAACAGAAATCTGTAAATGAAAGGTGTGTTGTGAAATAAAGGGATGGGGAATTAAAGAAATTAATGAGATAAGATCCCCAACCGTTATTGGCACATGAGGTGATTGCTTGAGAGACCTCGTGGGCGAAATTGCGACATAAAACGACGTCGTCCTCAAGCAAGATGGAATCGTGGGGCGATATGTATTCAAGTTGATCTAGGAAGCTCTCGACGGGTTTATGTTCGTGATCGACAAGAAGCTCAAAAGGAATACCTTTTTGTGTGAGCTCGCGGTCGATTGAAGGGTCGAGGGTTCTTTGTAATGTTGTTCATATGTAAATTTTAAAAGGAAGGGACATAGTTTGATACCTCTTTTTTTACTTAATTTTACTTAATGTGATAGGTTTTTTTGTCGGTTTGAAGCGACAAAAAATTTTTTTCGTTGCAACGTATCTGCAACGTATTTCTTTTCGTTGCATTTTCATCGGGTGTCTTTGAGGAAAGGAATCGCATCTGATTTCACTATCCAAGAGACTCCGAAGAAAAAGAGGGCGATGGCCTCGACAATCCAAGTTAGATTATATGGTGCCCAGTCAAAGAAGTTTAAAAGCATTAGAAGGAACGAGGCAAGCATGCCTATTCCACAGACTCTATAGATAATGTTTTTAATTTTCTTTTGCTTAGTCATTTCGCCAGATGTTTTTGTAAATAGGAAGAAGCTCATGAAAGCTAGGGTTCCAAAGAAACCTACGGCACTGACGCAATGAAAGATGTTACTAATGTTAGAAGGTAGGTGTAAGACGCCTGTTTTTAACGATGGGTCATCTAGATAGGTCATGGGGAATAAACAAATTAATATGGCAAACCCACCCGCTATTGTTGCTGTAATATCGTCAATTTTTTCATAACCTTTATAATTAATAAGTAGAATTCCTGCACTACCTAAAACTACCATAAATGTACCCACCGCAAATAATGAGTAATAAGTAATTGAAACAGACTGAGGCCAAGAAAGCGTAATAAGGGCAACGAGCCACGGAAGAAGCATTCCAAGTGCCCCTATCATAATACGCATGCGTTTGGTGTCAACTGTTACGGTATTTTTATTTTTTTGATTTTGTAGATTTTGCTGTTTTTGTTGGTTGTTTTGCATTGTTAGTCTTTTTTGTTTCCTCCTTTTTTGATGATGATGGTGACGAAGATGTGTTTGTTGCAAAAGGTCCTGTAGGACGACCGTGGTTATTGACGTATGTAACATAGCGACTATCTTCGAGAGCTTTAGTAAATAGCTCTATATTTTGAGAGAGAGTCCCCACCAAATAATGATGAGGATTCTTTCCGTCTGTTGTGTCATAAACATAAACATCATAGTTTTGTAGCTCTGATGATTTTGATGAGGAAGCTTTCTTTTTAGTTTTAGAAGCAACGAGTTCAATTATCTTCATTCTCTGAAAGCACCTCCTCTTCCTCTTCGCTTTGTTTTGCTCGAATCAATGTTTTACCATAATTTTTTAAATGAATAAACATTTTAGTGAAAGTATGGTCTACTTTTAAAATTACCCAGCCGTTTTTAATAAAGCGTTCTTCTATCTGAGGAAGTGCTTTAGGAGAAAACACTTCGATTAACATATCATCTTGCATGGGATTATTTTGGTTTTGAGACCAAATTCTATACGCATGTCTTTTTTTCATATATAAACACCATTCTTTCTTTGTTTGCTAGGAAATTTTTTGAGGTGAAATGGCGCCTGTGATAATATTTGTAATTGTTGATGGCGCGAAATCACCGTAGTTTAAGAAAGGATTGATATGTGATCCAGGTTGTGGTTGTCCAAAGAGCCAATCTATTTTAAAACATGGAATTGGGGAATTTGAACCAACAACCTGCATGTCAAACCCGTATTCTTGGTGAAGATATTGCGTAAGTTGTTCTAAATCTTTTGGAGCCATGTTTTGGAGACCTGCAAGATAGAGAATAACTTTTTTATCATATCGAATCCAACCAGAGTGATGAAAATTACGACGATACACAGCCATAAGAGCCAAGAGAAATCTTTTTAGCTCTACGGATGCGTGAGGGTCGTTAGAGGTTAGGGTTTCAAAGCGTTGAACATCTAATGTTGATAAGTAAAGTTGTTGAGAAGCAGGAGAATCTTGCCCTTGTTGAAGTATGCGTGGTTTTCGTGGAGAATTAAAATTATCAATAAACTTTGACGAAAAAGAGGGTGAAGAAAATTGCGTATGAATTATTTTTGCAATACGCATTGAAATTTCTTCGGGAAACCCGTAAGCCACAGACATCTTTTGAGATAGGGCGGCTATAATAGAAGCTGTGGGTTGTTCAGCTGCTAAAAGATCTAAATATAAATAATATAGGTCTTTGAATTCTTTTGATTTTAAATCAATGAACTCAGAAGGAAGAGAGGAAGCGAGTGTTGTAATGGTCACCTTTTCCTCTGTGTTAATATTATTAGGCATTTTCCGTTTCCTCCTTTTCTGGGTCTTGATTTAATTGCTTATCAACTTCTGCTATAATAGATTGTTCAACTATTTGAGAATCTTTAACCTTATTTAAAATTTTAGTAAACAACTGGGAATCTGGTTCCATGTGGAATGGGTCAGTGTCTACAGATAGGTCTTCGATATCATCTATTCCTGTTTCTGTTATTTGTTTTGTAATATCCTTTAATGAATAAGTGCGACCTAAATATTCATAAGGTCCATGAGGATCAAGAACAGGATAAAAACATTTTTCTGACTGAGGAATGTACTGGATAATTTGGTCGCCCAATACTTCCCAAACAAAACCCCAATTAAAAGAAGAATAAAGCTTCGATAATTTATATGAATAATATAAAAACTCTTCTCCTGAAATTGAGGATTCAATAAGAGTGGTTTGAAGTGAGTTGATTAGGATATCATATAAAGAAGAACGAAGTTCTTTATAGTCGTCGGTCATCTCGTCAACTTCAGAAGAATCCACTAGAATTGAAGTCAAGTGTTTAATTTGTTTTTTGGTATTATAATCTTGATACATTTTTCGCACCGTAATGAATTTTTCTTGCGATTCCGCGTTTTTAAAGATATCCTCGTAAGTTGGAAGCATTGAAACTTTTGGAATTTTTTGGTCATTTACATCTTTAGCGAATTTTATATCGAAATCAATAGATTCAAATTCACGACATAAATTATTCATGGTACAAGCTGAAGTAATTAAAGGACAATACTTCTGATACTTGCGGACAAGATTTTTTTCTTCTTCTGTTTTGTTTTCTTTTTTAAGAAGCTTCTTTAATTTAATACCAAACATATCTTTCGATATTTGATTGTATGAGTTTTCAAATTGTTTGAATTTTTGATTTAACTCGGGATACAAATAACGGAAGAAATAAGGTTTCTTAGATACAACGAGAGCGTTTGCTTTAATTTTTCGCGTGCGTTCTTCTGGTGTATCATCTTCGGCGAATTTTTCAAACTTTTTCCACTCGCTTGGAAGGGAAGGTTTGTCTGCTCCTTTAATACGGTCTATTTCCTGACCAACAATTTCACGAAGAAGCTTAATACGTGTCATTATTTCTTGATACTGATCTTGCATCTCTGGTTTGTTGAATATTGCAGACATAGCATACATTATGGTTGCTGTGTTTGAGAAACCACCAACCCCTGTACCAAATCCTTTCATAACAGTTGCAGTTATGTTTGGAACCGTCATCTTCGCAGGACTTGCTAAACCTTTTTCATACGTAATTATATTATGGTCCTTATGAGAACCTTTGATGAAATATTCATTATCTGTTGTAAGTACAATATCACCGTCATAATCAGAATCTTCCGCTCTGAAGCATGAAGTATCATAGGTATTATAAATAATACCAGATTTTATATATTGATACCAATAATTTGCATCTTTATTATCAACTATAACAGTCATTGGATTGTGTTCATGCTGATCAATCATCGGACTTCTACAACAATCTACAGTACAATTGTGAGATTTTCTGTTTTTCCAAAAATCTGAATATATTTCATCTCGTTTTAATACGCCAACAGGTTCAAGTCCTAATGCTGACTGGCATTGTGCAACAGGGTCTGCTATCATAAATTGATAGTTACCTCGTATCCAAATTTTACCGATTTTTGCATGATTAATAGATTCGGCTATGTTTTTATATACCTTATATTGAACATAAGAATCTTTTAAAAAATCAGGGTTTTTAATAAGAGCTTTCATAGCAGAAGTTTGAGCTGTACCAAAAACATTGTTATACTCGATATCATCTCTTTTTGTTCCAAAAGAATATAAAAGAGTATGTAATAAATCACCTTTACAAATCTGATTAATCCAATTAACCGTAGGGTTGATTAAATTTCTTATGTCGTCTTGGGAAAGAGTTAATGCTTGAATATATTGATAGTTAGCTAAGACGCATTCGTCATCTTCTCGTTTATTGTATCTTGCTACTCCCCAATGTATTTTACCTCTTTCAACATAAGAAAGATAGTCATTCCAACTACTGTAATATTTGTGGGTCTTAAATTGTGATTCAGAAAGTAAAACATCTATTTCATCTATATTATACTCTTTTCCCCACTTATCTTTAATTGTACTAATACCATGAACTTTTGCATATTCTTTAAAATCAAAAGTAACAAGGTTGCCTTTAATAAAGCAAGAACGAGCAACAAAAGAACTTGGAACATAAGATAAACTCATGTCTTGAGCCCATAGCTCTGCGAATTTAGGGTCAATTAATCCTTGTCCATCTGCGCAATTAAGCTCTAAGTCCATAGTTCTTTTTTCTATATGAGATTTACCTTCTGCGTTAGGGCAGATAAAATCTACTGGTTCTTGTTCGAGCGTGTGAAAGAAATCTTTGATTACACAAACTCGCGGTGTTCTAACCCATAAAATTGAAGAAAAAGCAAGAGCGAAGTAAGCACTATACTTAGCTAAAACAAATTGATTCGTTTTTTCATCTAGACCACAGTTAACTGTTTTGACGATTTGTTGTTGATATTTTTCGTTTATAAAGGTGGCAGTGTTTCTTCTTATTTGTCCGCTTCCACTACATAAGTACACATAGTGAACTCCGTTCAAATAGAAGCCTTTGGTACGAAATTTATTAAAATCTGTCTTCTTTTGGTCTAATATAATGTTTACTATGTCTTTAACAAATAAAATATTGGTAATATACCTGTTTAAGATGTGAGCTTCCTTATATTTTCCTTGTTTTTTATAAGCGCGTTCATTAGAACGTAATTTTTGCACATAATTAAATAATGTTGTGTGCTGTCTAAAATCATTATGAATGTATCTAAGTTGTTGAAAAATTATATTATCTCCTATTGAAACCACGTTTCCATCTTTTAATCCTTGTTGAATTGTGTAGTTTTCAATTTTGCAATCATTTTTTACTAAAAATGAAGCGGGAATTTTAAACACTTGATACAAATTTTGTACTACTGGCATTTATAATACCTCTTCTGTTCGTTAACATTTTTGCTTTGTCATACTAAATGATATTATATCATTTGTTGACCTAATATTTTTAATATTTTATCGCGTTTTTTTCGCCCAATGTTAATATGATAAGATAAACGATAAGATAAATGATAAGATAAAGTTTTAATTTCCAATTGTTTATTCTATTCGTAAGTTTGTTTAACGGCTTGTTTCCGTTCAGATATTTGTTATCTCGGGCAAGCTCTGCGCCGACTTTGTTGATTTATTTAACGGGGTCTCCGTTCATGTATTTGTTTTCCCAGGCAAGTTCTGTTCTGGCTTCGTAATTTATTTATTCGTGTTGTTATCTCGGACAAGTTCTGCTCCGACTGATAAAATTAAAATTCCTTGTGTTCTATTTCATTCCTTACATTCTATTTCGTCTAACTTTTCTAAAGTATATCTCTTTGTTTGTTCTGAATCTAGAATATCTTCAGATTCAAATGTCTTTTGTAGAGACTCGCTAATTAAGTATTCTACTAACTGTTTTAATTCTCTTAAAGTATTACAATAGTAAGAGCCAAAATATGTTCCTAAGGTAGATATTCTATCTGGATCATACACGATTGTCTCTTCATCTTTTGTTTTCAAAATAGAATTTATTGTGTAATTATTTGTTCTGTCTTTTCCAATGTAAATATTTATATTTATTTTAGAAATTTGTTTACTGTTGTAAGAATGCACGAGTTCCTCCACACTCATTTGATTGTTGTTGTTACTAATATTTTGATGCACCATACCTTCACCTCCTAATAACCTAAATTTACTCAACAATTGAGTGGGTGCTATTTATTTCTTACACCATTATTATATCACTTTTTAAAATCATGTCAATAGGTAAGTATAAAAAAGTTGAAAAAAAACAAAAAATTCTTCTACGCGTGCACGTATAAAAGAAAAGAGAGAAGAAGAAAAAAAGAAAAGGATATTTCTTTTATATATTTTCTTTAGGTAATAATAAAAAGTAGATAAGTATAAAGTAATAATAAAAGAGTATATAAGTATATATATGTGTGTATATAAAAGTATATATAAAAGTTATTAGAGTTGTATGAGTATATATATACGAATACAACATAGTATACTATAAGAGTAATAAGGTTCTAGGGAAAGAGAGAGGAAAAACACATTTTTATATTGACAAAAAGAAATTTTTATGTTAAAATATACATAGATGGAATATGGTCACTTTAAGTGATGTAAAAACAAGGAGGATAGATTCATGGTAATAGATTGGAGAACACAAATAGAAGAATGTATAAGATTTACAAAAGTCATACCAACTTTCCATGCTTCCATTTTAGAACAAAAATATCAACAAGCATTAATCACTAAAAAATTACTTTCTATGAATTATGATGCCACACAGATATTAAATTGGTTTACATTAGCAGAAGAAGATTGTACAAAAGATATGTGGGATATAGAAGAACTTATAAAAATAGCAGAATATAAAAAGTGGCCTAAAAAACATGAATTTAGAATTTATATAACACAAAATGAAATAGATTACATAAAAAATCTAGATGCTAAAAAAGAATTTAAATCTTTCTTATTGGCAACGGTAGCTTTTTGCAAAATGATAAAAATAAAAAAGGGTAGAGCTACATTTAACACAAGAGAAAGAAGTTATATTTATTATCTTGCTACAGGAAAAGATGAATATACAATTGGATCTAAAAGAGGAGCTTATGTTCAAAAGTTTATAAACCAACTTCAAAAAGATAAAATAATAAGGTTGTCTGTTAAAGATACTAAATATCGTTTTTATAGAATGGGTCATAGAGGTGGAACGGTTAAAAATATAACCAACATAATTTTTAATGCCACATGGATAGAATGGGATTCTAAAGAAGGACATGAAATAGTTAGTCTAGAAAAACAAATTAACTATTTATGCAACCAATGTTTTGAAGATGATAAAGCGATATGTTCTAACTGTGGAAAAGAATTTTTAGTGACTAATCAAACAAAAAGAGATCTGTGTTTAGAATGTTATAATAAAAAAATATTAGTAGAACAAAAAGAAAGAATGAATGAAAAAAACAAACCTCTTTTAAAAAACACCAGATGGTCGTTAGAAGAAGATGAGAGACTAAAAAGACTTTATGCTCGCAGTAAAGGTAAAAAACTTTCCTCTATGATTAAAAAAGAGTTTCCTGAACGAGAATTAAGGACGGTTTATTACAGGGCTACATATCTAAATATTAAAAAACCCTAATGTTTTCAACATGTTTTTGAATTTTTGTATGAAAATTTTTAGGAGGACTTTACGAATTTTAAATAGTGAATATAAAAGAAAAAAAATGAAAAAATAGTCGACTTATGTAGTATGGCAGTGCTGCATAAATGTAAATAGAAACAACAAAATATAAAGAAATAAAAGGAGACAAAATTAATGACATTAAAAGAATTTGAAGATGAAATTGATGCAATTGATGTAGACAAAAGAGAAGATGGTAGATATACAAAAGAAGAGATTTATGACTTAGGATGTAAATTTATCGACATGACAGCCAGTGAAAAAAGATTGTTTGGAGGATGGGATAAATTACTTTCCATTTTACAGCCTTTGGATAAAAACGGTGAAGTTATGACAAAAGGTGAAACATTTAGATGTTGGATAAAAAGTCTTAGATATGCTAAAGGCGCTGTTGTCAAAGATGAAAGATTAATAAGTGGCAAAACAATTAATGACATTTCATTTGAAGAATTTGAAAATCAAACTGAAGCTATAAAACAGAATCTTTATAAACAACAAGTTAAGACTCGTGACTCTCTTAATAGCTACAGAAGAATTTTAAGAGAAGAAGCAAGATTAGAGGACTTCAAAGAAATAATGAAAGAGTGCTCTAAGAATCAAGAAGATTTAGGACTAATAGAATACACTGGTGATTCTTCTAAGTGTGAAAATGAAGCCGTTCTATTAATTTCAGATTTACACATTGGAATGCAAGTAGATAATTTTTACAACACTTACAATGTTGAAGTTGCAAGAAAGAGAATGGGAGCTTTAGTTCAAAAGACTATTAAATATTGCAAGGCTCATAATGTTAAAAGATTAAATATTTTAGAACTAGGAGACGCCGTTCATGGCCTAATTCATACCTCTGCTAGATTAGAGCAAGAAATAGATGTGGTTCAACAAATTATGGTGGCATCTCAAATTCTTTCTGACACAGTAAATCAATTAAGAGCTGCAGCTCCAGAAATCACTTATCGTTCATGCACAGATAATCATTCAAGAATGATGCCTAATTTACATGAAAGTGTAGAAGCTGAACAATATAGTAAGTTAATTACTTTTTATGTTAAATCTAAACTTGAAAATACAAATGTTATATTTCCAGATGATAATTTAGACCAAGAAATTGGGCTAGTTGAATTAATGAACGGAGACTTGTTAGCATTTGCTCACGGACACCACGATCAGTATAACACTGCTTTTCAAACTTATTGTGGAATGACACAAAAATTTATTAAATATATTTGCTTAGCTCATTTCCATTCTAAGAAAGTTAAATCTTTCATGGGAGCAAAAGTTATAATCAATGGCTGTGTTGGTGGTGTTGACCAATATGCTTTTGGAAGAAGACTGTTTGGTAAACCAGAACAAACATTAATGATTTTTGATGGAACAGATATGGTTGATGTAAGTTTAAATCTAGATATAAAATAATTTGAACCGAAGGCCCAGTGAAGTAGCTGGGCCATTTTTATATGAAGCAATAGGAGGGACGATTGTGGAAGACAATACTATCGAAATAAAGAACGAAGAATCTGTAGAAGACAATCGTTCTGAAGAAAATAAAGAATATAATGAAATATTAGAAAAATATGAAGGGGCTCATTCTAGAGCTCTTTTTGAATATTGTTTTAAAAATAATATTCCTTTTGTATCCATAGTTTTTTCAAGAATACAAAAGAATGATGAAGAATTAAGAAAAGAAATGCCTGAAATTTATATTAATTCTTTAAGGTCTATAGACAAGTATAAAGAATTAACTTTTTTTGACCAAATAGTTTATGACAACTTTGAAAAAATTTACAGTAAAAAAGAATACATGGATACTCTATCTGAAGATGATAAGAAGAACAGACAGGTTGTTATTGATGTTTTCGCATATGATCCATTTGCAGGAGAATCAGAATCTGATAAACCTCAGCTTTATAGAGATTTAGCTGGTATGTCAAATGAAGCTATGAGAAAAGATGTTGCAAAACAAAAAGCAGCAATATCTATCGTTCGTTCTTATGGTAATATTGAAAAATACCAAAGAAAAGTTGCAGAAATAACCGCCAATGGAGATATAAGCGAGGAAACACAGAAACAACTAGACCAGTATTTAACATTAATTTCCAAGATACAGGCTAATATAAACCAAACAGCTGAGAAGAATAATTTCACTGTAAAAGGTATTGGCTCAAACGGAAGAGGAATGTTGTCAGATGTTATGGTTCAAATAGAAGAAAGAGGAATAGATGAGGGTGTTACTAATTTTTATGATATAGCCACTTCAAATTCAATAGAAGAAGTTGCTAATATCAGTATGAAAGCACAATTAAATCAGGTTGCGTTAACAAAAACAGATTATGCGGATATATTAAATGCGCAGGCTGAAATTGTTAAAGAAGCTCAAAAAAAAGTAAAGCAAGCAACAGAAGCTTTAAGATTGGCTAAAGAAAAAATAAAAAAACAAGCTTTAATGGACGAGCTTGCCGCTGATTATAAAAAGAAAGGCATTTCAGAAAAAGAAATAGAAGAGTTTTTAAAGAGTGAATTAAAAATAAATAATATTGATGAAATATAACAATGCTTAAAAAGGGGGTGCGACAGGATGATTAGTGTCTATCAAAATAAAGCAGATAATAATGTTACAATCAGAGACTATGAAGCAATGAAAAGATACATTAAACTAATTCAATGGGGTAGACGCAATCCTGTCCAATTCATAGAGTTAGTTTTAGGAATAACATTACTTGATTATCAAAAATGGCTTATTTCAGAAATGTGGACAAAAGAGTATGTTGTACTCGCTTGTTCAAGAAACGCAGGAAAGACCTTTTTATTAGGTCTTTTTTTGATGGCAAGAAATTTATTATTTCCAAAATTACAAACAAGAATTATATCAGAGAACTGGGTTACCTGTAACGATTCGTTTCGTAAATTAGAAGATATTGCAACCAACAATATCAAAACAATTGTTACAACCAACACTGTTTTTATTGATGAATTAGAAAGAACAAAAAGTGATAGTGATGGTTTTACACATGATGCTAAAGCTGGTAACAGATGTAAATTATTAAATGGTTCTGAAATAACAGCTGTCGCAGGTTCTTCAAGATCTGCCCGTGGTAAACGTTCTAATGTAAATGTTTACGATGAAGCTGGTTTCATATCTGCAGATACATATGATGTTACAGAACCTTATATGTCTCAAACTTCTGAGTTTAAACTTGGTGGATATTTTGATGCAGAAGTATACCCTGTTGATATACCTAATATTAGATTATATGTTGGATCAGCTTCTGATACAGATTCATATTTCTATAAAAAATATAAAGAAGGAACAAAAAGAATGTTGGCTGGTGATGATAAATATTTCGTGGCTGATTTAAGTTGTGAAATACCTATGCATCCAACAGTGAATGGAAAACCTACAGCTCCATTGTTATCTCAAAGTGAAATCGATAGAAAAATGAGAGAAAACGAAATCGCTGCAAATAGAGAATACTATAACATTTTTGACCATTTTAATTTAGAAGACGCCGTTGTTACAAGAACAGACATATTTCAAAACACAGAAAATGTTGCGCCTGTTATTTCTTGGGGTGGACGTAAACATAAATATATTATAGCATTTGACCCTGCTTCAAAAGTCGACAATGCTCCTGTGTTAATTATGGATGTTTTTCAGGATCAAACTAAGCAAATATGTGGTAGATGTGTATACATGGAAAACCTTGTTGTAACATATGGAGATGGTTCAAAACGTCCTATGAAGGTAGAAGAACAAGTACAAAGACTTAGAGAGTTGATGTATGAGTATAACGGAAGAGATAAAGTTGTTCCTTATGAAAATATCACACTTTTAATAGATGCAGGTATCGGCGGCCAAAGCTCAGCTATTGGGCAATTATTAGCCAAAGACTGGGTTGATGAAAATGGAGTTAAACACCCAGGTGTATATGACGAGAATAACGAATATAGTGTTTTATGGGCAGAGCCGTATAGAAAGTCATGTATAGCAGGATGTCTTAAGATGGTAGAACCATCAAAATATAGAAACGCTATGTTTGAAGCTGCAAAATTACTTGTTCCACAAGGTGGAATAAAATTTCCTCCTTCTTGTCCAAAGTATGATACGTTGGTATATGACGATGGAACAGAGAAAAAATTAAACAAGCAAGAATTAAATGCGTTGATTCAAATGGACTTGATGAAAGAAGAAATCATTTCTATGGTAAGAATAAAGACACCAGCGACTGGTAGAATAACGTATCAATTACCACCAGAAAAAAGAAACAAGATGCACGACGACCGCAATTACGTGTTCGTAATGTGCTGCTGGGAAATTAAAAATATGAGAGACAACGACGAATATGGAGACGGAATTGCTCTAGATTACTCTGTAATGTTCGACACCGAGAAAAAGAAAGAAAATCAGAAAAATAATAACTGGTTAAATGTTGCAAACGCAAGTAAAAACAGTAAAAGGCCACAGAGTCCATTTTCTGGAAAGTCACCTTTTGTGAAATAAATTAGGAAGGAAAAATGATAGGAATTTATAAGATAGAAAACATAAATAATAACAAAATTTATATTGGACAGTCTTTGGATATTAAAAGAAGAATTAGGCAGCATTTATGTAAAAAAGATACGTTAATTGATTGTTTAATTCAAAAATTAGGTGTTGATAATTTTGTTTTTAGTGTTGTAGAAGAATGTGAGGTAGATCTTTTAAATGAAAGAGAAAAATATTGGATAGACTATTATAATTCTTATGAAAATGGTTACAACAGAACTAGAGGAGGAAAAGGTAGTCCTGATAATTTTATCAAACTTTCTACAGCAGATGTAAAGGAAATATATGAATTACTAATAAATTCTAACCTATCTCAAAAACAAATTGCAAAATTATATAATGTTGGTCAAGACACTATTTCTGAAATTAATCATGGAAAAACTAGAGTGCAATCAGGTTATATTTTTCCATTACGTAATAACAAAAAAGATATTGTTCAAACAAAAAAAATTTTTTATTTAAGCAAAGAGCAATTGATTGCAGATTTTATAGAATTAAAGAGTTTTTCTAAAATTGGGAAAAAATATAATGTGTCTTCACATCCAGTTCGTAATATAGCAAACAAATACGGTTTTAGTGCAAAAACAATGAAAGATTTGTTTTTAAAAAAACAAAATAAAACTGTTGTTGTAATACAAATGGATATGAGTGGAAATGTAATTAAAGAATTTTCATCAACAAGAGAAGCCTCTCGAGAAATGCATGACAGACATATAAAACAAGTGTGTGATGGAAAAAGAAAATCATCATTGGGATACAAGTATAAATATAAAAATTAATACAGGTAAGACAGAGGTTTGAATTCTTTAGCCTGTACCAAGAGATAAAAGGAGTGTGCAAGGAGATGATTTGTTGTAAAATTATAGCAGATTATGAAAATACAAATGCAAGTTTTAGCGGACTTCTCAACAAGTTGTCTAAATATGCAGAGGTATTATGGGATAATAATTATTTATATGTTGGAGAAACAAAAACAAATTTTTTAACAGAAAGAAAAATCATTAATATTTTAAAAGCAAACAATTATACAAAATATTTTATAGACATTTATTCAAAAGAAAATCAACCAAAAGAATCAGAATTTGTAAACGGATGGTTAACAGACAAGTTAATAAAGATAAACTATAATCAATATGAAATTGAAAATCAAAAAATGTTGAAGGAAACCATGATAGGATTACAAATGTTAGAACACCAGGTTGATGATATATTAAAACAACAAAAATCTAAAATTAAACAAGAAGGAGGTGGGGAAGAGAATGTCGCAGAAAAGTAAGAAAAAAAATATTGTAAAAAAAGGTAGACCAAAAAATCCTGTGATTGAAGATAGTGTGGTAAATGAAACTACGCAAGAAAGGTTAGATATGTCTGACGAAAAAAATGTTGAGATTTCTATTGAAGCAACTACAAAGAAATGGAAAGATGTATTTACAAAAATTGCTCAAATAAACACAGAAGGAAGCGGCTTAACTACATCTGTTGCAAAATGGAATAAATTAAATCCGTTTTTACAAAACCAAAGAATTAAAAATTTATATACTACAGCAAAAACTTATAATAAAACAAATATTTCTACTTTTTTAGCAGACCCCGCCAACCATGAAACAGAATTAAGAGGATTGGGATGGGCTAATTCTAGTTCTCAACAAATTTATTATAATATATTGAGAAGATCTGCTGATATTCCTATTTATAATTATTTTGTTATTCCAGAGCTATTTGATGAACAGGGAGAATATAAAAACGATAATTTTAAAACCGAAAACATATTAGTTGAAGATTGGTTATCATTATTTAACATTCCG
Source organism: Methanobrevibacter sp. (assembly GCA_017652345.1). Next base: position 126,684 of record JAGCBE010000103.1, read on the forward strand.
AACACATTTAAAACAATAGCTATGGAAGTAAAAAGAGAAGGTAAGTCAAGTTATTTACTAAGAAATAAGTTCTTAGGAGAGGGTAAAAATAAAAAGCCTGGTTTTTGTACATTACAAAAAATGCCTACAGAATGGGTTAAGATAACAGGAAAAGGACAACTTGGTTTTACTATTTCTTTTAACATGCTTTATTTCTTAAATATAGCAAATAATCCTAGTGATTTTGGTGAGTTTATGGAAAAAGCATGGGAGGATATGATTACCAGTGGTGTTGTTGTAATTGATGAAAAAACAGGAAAGAAGACATTTAATGCTGATAAAGCTAAAAATTACAAATTTTCTTTTGGTGGAAATCAATACACAAGCTCTATTGAAATACTTTCTAAAGGAAAGCAACAAAATTATTTATTTTGGTTAAGAATGCCTTTTGATATTTGTTATACTTTCGGAAGTGATAATTCACATCCGTGGGTAGCTCCAGATACTATGGGATTAATGTTAAAACTACAAGAATTAACAGATTATGGTCAATTAGCTGGTTTAATTGCTAGTACTCCATTAACTGCTGTTTTAACAGGTGAAATCGAAACAATTCCTAATCCAAGAGCTGGTAAGAATGAATCTGTGTATGCTCCTGAAGTATTAGAAGGATACATGACACAGTTTAATCAAGCAACAAGTACAAATGTTGAAGCATGGTTATGGCCTGCTAAAAATATTAAGTTACAACAATTATCTGCCGATGTTAACTCATCAGATATTTTATCAGAAGCAACTCAAAACTTTGTAGAGACTGCTGGAGAAGGTGGATTGACTATTGTTACAGATAAACCTAATGTTGCGCAAGTAAATGTTGCTAAACAGTTAGCAGCTTCTCAACAAAGATATGTAACTCTTCAATTTAATAATGTTATGAACTACATTCTACAACATAAATTAGGTTTTAGATATAAATGGAAAATCAATATTTGGGGAGATATATTTAATATTGAGAACGATAAAAAGTTCTTAAAAGAAATTGTTGCAAACGGAAATATGGCACTTTTACCAAAGCTAATGTCTGCTGAAGGTATAACTATGATTGACACTAAGGCAATCGTAGAATATATAAAGACTTTAGATTTCTATAAGGATTTTGTTACATATACTCAATTAAAAAATGCCGAACTTGGTAGATTGGCACAAAAAGAAAATGAACAAAATAAGCTAGAAAACGGCGAAGAAAGTAAGAGTGTTGGAAGACCAAAAATTCCAGAGCAAGACATAGATAATGATAATACAGCGAGCTCAGTAGACCGAGGTGTAGACGGAGCAGACGGTAGAGAAAAAGCATAGTGTGAAAACATAAGGGGGAATATATATGAGAATTTCAGACGCTACATATAAGCAAATGAATAATTTAGCAACTTTGTGTTTTGATGCAAATGCTATTTTTGATAATTTAGCTTATAATTTAGACTATCATTATTATAATAGAATAGGAAAAATTGTACATTTAAACATTGCACATATAATGCCTGAGTGGGCTGATTTAATAACAGATCAAATGCTATTATTAGGGGGAAGACCTACAAGGGGTGCTATAGGTGAATATCAAGAAGACATAAAAGATTTAAAAGATATTTTTTATAAAATTCTTGAAACAATGTTTAATATTAGAAAAAATTGCAGTGAATTAATTGAAACTGCTGATCTTAACGAAGATGATGAAGTGCGTATTTTTGGAGAGGATTTTTTAAAATTAATTAATCCTTTCATCAAACAATCAGAAGAATGGTTAAATGCTATCGAAATTATGAGTGCTAATGATTTAAACATTCATATTGAAGAATACACCAACTTTATTACTAAATAAAGGAGGTGGGAGAGTATGAACGCAAATTGGCTACCAATAGCTTCTTTTATAGTTAGTATGTTAGCTATTCCAACTTTAATAGGTCTTTTTTGGAAAGATTTACATGATAAGAAAAAAGAAAACAGTGATGTAAAAAAAGAACAACGCAAAAAAGAATTTCAAGCCAATGTAAGAGAGGTTTTACAGGAAGAGTTAAAACCTCTTAATAATTCTATTGATTCTTTAGAGAAAAAATTAGATTTAGTTGCAGATGGAACATTAAGTACCCTTCGTAATAATATAAAAGATTGTTTTTATAGATGTTATGAAAAAGGTTATAGAAATGATTATGATTTTAAAAACATACATGCTTTATATAAATCATATCGAAATTTAAATGGAAATTCTTTTATAGAAGATATCATGCATAGGTTTGACAGCTTACCACCAAAAGAAGATTTTTTAAGGAAAAGAGCTGAAGAAGAAGAACATGAAAAAGTAAAAGCTGTACAAAAAAGCAAAATAAAAGATTGTGAAAATGGAGGAGGCGACACTAATGAACAATAATAGAATGTGTTTTGAAGCCGACGCAAGCTCAATAGACATAAAACAATTATTACAAAAAGATTTTTTAGAGCTTTCCATGAGAGTCATTAGCGACGCAAATCCGAACGTTAATGGTTCATGGTTTACACCAGAATCTATGGAAAACTCGCTCGATACATTTGTAAACAAACCTGTATTGGGATATTTTGAAAACGGTGATTTTGTAAGTCATGACGGAGAATGGAACTATGATTCCGAAACTCAAATGGATTATTGGGATACTTTAGGCAAAAAAGGCGAAAGAATTCTTGGTATGATAAGAGAGTCAGATGGAGTTCAAATAGTTGACGGAAAAGACGGTCTAAAATGGATTGAACTTAGATGTTGTTTATGGGTTCAATATGGATACAAACAGGTTAAAAGACTTCTAAAAGACGCTAAAAAAGCAAAAAAGCAAGGTGGCGTTGCAAAGAATGTTTCTGTTGAAGTAGATATTTTAGACGCAGAGAAAATGCCTAATGGAGTATTAAAAATTAACAAATTTAATTTAGTTGGTATTACGATTTTAGGGTCTAGAAATGGTGTCAAAGTGGAGCCTGGAATTGAGAATGCGGGTCTATCTGTAATTGATATTATGGGTAAAGATGTATTTGAAGCTCAAAAAAATGCATTGAGACTTGCTTATGAAAAAATTGAACATCCAAACAATAAAAAGGGGGAATTTTCAAACATGGAAACTGAAAAGATAACTGAAGCACAAGAAGAAAATATTCAAGAATCTGAACAATTTTCTAATGAAAACAATCCAGCTGAAAATGTTGAAGAGGTTACCACTGAAAACGAAGTTAAAGCTGAAGAAAACAACGAAGCTTCTTCTGTAGACACAGTTATGTGTGAAGAAAACAAAGGCGAAGAAGAAAAAGTTGTTTGTGAAGAAGAAGTTTGTCCAGATTGTGGAGAAAATCCTTGTGTATGTGAAAAGAAAGAAAATTGTGATTGTCATGAAAATGAATCTTCAGAAGAAGATAAAGATGAAGACGAAGATAACAAAGAAGATGACAAAGATGAAAAATCTGAAGAAGAAACAAAAGAAGACAATTGTAAATATGAAGAAAACAAAGAGGCTTGTCCTGGATGTGCTTCTGAAACTGTTTATGATTTAACTCGTTTGTTAAATACAATGAATAACTTTGCTATAGAAGTAACATATACATCTAAATTTTACAGCGAATACAAATCTGAATATGAGGCAATTGTTAGCTTTTTAGAAAGAATAAAAAGACAAGCTGCAGAGGATATCGCTGTTGTGGGTAAATTAATTTCAGATGCAACAGAAGAATTCAAAGGAAACATTCTTAATTTTGAAAAGAATATTTCTGATGATACAATTTCTAGTTTATACGCTAAGTTTGAAGAAATTAAATCTCAAAACGATGCTTATAAAGTAAGATTTGAAGAAGTTGAAAAGAACGAATTCTTAGAAAAAGCTAAGGAAATTGTAAATTTAGCAGAATTAGACGAAGAAAACTCAAAAGAAATGTATTTTTTATGTGAATCTGGAGAAATTGCCGATATTGATTCTTTAAAGAATAAAATAGCTTTAAAGCTTTTCGAAGAAAGAATTGCTAATAACAAAAACAAAAATAATTCTATTGAAGAAAAGAAGGAAAAAGAAGAAGAGAAAACAGTATCTTTTAGCGCTCCAGTAAACGAACCTGTAATTGTTGTTGAAGAAAAGACTAAAAAGAAAGCTTCTTCTTGGGACACTTTAAAAGAATATAATAAAAATTAATTTATAGGAGGCAATATATATGGCAAAAAATCCTATAAAACAAATTCAAGTTCCAGGAACAACTCCTACAACATATGATATTCAAGATAATACACTTGTTGCTGGAGACGGAATTACAATTACAGAGTCAACAGAAACTGGTCACGAAGGTGAACGTATTATAAGCGCTTCAGGTGGAGAAGGAATTACTGAAATATCAACTCAAGAAGTTCGTATTTGGAGTTTAGACCCAGGTATTTATAAGTTAACCTATAACGGACAAAAGTTAATTCTTTATAAAGGTTCAACCAGTTCAGAAGGTGTTTATTTAGGCGAGTCTGGTGTAACTGGAGGAGAAGTGTTTATTACAATAACTAGTTACATTGAATCTAGTGCTCATTATAAATATTGGTATATCTGTTATAGAAATGCCATTACCACTTTAAATGACGTACCAGGATTTTATCTTGGATACACGACATCTACAGATGGTTTCATGCGATATATAGCAAGTGAAAGTATATTAACTTCTCATCAATCTATAAAGAGTTTAAATACAAATAATTCAACTGCACAAACAGTAAATTCAAGTGAAGCGATTACAGGAACTGGGTCTATTAAACTTCATAAAGTTAGTAAGACAGGTTCTTATAATGATTTATTAAATACACCTACTATTCCATCTATTTCTGCAAACCCATCAACTACTACTGATACATTAACGGGTCTTACAATTGATGGCACAAGTTATGCGATTGGTGGTGGAATTCCTGAAATCTCTAGTCAAAATATTAAAATTTGGTCAGAAGTTGATCCTGGTATCTATAAACTTACTTATAATGGAACTAAGTATATTTACTACAAAGGAAACGCAGAAACTTCTACTTCTTATAGACACACAGTTACAGGTGGTTCATACCCAGTTATTTTATATGTATCTCGAAACGGCAATTCAAAATACTGGTGGTATTCAAATGATGCTAAAATATATTCAGGTTTTACTAGTAGTGTAGATGGAGTATATTATGGAGCGCAAGGATTACGTGTTTATTATTTACATGTGTTGACATTCACTGATTATAATAATAACTATGGAAACTTTCAAGTTATTATTAGAAACACAGTTTCCACATCTTACACAAGCACAACCAGTGTAACCTCCGCTTGGAGTGCAGTATATAGTGCAACAAGTGCTCAAACCATATCAGCGACAGGTCTTTATACTGACCCTATATTTGATGATGGTGGAAATATTCATAGCGCAAGATTTTATTGGGGTGGAGTTGATGAAGAAGATATGTATGTAGAATTAGGCTATACTGAAGTAGATGGAGGAGATTATAGTACTAAAGATTTATTATTTAATGATTACTTCAGTAGAGTAATAGACAATGTTATACCATTATAAAAAAACAAACTATAAATAAGTTATCTTTATTTTAAGATAAAAGCGCCTTTTTATTCGGCGCTATATAAATAGAACAAAATAATAAAAAAATAATCGTTTTAATTTTTATTTCTTGCGTAGCCGAAACGCATGTCGTAGATATTAAAACAATATGTAAAAACAAAATTTTTATATAAAAAAGGAGAATTAAGATTATGGCTTATGTTATGTATTCAGGTAAGATGATCAGTGACCAAATTGATTCTTACTTAACTAATGGTGTTGCTGAAATCGACCTTAAAGATGGTGGCTTAGTTGCTTTAGGCGACTTAGCAGCTGACACTACTTATGATTCAAATGGTGTTGAATATGATGTTTATGAAGCTGATAAACCAGCTGCTGCTACTGATGAAGTAGTTATCATTGATTATGCAGGAATTTCTGAAGGTGAAATCAATGAAAATAATTATAAAATTGGTAAGAAATTATACAATTTAACAGTTCCTGCTGGAACTAATTTTAGAGTTCGCAGACTTGCTTTACATGATAAGTTCTGGTTAGGTGCAGATAACTTTGCTTCTGCTCCAACAGTAGGCGAATATGCTGTTGCTACAGCTAGTGCTATTGAACATACACCTGCTGCTACATTACCTGCTTCAGGATATGCTGTAAAAGTATTAGTAGAAAAGGACTTAACAACTGGTATGAGATCTAATGGTAAGATCTATCTAGTTGAAGTTGTACAACTATAATAAGGGGGCGCAAGAGAAATGAGAAAATATTTTGAATATAATAGAACTGAAAATGAAGAATTCAATGCTCTAGTTGATTGCACTCTTGATTTAGCTAGACAAAGATATGAAGGCAACGTAGTTGCTAATTACAAAGAAAAGAACACTGAACTTATCCAAGCTATGGGTAAGAAAATGTTAGAAGGCACTCGTTATGAAGCTGACTTCGAAAACAAAGGTATGGATTTATTCAAAAATCCTATGGTTAGAAATAATTCTACAATTAGAGACAACTTTAATGCTGTAATTGCACAAGTTGTTAATGCTATCGTTCCAGAAGTTGTTAACGATACATTTGAAGGTTTTATTGCTGAAGTACGTCAAGTAGGTTATGGCGATACAGCTCGTTTCATCATTGAATCTAATGATCTTTTCAAAGTAAATGAAAAATCAGAAGGCGTTCGTAAAGGTGTAGATCAACCTATGTACGATGATGAGTTTACTGTAAATGCAAGACCTGTAGAAATTTCTACACACATTGATTGGTATCCATTTGCAGCTGGCGTATTTGATATGGGTAATTTTGCAGTAAAAATTTCTCGTTCATTTGCAGCTTACATTTTCTTAAAAGCTATCAAAGGTATGACTCAAGCTTCAACAGCTTTTGGTGCTGCTTATACTACTAATGGTGTTACTCCAGCATTATTTGGTACTTTAAGAGAAAGAGTTTCTGCTGCTAACGGCGGTATGAACGTTGTTGCTATTGGTACAGCTGTTGCTTTATCAAGCGTTTCTTTACAAGGTAACTTCCAAGTTGAAATCGGTGAAGAAATGAACAAAGTTGGTTACTTAGATCAATATCTTGGTGTACCACTTATTGCATTAAAGAACGTTTTAGTTCCTGGTACAACTAATACTACTGCTACTTTAGCATTAGATGATAGAACTATTTACTTAGTTCCAGTTGCTGGTGATAGACCAGTTAAGATTGTATTTGAAGGAAACGAAGTTTCTGTAGCTTATGATCCTGAACATTCTAGTGATGTTAGATATGGTATTACTATCACATTAAGAGTTGGCGTAGCATCTATCGTAGGTGCCAAGTATGGAACTATTACACTTTAATCATTAAAAATTATAATAAAGGGCCTCGTATTGAGGCCTTTTATTAAT
>JAGCBE010000104.1 GCA_017652345.1 Methanobrevibacter sp.
AAAACAAATTAAAAATATAATTTATAGAGTTTGTGGAATTGGAATGATAGGTTCATTCTTATTGATGCTACTTGATGTTATCCCAGGAGTTAATATTTATAATCTAACTTGGATTGTAGAAACTATCGCATTAACTTTCTTTGGGGTTAGTTGGATTGTAAAATCTGATTCTGTTCCAATGTTAAAAGATACACAAGTAAATAAGGAGGCATAAAATGGACCTATATTTTAGAAATCCCGAAATGATACCTCCTGAAAAGGGCCAAGAAATATTGATAAAAATACGTCGCTCCATCGACCTCTTCGACTCCCAAGAAGCTGCACCACACGCATATCTGTATATATCACAAATATATGATGGCGATTACGTGGTTAATAAAGAAATAGGAGATGTTGTGGTAGGGTGGATGCCAATAAAAGAAATGGATAACATTCAAACCGATAATACACATGGTACTTTAAGAGGTTTTATTAATCATTATTCTTATGGTTCATATATTCGTTTTGAATTCACAATAGATGGACAAGACTATCGTTGTATTTCATGTGAAGACTTTTTTTAGATTATGGAAGATTAAAAGGATATTTATTAGATGATTACATGGTAGTAGATTATGAAGAAAAATATTATGGATCTGACCAAGGTTCTACATATACTTTAAAATTACAACAAAGAAAAAATTAATGAGGTTTTATGGAAGAAAAAGAATATACAGGTTGGAAGTATTGGACTCCAAGTGATGAGGAATTAGTTTATTTGTATCAAGAAGGAAGTTGTCCTCTTGACTTAGTTGAAAATGAATATTTAATTGTTAAAGACAGAACTGATGATTCGGTGGCGGCTATTTATAAAAAGAAAAATGGCCAAGTTGAAAAAATTAATCGTGCTGCTATTAAAATAAACGATCCAAAAGATGGAAGAGTAAAAAAAGTTTACAATCCAAGAAATTCTGAACAAGTTTGTGCATTTGACTTACTACATGATGATAGTGTTACAGTAAAATTAATTACTGGTAGATGGGGCACAGGTAAAACTTTACTTTTAGTAACAGCTGCATTAGAAGCTCTAAGAGAAAAACGTTTTGAAAAAATTGTTTGGATCAGAAATAATGTTGAAGTAAAAGACACTCCTGCGCTAGGTATTTTGCCTGGGGAAATTATAGACAAGCTTCTGCCCTATTTAGGACCTTTTATTGATCATGTTGGTGATAAGCAAAAAATTGAAAAAATGATTAAAGAAGGGCAATTAGAAGTTGAACCACTTCAATCACTAAGGGGTAGAAATATTGAAAATGCAATTATTATGTGTTCAGAAGCCGAAAATTTAAGTAAGGAACACATTCAGTTAATATTAGCTCGTGCGGCTGAAGGATCTGCGGTATGGATGGACGGAGATATTTTTCAAAGAGATCGTGTTTCTTTTGAAAAATCTAAAGGTTTAGAAACCATGATCAAAAGATTAAGTGATAATCCTTTGTTTGGTTATGTAAAGCTAATTAAAACAGAGCGTTCTGCTACTGCAGCCTTAGCTGATAAGTTAGATTAAAACTTTTTTAAAAAAAACTTGACAAAAAAATCAAAATAAAGTATAATATTATTGTAGAAGAAAGGAAAAAAATTATGCAAAACTTACAAAAATTTGATTCAACAAAGGTTATGCAACCTTTATCACAACAAGACTTAGATGTCTTAACTCCTGAAGCTTATTTAAATAGCTTAACTCCTGAACAAATCGGTTTAGTATATTCTCAATTAGATAAAATTGAAAAATTCTTCGCTGGTGTTCGTAAAATTATTGAAAAAGAAGTAAAAGATGGCGCTAACGTTCCTGGCTTAGCTGTTGCTTGGCAAGAAGGTAAAGTATCTGAAGGCTTTGTAGCTTCTGATGAAAAAGTTGCTGAAAAACTTATTTCTATGGGTTACAGTAAAGACGTTATTTATAAAGCTCCATCACTAATCAGTTATACTGATATTAAAACGATGGTTAAGACAGCTGGAATCAAAGAATTAAAAGACGCTGGTCTTGTTGGCCCAGTTCAAAAAGAACCTAAAAAAGTAGTCGTTTACGTTGGAAATTCAAAAGAAGTAGATCTAGAAGAAAAAGCAGGGGAATAAAACATGAAAAAGTCAAACATTTTTCAAAGAATTTTTAGAGCAATACGCCTATTCTTTACAAACGTCATCCATAGCATTCGAAATTTCTTTTTCTGCTTAAAATATCCATTCTGGCGTTCAAGAAATGTTTGGACTGGAAAATATAGTAAAGACTATCGTTTTACTTGGTATGACGATATTGAAGATGGTTGGAAAAAAGCATTTGGAAAAGAATTGTCTCAAGATATAAAAGCTGCTTTTAAAGAGGATAAAAAAAATAATCCAAAGTTAAAATGGAAAGATGCTTTGTATTGGGAACAAATTAAAGAAAAATGGGGTAGCTTATGCTTATATTGCAGCGCTTCACCTAATATTCGTAAAGTTATTGAACATTATGAAGATATTTCAGGTAAATACTGTTTTAGATGTGGTAAACCTGCTAAGTACATATCAAAAGGGTATATTTTACCTTACTGCAACAATTGTTTTGAAACTCGTTTTAAAGATATAAAAAAACAGATGGCGCAAGCAAAGAATAAACCAGATAATGCTTTGACAACAGAATGGATTTCTTATAAAAAAGAAAGAAGCATCCCAAGAAATAAAATTGCTTCTGAAAATATTAAAAGACTATATAAATAAGAAAAGGAAAGGATAAATAATAATGAAAGGTTTTATTTACGAAATTTTTAAAGGTATGGACATGGGGATGAATAAATCTCCCTCTGATCATATGATTGCACAATTTGATACATTAAATAATGCATTAGATTGTTATAAAGAAACTCAACAAGAATGTTTGAGACTTTCAAAAGAAGACGATAATGTCAACTATCGTTATTACTGTTATATGATAGAAGTTGATTTAGACAAGAGATTAGTAGGAGAAACTCCTGATTATCGAATTGTTGATAGTGGTCATTTTTCTAGAACTCTTTATGAGCATAGCTATACTCAAAGACCTAAAAAACATGATTACATGGTTAACATCGAAAACGGTAAACCTGTTAATTTTAATAAAATTCTTGACCAACACCTTTATGAAATTATTTTGTAAGAGGGAGATAAAAAATGAATAGGAAAAAATCATTAAGTAACACATATAAACGTACAAAATTCGGCGATTTTATGTTTAAAATCACTGTAAAAGCAGGTCTTTTCCTAGCTCACCACAAGGTTTTATATTATATCTTATCTTATACATGGGGTATTTTAACAACCTTCGCAGGATGGGTAATGTTAGGCTTTGCAATTTTATTTAATAAGAAAACACTCGTAGAAAAAGGAAAGTTTTTTACAGCTCATTATGCCATCTTTGGCAGTAATTGGGGTGGAATTGGCGTAGGAACTAGCTTCTTAGTTGCTGGCAATATGGGTAAAGATTATACTTTACATTGTAAATGCCATGAATTAGGACATACTTACCAAGCTGCAGTTTGGGGTCCATTTGCTATTTTCTTATTCTATTTACCATCATTATTCCGTTGTTGGTATCAAAATGCACGTTATAGAAAGAATTTACCAACAGCTCCTTATGATTTAATCTATTTTGAAGGCTCAGCAAGTGAAATTGGTCAAGCTCTTTTATCTGAAAAAGAGGGTAAAGACTATTTCTATTATACTGATGAATTCAAGAAAAATCCAAATTACGGTAAAAAAATCGTAAAGGAGACTCCAAATGAATAATATTTTAAGTGAAGGAATTAAATGTCCTCACTGTGGATCAAGAAGTTTTTTAGTAGAAAACACAGTTAGCACTTGCATAGGGTGGACTGCTACTTTCGTTGATGGAAAAAGAGTTGAATTAGATCCTAATACTTATACAAGTACATGTGTTTGTGTTAAATGTAGTAAGTATTTTCATATCATTGAAAAAGAAGGCATTGAAACAAAAGTCATTCCTGAATAAAAAAATTAAAAAAATACTTGACAACATTTAATATATATGTTATAATATTCTTGTAAGTAAAAAATATTTAGAAAGGACTTTAAAAAATTATGAAAATCTTAGAATTAGCAACAAAAATTGCTTTTAAAGAAGTGTTTGAAACATATCGTCTTCCTTATGTAGTAGATACAAAGGTAGATGGTGAAACTGAAATTAAAACTTTAAAAACTTTTGAAGAATGGAGAGATGAAATCGAACTTGATTGCATCGGCTATTCTTATCAAAAAGGAGAATTATGTCTTTTAAAAGATAATTCTTTAACAGACATCTTGCTATTTTTCAATGAACCATTATTAGAAATCTATGATGAAAAAGTTGAAAAATATTATGCATCTTTATCAAATCTTTCACCTGAAGAAGAGACTGCTGCAGATGAGCAAGAACAAATGGTTTACAATATTGATTTATCAGAAGATAAAAAGAACTCTGAAAATTAATTGTAAAATATAACTCCCGCAACCGAGTATAAACTTGCACAGGGCTGGCCCCCAGAGAATCTGGCGCTGTATTGTGATAGAGTTTCTAGCCACTCTCCCTCCAATCTGATGCATACCTGTCTAAATCCACGGGCCGTCACCGCAGGCGTAGTTCAACGGCAGAGCTCCAGCCTTCCAAGCTGGTAATACGGGTTCGATTCCCGCCGCCTGCTCCATTTCAGTTGGTTTATTTTTTCATTCATATTTTCCTTTCATAGGAGCATCAACCCCCTCAGCTCTTCTCAAGCAAGTTGATCGCCAAGCGGTCAGGCGCAATTGACCGCACCTTTTCCTTGTTATAATCTTTATAGCAGCGGGTATGACCACAACGAAATACTAGTAGCAAGTTGTGTAGAGCTTAGCGCTAAAGTCGGAATTGTTCAAAGGTAGCTACTAGAAACAATGCAACGCAACACTGGAACCTGGTGGGAGCCGTGCAACTCGGGCCTTAGGATTGTAGAGTAACCCAGAAAGTCATACCCAGTGCTATGAAGATTAATGCTTCATAAGCTTTGTTGGTATAGCTCTTAAAATAACCAACTGCGACGGAAAAAACAGATAGCGTCACGTGCATCGTAGATATCTGGTTTGATCAACCAGTCCGATAGCACATAAAACAACTTAATCCCAAAGTGCTGGAAGTTGTGGCATACATAATTAAAGAGTTGCAAATCTTTAATTATGAGGGGCTTGGTAGGGTCGGGCTGGGATTATTCTTCATATTAAAAATAGGACGGTAGCCAAGCGGCTTAAGGCACTGGACTTTGACTCCAGCATTTCGAAGGTTCGAATCCTTCTCGTCCTGCCATTGTCCGCCTAAGGGTACGTTAGTTGCGGACGAGTTTGTTAGCTTCTGAAAACTAACTGAGACGGAACAGCCACGTCATACATTCTCGAAAACAGCTGATTCGAAATGTGAATCCTGAGTAGTTGTTAATTCTCCTTTTGTGAAAAGGATGGGAAAAATCAATATTAACAAGGTTGTAACTTTATAACAATTAAAGCGGAGATATAAAAGCACATCTATCTGAACAATAGAAAGACTGAGCGGGGATGACTCAGCAGTCCCGAAGTTACTGGGGTTGTAGTGTGACAAAGGCTTCCAATATCAAAACTTTCTCAATAATTTTAATTTTTTAATTTATTTACTTAATAGGGCATAATTTAAAAGTTTTATTAACTAAGAACTCAAATTTAAGAACTCAAATTGTATAAAACTCAATATTGTTATAACGATTACGTATATAGGACATAATCCAGTTTCCACCGTTATAATAGTAGTAAACATATAGTAAACATAATTCCTTAATCACCAATCTTAAACAAAGATTATGATTCTTATTAGGTAAATAAATTAAGAAATTAAAATTAAACAAATTAAAAGCCCGTGACCAGTGAACACGGAAACGCGCATCTGTGCAACCATGCGCAATAACTCGGGAAAAAACATCTTTGACGATGTGCGGCGCGAGGTATCATGCAAATATCACTCAAATAAAAAACATATTAATTTTTTATCTTACCTACTATTAACACTTTAATAACATATTATAGTCATGATTTTTAACCTCCTGTGATACCCCGCGTTTTACCACACTTCGTTCATATTATTAACTCCTTTCTAAAAATGCAAGATTGCTTGATCTATTTATTTCGGTCGCGCGTGCTCTGGCTCCAAGTTGTTTTGTCAGGGGATGAATGTTTTCTTTGAAGTGGCTTTCATGTAATTCATCTCATAACACGCCGTTCGCACCGCCTCTCGATTTTCGATCAGTCTTGCATTTTTTCTTTTTTTTAATATTACCTATGGGTAATATTTTTTTTATTTCCATCTCTTCGCCCACTTAAAACTTCCCGCTCGGTTACAAATCTTGGGGGCTTTTGTTGGCTTTTGGTTGTTTTCATGGGGCATCTGGTGGGTATTTTTCCCGCACTTCCTTCTTCATTTCCCGAATTTTCCCCGTTTTTTCCCGAAAATGCCCGTGTTGGTGTCTTGCCCCTCCATCTCCCTCTCCGCACGGCATCATGTGGTAAATACCCCGCAAAATTGCCTCTGTAATCGTCTTATCTTCCTCGGGGAATATATTTATCTTTCATCCGCTGAAAATCGCCTCGCCTTAAATATCCCCTCTTTATTCCCTCATTATCCCCTCAGTCGGTTAATCATTCGGTCAATTCTCTCGGGGGTTCAGAAACTGCAGGAGGAAAAAAGGTAGGGACGAGTAGAGCACAGGTAAAAACTAAACTATTCTGGTGGGGGTGTAAGGGAAGAGGAAAGAGGGAAGGGGGAAAGGGAAGCTCTACTCTACTCTGGGGGGATCTCTGGGAGAATCTAGTGGAGGATGGGGGATCTACT
>JAGCBE010000105.1 GCA_017652345.1 Methanobrevibacter sp.
ATGGAAGAAAAAACTGACATTCAAAAACTAAAAGACTTATTTGTTGAGTATCATTGAGAATGAGTATATGGAATAATAGAACCAGAACATTGAATATATTTAAGAGAAGCTATGCAAGCCAGAGCACCGTATATAATCTCTAAAAAATACTGATTTATTAAATGGTTAGTAGAGAATGAGAAAATAAAAGACTACTATGAATGAAACGATGATGTAGATTATGTAAGAGAAAAATATTGATTTTATGAAGCCTTACTAATGCTACTAAGCATACAGGATAATCCTATAGATTTTTTATCTTCTATATTAAAATAAAGATGAATAATAACTCTATACCTATGGGATTTTGATTATGTAAATGTAGAGCTTGTAGAAGGATATGGAAGGATAAATTAGGCAGATGGAATAAGCATCATAAGCATAAAGAAAGGGCTGATAAATATAGACTTATAATAAAAAGAATAAGAAGAAGGAAACACGATGAAGAGTTAGAAAGAAAAACGTTCAATGTTTGAAGTTATACAGATTAGATTTTATCTTTATTTATTAATTATATAGCTATGGTAGAAAAAATTGACATTAACAATAGTTGACCAGAGATACGGTGAATGGAAATACCTGGTTGGTACGATGGAGTTGCATACTATTACAATATCAACACGTGACAAAGATATTCAAAGGCTGGTTATCCTATTGATAATGATGAAGTGTGTCGCTCCTGAGAGATATTTAAGGTGAAGTTTTATGACGACCGATGAATTAAATACAAAATTTTATCTCGTAGACCAGATTGAGATGGCAAGTAGTTTACAAAGATGTAAGAGTTGGCACGAACTGGAAAGTGATAGTTATTATCGGCGGCAGTTCTGTGTGTATTATAGGGGGACTTGGCGATGGGATATGTATTTTAAAGATAGACCAAAGCAGTTTAGAAAACGAAAAACTTTAGATAACTACACATAACACAATGGAAATGTTTTGAAAAATAGTCCTATGATGTTTAATCTGAGGGATTATAACTATAACTGTTACAACATTGGTAACGCTTTTAATTGATAAAATAAAATGAAATGGCAAATGAAACACCACTTGACAAGATTGATAATGAAAAACCTTTAGTAACTGAGGAACAAATCCTTAGTGAACTAAAAGATATGGCGTATTGAGCACCAGATAAACTACACTTTATAATCAAAGCACGTAGTAATATAGTTGAGGTGCTAGTATGAGAAAGCTTAGCATATAGAATTAATCTTAATATGTATAAGAAATTGATAGCTGAATGTATGGAAGATGAGATTGATTATCCGTTTAAAAATTTGTAGTCAAAAGTGACAATATTACCACTTTCGTAACATAAAATATCTATAGATATTACAGTTATGAATTAGTATTTTGTTCTTATGCTATGGTTTATATTACGCCCCACGTTAATAAACCTTTTAGATTATAATAAATAATAATATGAATTACTGAAAACTTATAGAGTTATTGAATGAGTTTGATAAACCACTCGGGTGGTATTATGAAGA
>JAGCBE010000106.1 GCA_017652345.1 Methanobrevibacter sp.
AAAAATAAATCAAAAATAAATTTAATAATTATTGAAAATAAATTTTTATTGAATTTATCTCTTATCAAGCAAAGCGGAAGCTTGTTTTTTGAGTTTCATATTTTAGAAAAATTATTCCATAAGATTACTTTATGTAAAATTAACTTGAAATCTTTTGGAAATGAAAAATTAATAATTACATAGATTACGGAAAAAATAATATAAGGAGATATTGTTATGGCTATTTGTCAAGGAAAATCAACCAGATCTCCATCTGGTGCTAGAAGAGTTGCAAACCGTGGTAAAAGGAAATCTGAATTAGGTAGAGAATCTGCAGAAACCAGATTAGGTGAGAAAAAATTAAGAAAAATCAGAACCCGTGGTGGAAACGAAAAACACAGATTAGCATTTGAAAACCAAATCAACGTTATCGATGCTGACGGTAAAGCTCACACTGTAGAGATCTTAAACGTAATTGAAAACAGTGCTAACCCTAACTACGTAAGAAGGAACATCATCACCAAAGGTGCTATTGTAGAAACCGAATTAGGTCACGCAAAAGTTACCTCCAGACCTGGTCAAGATGGTGTTGTTAACGGAGTTATTGTAGAATAATTCTGTTATTCTATCTTTTTTTATTTATTTTACTTTATTACACTTTTTTAACTACTTTTAAAACTTTTTACTATTTTTTTACTATTTTTTTCTATTTTCAATTCATTGTTTTATTTCTAATTTCTTTATAAATTGCAAATACTTATTTAATATTAATTAGATATATTATAATGTTATAAACTATTGAAGATATTACGAATCTTTTATATGTTTAAGCAAGATTTTAATTTTGCTTGTTATTTATTTTAATTATTAACATTAAGGAGATAAAATGAAGATAGGAATGTCACATGGTGCTGGTGGAGAAGTAATGGGAAATTTAATCTCACAGACCATTCTAAATAATTTATCAAAAAAATCAGTTGAAGGAGGATACGGATTAGACGCATTGGATGATGGTGCAACAATACCTCTTGGAGATTATGAGATTGTTGTAACAACTGATGGTCATACCGTAAACCCATTGTTCTTCCCTGGTGGAGATATTGGAAGAATTTCAGCAGCAGGAACTATAAATGATGTTTCTGTAATGGGTGCAAAGCCTTTAGCTATTTCAAACGCAATGATTTTACAGGAAGGTTTTCCGATTGAAGATTTGGACAAGATCATCAAATCTTTAAGCGATACCTGTGAAGAGGCTGATGTAGCTGTAATTACCGGTGATACCAAAGTTATGGAACAGGATAAGCTTGAGGGTATTGTAATTGTAACTACCGGTATTGGAATAGCTAAAAAAGGAGAAGTAATTAAGGATTCAACCTTAAGTGTTGGAGATAAGATCATAATCACTGGTAGTGTTGGAGACCACGGAATGAGCTTAATGTCATTTAGGGAAGGTTTCGGTTTTGAAACTGAATTGAAATCTGATGTAGCTCCTATGTGGGGAATCATTTCCAAAGCTCTTGAAGTAGGTGGAGTAACTGCTATGAAAGACCCTACTCGTGGAGGACTTGCAAACTGCATAAATGAGATGGCTCGTAAATCTGGTGTTGGAATCATGCTTAAGGATGAAGCAATTCCAGTTAAGGAAGCAGTTAGAGCAGCATCTGATATGTTAGGCATTGACCCATATGAAGTTGCTAATGAAGGAAAAGTCTTGATGGGTGTAAAAGCTGAAAAGGCTGAAGAAGTGTTAGCAGCTATTAAAACCGACAAATACGGTAAGGATGCAGCTATTATCGGTGAAGTTATTGATGATGATAAAGTATTGATTGAAACAGGCATTGGAGGAGTTAGAATCTTAGAAACTCCTATAGCAGACCCTGTTCCAAGAGTATGTTAATTAAATCTTATTGAATATAATGAATTAGATGGTGATTTGATGGACTTATTTGGTAAAAGAGTTGTAGCGTATATTCTTGATTTCTTTGTAGTTTCTGCATTTATGTGGATTGTATCTTATTTCGCATATTTCTTCATAAACTACTTCAATATGTTCCAGATTTACCATTATTTTGTATTTGTTCTTCCAATTTTGATTTTATTGTATTTTACAATTTTAGAGAAGAGTATAGGTGCAACTATTGGTAAAAGGTTGATGTTTATTGAAGTTAAATCAACAGTGCCAAGAAGAGGAAGGCTAGGAAGAGATTATTCCTTAACATTTTCTCAAGCATTGATTAGATCCCTTTCTAAAATTTACTGGTTCCCAATAATCATTGATGTGATTCTCGGAAGGATTACAGGCAAAACCAGACTTTTAGATGGTATTACAAGAACCACTGTTGTTGAAGAGAATACAGATGTATTTTTCTCTAGAAGATAATTTTTAATTATCTTTTATTTTTTATTTTTTTTATTTCTAATTTTAGCATTGTTTTATGTTGTTTTTTTAAGTTATTTTATTATTAGGGGGATTCTGTGGAAAATAAACTTATTATAGACGAATTTAATATTTTTGATTTTGAATGTCACGAAAATTATAAGAGTGTTCGAATTATTGATGAAAAGGCTAATTTTCCAATAAGCTGGCTAAATACACAAGGATATTGTGAATACAGTTTGTATCTTGAATATTGCCAAGGAGTCAGCACTGCACCAACTCAGGAAATGGTTGAAGGAACCGAAGGACATCACAGGTTAGAGGAAAAATTCAAGGAAACCGCTCAGCCATCAACTTTCGAGGATGCTTTTGAATTGTCTAAGGAAGAGGA
>JAGCBE010000107.1 GCA_017652345.1 Methanobrevibacter sp.
ATTAAAGTTAAAAACCAAGTAGATATGTTAAGACTTGCTTCACCTAACTACTCTAACTTCTTTGATATTAATATTCAAAGAAATAATGGTATTGAGTATATTAATGTTGACTGCACATATAAACCTTACTCACCATATATTCACTTAAACCCAAATTTCAAGGGCTTGTATGGCGCTGATTATAATGATGTTAGAGGTTTAATTTGTGGTGGTGATTACTCAATTGCCCTTACTACAGATGCTTGGGCTACATATCAACTTCAAAATAAAAATTATCAAGCTATTTTTGATAGAAATATACAACAACTTGAAACTCAAAATGCTATTCAAAGAGAGCAAGATATTTTCAAAGCTGTTGCAGGCATAGGAGTTGGAACTGCCAGTGGTGCTGTTGGTGGCGCGAAACTTGGCGGCCCTTGGGGTGCAGTTGCTGGTGCTATTGTTGGAGCTGGTACTTCTGCAATTGGCGGTGGCGCTGATGTTATGAACAACCAAAGACTTAGAGAAATTCAAATCTCTACAATGAAAGATATTCATAACTACCAATTAGATAATATTAAAGCATTACCGCTTGGCCTTGCTAAGACAAATTATCTAACAAATAATAACAAATTATTCCCATTCTTAGAATTCTATACTTGCACTACAATTGAAGAAGAAGCTGTTAGAAGCTTATTAGATTATAACGGTATGACAATTAACAGAATTGGAAAAATTAGTGAATTCCAAAGCTCTACAAAATTGCCTTATATTAAAGCTAAACTTATTAGAATTAATACAGTAGAAGATGCTCATCAAGTTAAAGCAATCTCAGATGAACTGCAATTAGGTGTTTATCTTCCAATTCCTGGAACAGACATTGAAGATGTTGAAGAAGGAGATTAGATTATGGGCATACAAAATGAATTACTTAAACTCGGTGGTAGTGTATTAGCTATTGCCGGTTTAAGCAAAAAAATAAAAGCTAAACAAAATAAACAAGCTCGTACAAAAGCAAAACAAGACAGTTCAAAAAATACTGATATTAAAAGAGAAAATAAAGATTTAATTCAAAACCAAATAAAAAAATTTGATACTTCTGCTTTTGAATTTCCAGAGCCAGAAAAACCAAAAACAGAAACTTCTGCAACTAATATACCTGTTGATGAAGAAGTTGGCCAATTAATTGAAATTAGACAAAAAAATATAAATAGAGTTATGGGCGGCAATAAAGCAGCTCAAAAACTAATGGAACAAAAAATAGCATATGCTAAGCACCATAAAGGCAATTTTGATGAAAAAAGTTTTAAAAAATATAAAGAAGAATTTGGCTTCCATAAATCTTCAGCTGAATATGACAAAGTTGGTGTTGATAAACAATTTCTTCAAACATATGCTTTATCTAAAGCAGAAGATGGTGAAGGCACTTCTGAATTTATTTCTGGCATAACTGCTCAAATGAGAAAGAAATTTGAAGGCGACAGAGATGCTCTTGACTATATTGATGCATTAGAAGATAAATTACAGTTAGATCATGGTTCATTTGGTGATTATGAAAATGATAGCAAGCTATTTGATTGGCAACAATTGAATTCAGATATTGATAAGGCTGTTGATGATTTATCTTCTGGTACTTATAAAGAAGATGCACAAAGACTTAGAAATGGTGGTTTAACTGATGCAGAGCTTGATAAAGAAATGAGTAAAGAAGAAACCACTGCTAATAAATACTTCGTCTGAGATGAATCAGCAGATGAAGAAACTGAAGAAGAAATTGATATTGGACCGAGAGATTTTTCAAGATTTCAATTCTAAGGAGAAAGATAAAATATGGCAAATAATGCAAAATTACCACAATTAGATGTGTTATGGCAAGCTGGCATTAACCCTAAAACAGGGCTACCTATTAGATTTGGTGGCACTAAAGCTACATTAAAAGAAGATATTAAAAAATTCTTAAGACTTGTAGATGAACAAGACGCGGTTAATAGATATGTTTGATATAACCTTCCAGCTAATATTACAAGCCAAGAGCTTGAGAGGATGCTTTATTACAAAGGACAACTTTGTTTCTTTTATGATAAAGATTTAGAAGAATTCTACTTCATGCCTTATGCCCTTGATGGCACCATCGATTTCTATGGCCGCTATAATACAATTCACCCGGTTCCAATGACAAGTGGCACTGATGATAAAGGCAATAAAGCACAAGCTCAATATTTAGCTGAAAAGAAATTAAAATGTATTTATGGAGTAAAACTTCCAGAAGAGCTTGAAAAAGATGACTTATTTGGAAGTTGTGTATTACTTCACGATTATACAAAACAATTAAGCCAAACAATTTTACCAAGAGTAACAGTTAATGACCCAATTCTTGATGTTATGGCTAACTGTGTTCCATACATGAATACAAGCTTATTATTAGCTACTGGTATTGAAGGTATCAGAGTTAATGATGCTGACCAAGCTGATGATGTTAGGGCAGCAAATAGAAGTATGGAAAATGCAGCCCTTACTGGTGAACCATATGTTCCACTTGTTGGAAATGTTGAATTCCAAGAATTAAATAACGGGCAAGTTGGTAAAGCTGAAGAATTCATGTTAGCAATGCAAAGTTTAGATAACTTAAGATTATCTGGTTATGGTATTGATAACGGCGGTTTATTTGAAAAGAAAGCTCACGAACTTCAAACAGAAGCTGATATTAACGGTGGACCTGTTGGTTTAGTATTACAAGACGGTTTATCAATTAGACAAAACTTCTGCAATATTGCTAATAGTATTTGGGGCTTAGGTATCTGGTGTGAACCTGCTCAAAATATTAGTGGGGCTGATACTGATGGTGATGGCCTAATGTATGACAGAAATGAAGAGGGCCAATCTTCTGGAGTTGAACAAGGAGGAAATGAAAATGCCTAATATGTTACCACAATACTCAACTGTATTATTTACAGATGTTTGAGAAGATGTTAATGAATTCTTAAGTGATTATTCAGGTGCAACAGCTGTTGGTATTCCAGCTATTATTTCAAATAATAGTGCTACAACTTTATATTACTTGCTTTATTCAAAATATGGCAATAACCCAATTGCTAATAATGATATTAACCAATTTAAATATAAAATGTTTAGTATTATATTCCAATACGGACCAACTTGGGAAAAACGCTTAGATATACAAGGCAAATTAAGAGCTTTAACTGATGATGAGATTAGACTTGGATCTAAAGCTATTTATAACCATGCTTTTAACCCAAGCACTGCCCCAAGCACCTCAAGCTTATCTGAATTACCTTATATTAATGACCAAAATACTACTAATTACAAAAAGAGCAAAATAGAAGGTTATGGGCTATTATGGGAATTATTAGATGATAGCATTACTTCTAAATTTATTGATAGATTTAATATCTGCTTCAAGAAATTTGTTGCTCCAGAAAAACCATTATTATTTGTTACAGAAGACGAAGAAG
>JAGCBE010000108.1 GCA_017652345.1 Methanobrevibacter sp.
CATTACAGAACATAGTAGATAGAGGACAAGAGGCAGATACTGCATACTTACCAAATTTAAACTTCTTAAATTACTAATCTAATGGCTGAAACAAAAATCTGACCTATATTTAGATGAGCGAATGGAGGGTTGTCTGATGACTTATTTACAGGTATCAGAAACTCCTTTTATTATTCAAATGATATGGAGATAAGGGAAGATGCTAAAAGCGTGTATCCTAAACCTATACCAGCCTATATAGACCATTATAAACAAGTGATAGTATGAGATGGAGGTAGTTGAAAAAGGCATATAATGAATGTAACTTATTCATCTGTAGAGGCTTGATGGTTAGTATGTACAGATAAATGTATATATCTAGTAGATTATCAATGAGCTACGTTATTATGTACTCTTAGTGGAGATATATGTGATTTAGAGTTATTTAACTGATATGTGTATATTTCTACTAAAGGTAATTTATATTACAAGAGAGATAATGCTTGAATTAGTTGGTCTAACCTAGAAACAGCTACAGATGATAGTGATGAAGATTACTGAATAATGGCTATATCATTAACAAGTAACTGACAGCACCCATTATATGCAGCACATAATATCTTATGTGTATGAGATACTAATAAGATGTGGAAGGTAACAAAGACTATTCCAAATCTATTACAAGCAGGATTTGATATACAGAAAGGTTATTATATTAGATATATAAACGAACTCTGATGATATATAAGAGTAGTAGCAATAAATGAGCCTTATGGTAGTGAACTATTACTATGGGACTGACAATGAGATGCGATAGATGAGAGAATACCATTAGACTGATATACAATAATATGAAGTGTAATCTATAATTGATACCAATACCTATTAAGCCAGAAATGATTAGGTTTAATGAACTGATACCAATACTATATAATCAAGAAAGCGGAGGAATGAGTAGAGCCTGTATGAAGCTCAATATATAATACTATGTGTGTATATGATGATAAGATATACTTTGTTACTAAACAGTGAGTGTATGTCTATTGAGCAAAAAACAAGAACTATGCAGATGTGTTAAACTTATGGCACAAAGTAGAAGACTGATATTCTTTATGAGCTATTGGTTGTTATAAGAGCTGAATAATGGTAACACGTAATTGGAGGTATTATCAATGAGAAAATGAGCCCATCTTAGTATGAGAGAACTATGGTGACCCAGATACTTGAGAAATCCAAACGATGTGATACTTTTGAACGAGTATGAGTGAGATAAAACAGTGTGCCTATCTAAGAGTATGATACCACATACCTACATATAACGATAAGAGTGGAGATATACATATCTACTATAGAACAGAAGCAGATGCTACAACAGATAATCCAGATGACCGACAACGACATCCTGTACAGGAATGAGATGTAGGTTTGAAAGCTAGTTGGGATATGAGAAGTCCATTTGCTACTACATTAAAGCTAAATTGTAGATTTCAATGGATACAATTCAAATTTGTATTAAAGAACTGTAGTTATACAGTAAGTTGAACTAAATATACAAAGGATACAAACTTGTATAGTGCAGATTTATATTATAATACTATGTTAGACTAATGTTAGAGGCTTGGGAGAAAGCAGAGAAAATATGATACCAATATATCTGAGAAGAAATCAGAGAGCCTTCTAATATTGTAGAATATAACATAAATAAGGAGATAACAAAAGATGCCTCAAATGTAATCAATGCCAATAATGATACTACAACGTGAATGGCTACACTAATCTACTGAGTGAATGCACCTAAGCTATTAGAGAAAACAAGTGTGTATCGTAATACCGTAATACAATGAAGTTCAACATTAACATTTAATAATGTATTGCAACGACCAGATGATAGTTCGTGAAGAATAAGAAGTGCAACGATAGTAAAGAATTATGGTAATATAGATTTCACTAATAAAGAGGTAGAAACTTATAATACAAATTGAGCACAGGTTTATTGGTATAACTGAGTAGTGATACCTATTACGTGAGGATACGAGATAACAATAAATTGTCCATATATATATACAGGTGCAACGAATAGCACAGAAACTAGATTATATAAATGAAATGGTAGTGCTAGTGGCACATTGATATTTAGTAAGGTTGTTACATCTGTGTATTGATACACAGAAACGTTTAATTATAGCTTTGAGGCTTGAGATACAATATATGTATGGAATGAGTTTATTTCAAATGTATCATCTCCTAGAGAAGTAACAGCAACCACAACGATAAATATGACATTAGTATAAGTCAATTATAAGTCAATACAAAAAGCAAAAGAGATAGTTGAAAAACAGTAAATAAATATAAACATACCCATAAGGGAATTTAACCTTAACATAATATAAATGTGAGTAAAATTAACAGCAGAGCAGAAAGCAGACATTATAAATCAATATAAGTCTTGAGATAAAGAGGGTGCTTTGGCAACAGCTAAGAGTATCAATAGTGGGACTACTCTAAATAGTATGAGTACAAGTGTAGCTACTAATAATTCAAGAAATTCACAAGTCTGAACTGGAAGTGTAGCACCTATAAGCACTCCTACTACAACTACTAAACAGAACACAACGAAGCAAGAACAAAATATGACACCTATCACTGAAATGGTGGGTGGTATGTCCACACCTAACTGACCTACTAAGTGAACATTACCAACAACTAAATCTTCTAATCAGTACGATATGGTTTGAGGTATGTCCACAGTTAATTGACCTACTAAATGAACATTGCCAACAAGCACAACTGGTTATATGTCCACAGTAAATTGAGCTGCTAAATGATATACTACTAGCGACCTTAATGCTATTGCTAACCAATGGAATGGTTTATCTTACGAACAACAGCAGGCTAAACTAAAACAATATCCAACATTAAAGAACTATTTAGCTACAAAATGAATAACGGAGAAAAAACCACAAAGCACACCAGTTGCTAAAACTTCTTCTCCTGCTCAAACAAAGCCAGAATGGGATTATCAAGATAACAGCCAAGCTAGAATGGATGAGATAGCTGATAATCTCGATAAATATAGACAGACTAATCCATATCTATTTGATGATTATAGTATGTTCTATAATTTCTTTATTGACTGAAAATGAAGAAGCCAAGACCAAATAAATTTCCTAAACGATTACTTTAACAGAATACAAGATACAAATAAATACAACAACCTAACTCCTTGAGAAGTAGGTAATTGATTAGTTAATGGTACTATACCAGATAGTTATTTAAGTGATATACAAAATATAGATCCAGAAAGAGCTGCAGCAATTAAAGATGAGAAAAAGAAAGCAGAAGATGTAATAAAAAACAACTCTTTCCTAGAAAGTGCAATGAAAGAAGTTTGATATGAAGATACTGATTTCTGGACTTGGAATAAGAAAGAAATGTTATATAGAGATGAAGATAACGACTGAATAGATGATAGAAATTATCATGCACCAACAGAAGAAGAAAGAGCTAAAGTAGATAGGAACTTTGAAATAGAAGCAGAATTATTAGATATTGATAATACAATAAAACGTACATACGATGATTATAGAGAGAAATATCCTTGAGCCACAAAAGCAGAGTTAATGGCTATGGCACAAGATACTAATAACGATTTACTAAAAAAGAAAGATGATTTACTTGTAGAACAAACAAAACTACAGTGAACTATTAAATATCTACAAGCTGAAAGGCAAGAAATGGATAAAGCTGGACAGCTAACTATACAGAATATACAAGATGACTATGGAATATATCTAAAAAGTCCAGAAGGACTAAAAGCACAATATGCTGCTACAAACGTAACACTAGAACAGGCTGATAACGGAAGTGATACAGATAAACAACTAGCATTAGATAGAGTATTGAGTGATTACTATGCTAAATATGGAGATATAATCCAAAGACCAATGTCGCAAGTGATAAATGATGTAATGGAATATGCTAAAGAGAAATGAATAAGTCTATCTCAAGCATTACAAGAGAACTTTGTTAAACCATTACAGAGTAAACCAGAATATGCTCAACTTAGTAAACTAACTTCTAGTCCAGATGTGGTAAGAATAGGAACAGATGCTAATGGAAATCCTATATACTGAACATATAACTCTACCACATGAAAATTTGAGGCTATAGATTTATCTGGATATGGAATAGGTGGAAATTATGGTGGAAATTACTGAGGAAACTATGGTGGTGGATACTACCCTACTTGATGAGAGGGTGTAACTCCATGAGGTGTAAAATATACAACAGTTAGCGAAGAAGGAAAAATTAATTGATTATCAGATTTCTTATGAGATTTGAGTGTATGAGATTACGGTGGAGAATGTTGAGCATTTGTGAATGATTACTTACAGAGTATATGAGCATGAAGAATATATGATAATGACTTATCTACTAAGCTAAAATCAATAAACAGCGACACTCCAGAAATATGAAGTGTGGCAGTATTTGATTACTCTAATGCACCAGCTAACTCAAGTATTAGTGATAAAGCTAGAAAACACGGACACGTATGAGTAGTAGTATGATATAATGCAGATGCTGGAACAGTAACAATAGTAGAAAGTAATAAAGACTGAGATAAACTAATATCTGCACCTAGAGAAATACCTCTTAGCAATTTGTATCTAAAATGATACTTTAACCCATCACAGTGATATACTGAAAGTGGTAAAGCTGTAAATAACTTTGGTGGTAAATTTGCTAATGATAGCGACTGGAATAGTAATGGATACTTTAATTCATTAGTACC
>JAGCBE010000109.1 GCA_017652345.1 Methanobrevibacter sp.
AAACCTTCATTCAGCAATTCTTTAATCTCCGTGTAAGTCATTAATAAGCCCCCTTAATTTATTAATATTTTCTTCCATAGAAATTAAAATGTTTTTAATTTCTACACTTGCATTATATTTATTAGTTTCTGAATAGTCAAGTCCTGCAAATAGAGTTACCCTGTTAAAACCGTCTAATGTGCGAGTACCTACACCGTTTCGTTGTGTTTTGGTACTTCTTGTACTATCACGAACAACATTATTACCACAATAAATACCAACGTGTTTACAGTTTCCCAAACCGTCAAAATAACCGACAGTTTCAGCCCCTTGCTCTGTCCATATATAAACAAAAGCACCAACAGGTATTTCTCCAAATGCTTCTATACATTCTTCTACTGTACCCCTCCATGCGTATAAGTTTCTATACATGGAGTTACAACCTTTCCAGTTATAAGGGTTTCCGTTAGATTTAACAACCCCTATATCCTTCAAAACTTCTTCTACAAAAGCTTGACAATCTAACTGATCGTATTTGTATTTATCCCATTTTGAAAGTAAAGCGCACTCTGCAAACTCTCTACCTGTTTTCACTTTTCATCATCCAATCTATCAAGTAATTTTTGTATTACTAACGTATTGTTATTAATGGCTGAAACCATATCACTTTTCTGCTCATTAAGAGCATTAGTAAAACTCAATTTTAGATCGTTCATGGCTTCATTATGTTTCTGTGTTTCCTCCCTATGTTCTTTTTGTTCGTTCTTCAACATAATAAACAGGGCAATAGTACAAGCAATAGGGAATCCGAAATTCTGAATTAAAGTAACAATTTCCTCCATATTAAAACCTCCCAAATTAAAAATTGGGCTGTTTCACTATCTCATATACTCGCCAGTACATCCCCGTCCTTCTGGGACTTGCGTTGGGGAATAGTGATACAACCCATTAATAATATAATAAAAAAAGTCCCCTCTGTAAAGAGGGGATTTTATTTTTGTTATTCTTCTGCAAGTTCAAAATTGACGTACTTGTTATTTTTCTTACTAAGATTAATAACAATTTTGATGCAAGGTTTTTCACTATCCTGGCAATCTCCGAAAGCTTCATCATATTTCATAAACTTTTCAATAAAAGCCTGCACTTCCGTCTTATAGAATTTACCGTCTTTACCGTTCTTAATAACAAGGACAGTATGTTCTTTGCCATCACTACCCGTATAGGTGTGAGTATGGTATGCGACCGGAGAAATAATCATACCCTCACAATCTTTAAGGTTTGTGTGCTTTCCGTTCATAGCATTAAACAGTTCCATTTTAGTAAGTTCCATAGGTTTATCCCCTTTCAAATAATTATTATCTAACTGGTATAACCAGTTGACATTTATTATATTATACTTGTTTTGTTTGTTTGTCAACAATTAATTTAGATTAAATAAATCTCTGAATAATATTTCAAGTTCAAACGACTCAAACCAAACATTTTTACTAACCATATAATGAACACGTAACATATAATAATCTTGTGTAAACATTTTTAAACCAATACCGAAAGCATCATAATACGGTTTAGTTTCCTGGATTGATGAAACATAATATTTTCTTTCGGATTTATGCTTATATATTCCTATTTCACCAACGGAAACCAAATGCACATATTCCCGTAAAGGTTCGGATTTTATATTGGTTTCATCAGTTCTAAAAGCATTATCCAAAGCCATTTGTATAAAATCATCAGACGCATTTTTATATAACATTGTTTCTCGTTTTTTCTCACTTATTGGAGAATCTAACAACATAACTAACATTCTTGTCCGATCTGCCTTTCTCCATACCATTTGTTTACCAACAATCATTTTAATTGCAGTTTTCATTAAATGCCAGGATGCAAAATACGGATTACTTAATTTATTAGCATTTCCTAACATAATAACCTTTACAGCTTCTTTTCCTTCTAATTCCCTGTTACGGTTTACCGTTTCAACAAAATTCTGAAAAGCACTAAACTCATTTTTAATAGACATTTCACCAATACTTGCTATAAATTCATCAAATACGATATAATCATAATCTGAAAAATCTATACCCCTTATATTAGCTACCACCGATAAAGCTACACCATATGCAACAATATCACCATTTTTATCATTATACCGAAAAATAATATTATTACCGGATGAAAACGGTTTTATATTTATTTCCATATCAATATTTAATTTTTTAAAGGGGTTACCTTCAATAGTAGCACATTGTTCTAACTGTGTTTTTAATCGTCGCAAATATATAAACTTCTTACCCTCTTTAATTAGTTTTTTAAAAACACCGTAAGTTTTACCTACACCCCGTGATCCAACAACAGTTATAATACTTTCAACTTGTGACATTAAATAATCCCAATCTACATAACCATTATCACCATAAATCTTACTCATTTTAAGAGTGCTCCCTTCTATAATCTCCGTATAACTGTATTTCATTTAACAATAAACGATAATCCTTTGCATAGGTCATTTTGTAAGTACCTGGAACAATGGCAACATTTTTTGTTATATGTACCTTCCTTCCGGTTTCTTTATCAGTATAATAAAAATCATCATTATCATTATAAACTGAAATTGTACCTCCTGCTTTATGCCAGGTCATTCCCTCCTTTATCAAATCCCCCTCATCATTAAATATATCCGGATGAAAATTTTCTAATGTTCCTAATTCTTCTACGGCAAAACTTACTCCGGTTTCTTCATTAATCTTTTTGCTTACTCCTGCAACTGTTATACCCATTTTACCGTTAACAATATAAGCGTATCTTTTTGCCCCCTGTGTAATAAACTGATCATAAAATCCGTCATTCTCCCATAAGCCTATATAATGAACAACCCCCTTTTTATCAGTTGCAAATGCTTTATTATTAACGGCTTTTTGTTTTAATTTATCATTTAAAACAGATATATTTATATCCCCTTCAACTTTTACACTATCTGTATCGACATACACCAATTTATCACCGCAAAGCTTTATAGCCGATTGTAACTGTGCTCTCCCTAAACTTGTGGTATACACCCCCCATTGATACGGAAATGGAGCATTTTTTAATAATTTTTCAAGTTCCTTTTTCGTATAATCATCATAATCCGATTTATAAAAATCTCCATCATGTTTTTTCTCAATAGTGTGTAAAGGATCGTATGTTATAGAAGTATGTACGGGATCGGTCATAGACATTCCAAACACCGCATTTAGCAAATTTTTACTTTTCATATACATATACAAGCCATCTTCCGAATCGTCCCCTTTTAATCCGGTTTTATTATTAAAATAACTTTGTATTACTTCTCTATATTCTACGGGTAACATATCCTTTTCGGCTACCATAGCTTCAATACAATCAAATTCATCATAAGTATATTGATCTAACACTATTTTTAAATCAATCTCCGTAAGTGCTATCTCCATATACCCAGCTTGCAAAACTCGCCCGTTATCTACTAATAATTCTAACCCTCCTTGCATTGTTTCATCATCGGTACTAACCGCATCACATTTACTTAAACTAATATAAGGTATTGGTTCTTTTTGTTTTTTCAATCTTATATTTTTAAATTGATATAACCCTACAACCGCATAATTTAAACCAATAAACATAAAAATTCTTTCAATTCTTTTTCTTGCGGTTTTATTTTTAATATCTAACCATTTAAAAGGTTTCATTGGGAATAATTGTGTTAATTGTTGTGTTGGGTAAGAGGATGATATGTCAAAAGATTGTACATTTGAAATAATCTTACCCACTTTATACATATTTGCGTGGGTATTACCACCCCTTGCGCACTTGCGCAACAAACGGTATTGTTCTTCATCCGGTTTTAATGATCGTAATTCCATGTAATAATCTTTCAACGCTTCTTTACATTCCCTCCGAACATAACCCGTACTTGTTAAAGGCATTGTTTCCAGTGTATCACCACCCTTTATAACTCTGTATTTCATAGCTTGTACAAGTGATTCCGTATCCGTCAATGTGTATTCAAGTTCAAAAGGGGTTAATTCTGTCCAGGGAAACCGAATTTTATCATAATCGAATTTTTGACCGGATAATTTTTCCTTTACACCTGTTTGTTTACATAATGCCGATAAACTTAAATTACTTTGAATATAACTACATCTAAACTCAAATATATCAAACATTCTACAATAAATAGGCTTACGCACATCACGAAAAAATATTTCTTCATTTTTAAACGGATAAACACCGCTAAAGAAAGTCCATTCGAAAGCAAGATTATGTATAAAACAAACCATTATCGGCAAATCGGACAAACTATAATTTATTTTTAATTTCTCTATGCACCTTTTTAACAAATTTAACCAATCAAAAAATTCTTCCCATGTTCTACCTTGTACAGTATATTCTTCAATGGTAAATGTCCAAATATACATAAAACTATGCACATCATATAACTGTTTATTAGGATTACACCATATAGAAGTAGTTTCTATATCAAAAGCAGTAAAAACGTTAATAATTCTCTGTTTAATCCGTTTCCTTTTGTTTTTTGTCGGTTCAACTAAACCAAATGATAATAAATATTCATACCAATTTATATCATTCACATTTACCAACATATTACAGCCCCTCTATATAATCATCCCAAATAGCACTAATTTCCCCAGGAGTCAAACCCTCCATGTTTTCAGCATTAGTCAATAATTGTTTTCTATTTTCTAAAAATAGATCAAAGTCCTTCGTTATTGTTTTAACATCAAACCCTTTTTCTAACAATCGGCTAAAATCTTGCACAAATTCATCAATAACGTAATGTTGTGTAAAATCACCCTGTGAAAAACGATATTCCATATACTCTACAAATGCTTGTGCTTGTGAGGGGGTTATATTAAGTTTAAAACCAAATTTAGCTTCTACCGTTTTAAGGGCTTTTAAATATACCTCAAATTTTTTAGCTTGTTCCGGAGAAGTCGCAAACTCCCGTACTTTTTTTCTTCTTCTGTACTCCCTTTGTTGCTGTCTTTTTCTTTCCTTTAAATCAATTTGTTCATACGGCAAAACCGGAAATGTTTTAAACTCCGGTACAAGTCCCGTTTCCCTTATTGCCTTTACCTGGCTACCACCGGAATAATACCCCTTTACAGCTTGCATAGCTTCACCAGGGCTAACAACTCCTGCTTTAATTTCCCTAATGGTAGGGAAATGCACCAGGGGCATAAGTCCCGCTTCTACCGCTCTTTTGTTACGCTTTACAACTATATCACGTAAACGGGTATATTCTTTGTTATCAAATTTACTCATAATAATGCTTCACCATCCAATCACGGCAAATTTCAAACGATCCTTTAATTATTTCAGTTTCCCAATAGTAACAAATAACAGCATAACCACCATTTACCATTATGATTTTACATAGTTCTCCGGTATCCTTATAATAACAGAGATAATATTTATTAATTTCTATGTTTCTGCCCTTTGTTAGAAACTGCCCTATCATGTGAAATAATAACCTCCATCATTACAATATATTCCTTACATTTTTCTAATGTTCCATAGAAACACTTGTTCCCCATATAATCACGAACAAATGCAAAACCATCCGGACAACCGTTTTCTATGATCTGATAAAAGTTAATCATTAATACTCACCTTCCCATTTATATACAAATTGTTTTGTTTCAACCTTACCATTTTTAATTCTATAACCATCTACCACAATTCTAAATGGTATATCTTTACCAACTTCATAAAATTGTCTTGTTGTGGGTATATTATTAATATCAAAATGTCCGTCCTCATGTTCTTTACATTCTACAAAAGTAGAAAAACAACATCCGCAACAATCACATTTATATACTTTCTTTGTTTCAATTTTCATCTGTTTACCCTCCTTAATCATATTCAATCAATTCACATTCAACCCATGTAACACGTTCACCATTATATATAATTTCTATCATACTTGAATAATAGCCGTTTTGCTCTGAATAACACGGAACAAATACCATTTTTCCAACATTCCCGAATCTAAAACCACTTCCTGCAACTTCTTCAAAAATCAAAAATTCGTTAAATTCACAAGCTTTAGCAATATCGTCTATTGCTTTAAAATCTGCATAATTATTCTCACAGCAATCTTGCTCATGTGAATAAGTTAAAATACCGCCATTATCAAAAAGTATATAATAATCATTTATTTCTTTAATTCGCATCAGTATATTCCCCTCTCATTGAAACAATACATTTTGTACTTGTGGCAGTAAATGACCGGATGCACATTGAATAAGTTGAAATGTAAATAAAACAGACAAATTCACCATTTGCGAATAACATACCCGATTCGCTACTAACACTTTTACTCCTGGAAACTACATACTTTAATTCCCTTAAAGCCCTATAATATAGGGCTTTAAAAGAATTAAATTCATACATAACACCGTTGGACAGTTCAGCTTTAAACATTTACATTACCTCCGCAACTTTTTTAATAATATCATTGGTTATATAATCATAACCAATAGCATCCAAATACCTACGAAAGCTTTCTAATGTTGCATTAGTGAAGAATTTAAAATAACGGTCTAATTCTATCAAAACAATAGCTTCTTTTGCACCTGGCACATAACCAACCTTTTTATAAGTATTAAACTCTCCCATGATTCAACCCCCTTTCTTTGTCTATATTATTACATAAATGTAATAATATTCAGTTTCTAAATAATCAACAATTTCCAACATAATTATTAAACTATTGTAACATTTGGGGAATTTTTGTAACATTTTTGTAACATTCTAAAAT
>JAGCBE010000013.1 GCA_017652345.1 Methanobrevibacter sp.
AAATAGGGTTAGAAATTAAAATGATACATTCATTAAAAAATAGATAAAAGAATTTCCAACTTTGATCTTAAAAGTCAGAAAGTGTTCTTTGCTTTAAGTCGGTTTCACGATGAGGTTTAATGTTTTCCTCTCTTGCCAATTTAACAAGTCTTCTTTGATAAATCAATGCTTTCTTAAACTGGTTCTTATCATTCAAATATGAAATAATATCTTTAAGACCTTGGATTTCCTCTTCAATGCTGTATTCTTTCGCAAATTCAGTCCTATCCTCTGATTCTAGGATGTCCTCATCATCATTTTCTATAGGATTTATTATTTCTCCTAAAGTAACAACGCTTTTTTCTTCAAATTCAGACATTTCATCTTCAACTACTTTCTCTTCTTCCTCTTCAATTTCCACAATTGAATCATCAAGGTTTTCTTCAGTTGATTCTATTGGTTTGGAATCCTCTTTTTTAGGTTCAAGGAATTTTCTTAACTTTTCTCTAATTGCATCAAGATTGAAATTGGAACTTGCTATTTGCTCTTTAGGATTCTCTAGAATGAGTTCAAGATATTGATAGGTTGTTTTTGAAACATTTTCCACAAAGTTCTTAAGCTCTTGAGGAACCTTGTTTTCAATGAACTCATCATCATTCTTTATGCTTTCATAATTGTCCTTAACCATTTCATTCAGGACCAAGATTGTTTCCAGATTATCAATCAGTAATCCTCCAGCAAGATAAGATCTGACGATGCCATCATTTGCCAGGTTTTGGGTTTTGAGTTCAAGGTAATTGTCAAGTGTATTGTAGATTTTCAAAAGCTCTATCTCTTGACCTTCCTCTAAAAAATTAGTTAATTTTATTTTATATTCATTTATCAATCCTATAAAATAATCGTTATTGTAATATTCAACAAGGAGATCTATTTTCAATAAAATAAGGTTTTCTTCAGCGACAGTACTGTCTAAATATTCATCACAAAGCTTTAATGCCTTTTGGTATTTTCCTTGTCTTTCTAATTTCTTCACCTTTTTCAAGGTTGTGTTTTTAGACTTTGCTGATTTAGACATAAAATCACCGAAATGTTTTTTTAATCTAATAAAGTATTAGTTGTTAATTAGTTAATGAATAACTAATTAACCTTTAACCATTCATTTAATTTAAATAAACAGCTTATTCGTTTCTGATTTCTTCCATATGATCGATACGTTTTTGGATTAAAGCTGCAGTTCCAACGTCTCTCCTATGGTAGACATTTCCTCCAATCAATTGACAAGCCTCTTCAGCTATTTTTTCAGCTTCAGCAATGGTTTCTCCTTGAGCAACGATTCCTAAAGCTCTTGAACCTGAGAGATGGATTCCATCTTCCTCTTGGCTTACAGCTGCATAGAAGACTTTTGCACCAAGTGCTTCAATAGCTTCCTCATCCACTTCGATGAGCTCTCCTGCATGAGGAGTGTCTGGGTATCCGTCTGGTACGATGTATTTGCACACTGAAGCCAAGTCTTCAAATTCAACATCGGATAGGTTTCCATCAACAATAGCTTGACAGACATCTAACATTGGAGTTTTTAAAAGTGGAAGCACATTCATTGCTTCAGGGTCACCGAATCTTGCATTGTATTCAATGAGTTTAGGGCCTTCATTGGATAACATGAATTGACCGTAGAGAATTCCTTTGTAAGGAGTGGTTTCCTTAGCTATTGCCTTTAAGGTTTCTTTCATGATGTCAACAGATTCATCGTAGTCCTCTTGAGTGAGGAATGGCAATAATCCACCAACATCAGAGT
>JAGCBE010000110.1 GCA_017652345.1 Methanobrevibacter sp.
AAAAGGGACTTGAAGGAAATCATTGATGAAAAGCTGAGTGTAAAAAATCAGGAATACTATGATAACTACAATATCCAAATCAATTCATCATTGATAGCTTTTGAAAATACAACAAATCCCTTCTCATACAAATTCAAGACCTATGTCTTTTGCATGAAAGGGGATTATTCATTTGAAAGGATTGTATCATCTGATGTGGATTGCATCAATTTAAATGATCCTGTTCCTCTTCTTTACTTGAAAAATCATCCTGGCCTTTCCTACAATGACAGCTCTTACAGTTATGGAAATTCCTTGTCAGAATTCTTAAGGAAAAAGGATGTTGAGAATTACTCTTATTATATCAACGCCAACTCGCCACTGATTATAAGGAAATGTCCATATGACCCTTACAAGCATCATGGGGATGACAATGGAAAGGTTATGAAAAACTGTAGGGACAATGGATATTATCATGAAAGCAGAGATGGGGCATGTTATCTATGCAGACTTGAAGGGAAATGTGGATGTGAGCATTACGGCTTTGAAACATTTATAAATCCCCAAAAGACAAATGAAACTGGCCGTGTGTCAGCATGCGGATCAGACCATGTTATATTCAGTGATGACATTTATTCAGGAGTTGAAGTCATCTACAATAGTGAAAATGGATTGAATGAGATTCTGTATCTTGACCCACATGGCCATAAGGTGAAGTATGGAATGAGTGGCTTTTAGGGGAGTGACTATGAAAATTAAAGATTTAATCAATGACAAATACGGCCTCCTATACTCAAGCGAACTGTTGCTTACAATCATACTGCTTATTTTCATAATAGGAATAGTGGCTAATTTAAGCGATAGTCTTAATGAAAGGGTGTTGAGTGAAGAGGAGATGTCTTCACTTGAAGCCATTGGTATTGAGTCGTCTGACTATCTTTTGAATAATCCGGGAAATCCTGAAAATTGGGAAGATGATGAGGGATTGAAAAATGGAATTGTTTCAAGGAAAATAATTCCTGGTCTTGCCATAAAGAATAAGAATGTAGATAATGGTGAGTTTTTTGATGAAAGTGCAAGTGATGAAATGATAATGTCAAATGCAATTTCATACAATAAGCTGATTAAGGTAAAAAACAATTATGATTCACTTGTGGGTAGTAATCTCTTTAATGATAGTGTTAGAAGTTCAATGGCTATTTATCCTTTAAACAGCAAAATAAGGCCTATAAAGATGGGTTATGATTTTGATAATGGAGATGATAATGTCAATGATAATGACATTGTGACTGTAAATAGAACAGTGAAATGTGACTTTTATTCAAGCTTTGTATTCTATGATTTCAATGACTTTGAACTCTTTGGTGAAAATTTAGAAGATAATCTTTGCAATCATGACAGCAATCCGAACTTGGAAAATCATGCAAATGATGAAAGATCATTGTGGCTGTGTAAAAACTTTAGAGTCTATAAGGAATCATTGGATGATTATGATTACTATCTGATAAGTGATGAATCTACTAAAAACATTGGCACTTATTGGATTTTGGAAAGCTTGAATAGAACAAGTGAAAATGAGGAAAGGTTGAATCAAGAAGTCATTGACTTAAATCCATACTTTTTGAAAGATTTGGAAAATTCATCTGATGAGATCTATTCCATACACTTTAATGTGCCAAAAAATAGAGTTGATGATTTTAAAACAGTTTTAGTGGCCATTCCAAAGAACATGACTGATGTTTTAATATCAAATGATGAGTTGAATTATGATTACTTTAGAGTGCAGGATGTAAATTTCGTATTAAAAGTAGGATACAAATAGTAAATAAATAAATAAATAAAAAAAGTTAAAAAAAAGAAAAAAGATTTTTTCACTCCAAACTGGAGGAAAAATTTTGGTCCAGGTTTTGCGCTCCGAAGGAGCGGAAAAGCTGGGCTATAAAACACTGTACAAATTCTCTTCCAAAAGATCTGTATCAATTTGCAAACTAATGATATTGGTTCTGCCTTTAGCTCTACCTTTAGATACAGTGTTAGTAGAAATGATACCTAACATCTCAAGCTCATTTACAAAGTCAAAGATTCTTCTATAGGTAACAGCATCTCCTTTAGAAATCTCCTTATAAGCCTCAAATAACTTACCTGAAGTGATTTCCTCTCCTTCCTGAGTCAATCTTAAGATAGCTGCAAGAACCCTTTGCTGTTGGGTAGGCAATGTAACGATTACGTCCTTTACCTTATTGTACTCAATGACATCTTTAGCTTCACGTACATATTGGCCTAAAACCTTTTCAGATCCCTTGTCAATTGCAATGTCTCCTGCACTTTCCAACAAGTCAAGAGCATATCTTGCATCCCCTTCCTCTTTTGCAGCCATAGCTGAACATAATGGAATTACACTGTCTTCAAGAGTGTTTTCATAAAATGCAAGTTCGGACCTTTCATTCAAAATGTCAGCCAATTGCTCTGCATCATAAGGTGGGAATACAATCTCCTTATCCATTAGACTGCTTGCAACTCTTGGCTTAATGAATTGCTTGAAGTTAAGATAATTACTGATTGACAAAATTGCAATGTTGTCTGTTCTGGTAAGGGTATACAATAATCCGTCACCATCCTTTTCAAGAAGAATGTCTACTTCGTCTAAAATTACAATCAAGATACGGTTTCTTCCAAATACGTTTCTTTTTAGGACATCTCTAAATGCATTTACAATTTCACCTTTTGTCCAGCCACGATTTGGTACTTCTCTTCCTAGCTTTTGACATAAATAGGTAAGCACTTGATACTCTGTATTGAAATCTGTGCATCTTACATATTCCACTGAAAGGGTAACAGGCTTGTCACGAGCTGCTTCAATCAATTGCTCTCTTGCAAATTTTGCAGCTGCTGTTTTTCCGGTTCCTGTCTTTCCGTAAATAGTAATGTTTGATGGAGTAGTTCCTTTCAATGCCTCTACCCAGTATCTTGCAATGGCTGTGATCTGTTCCTTCCTATGTGGCAAGTTATCAGGTAAAAAACGATGATCCAAAGGTTTCTTATCCTTGAAAATGTTATCATCCATAGGCAAGTATTCATCAAGCCCTTCGAAAATGTTGTCACTCATAATAATCATCTCATAAATAATGTGTTTTTTTAAAGTCTGAAATGCGACTTCAAATATTAACCCTTTTTAATAAAAATTAAGCATAAGATCTAAAATTAAATTTGAAATTTTAGAAAAATTAAGTTAAAAATATTAAAAAATAGAAATTTTCATTCTCAATAGTGAAATTTCAACTGTATTACTATTGTTTATCAGATAATATATTTAAACTTTTTTATTATTTCAGAATCAAGGAACATTCTCAAAAAATCAAACAATAGAAAAACTTTAATAATATAAGATAAATTGCAAGTGTAATAAAGAATTTAAAATGATTAAAAATTAGTTTTACAGTTGAAATGATAGTCTATTTGAAAATAAAGTAAAATTTATGTTCTGATGATGATTATTTAACAAATTTGTGATAATTTTTTAAAATTAATTGAATTTCATAATCTGTTTTCAATATTTCAGCTTAATCATTATTGAATAATGATTTAAGCAGATGTAAACTAATAAAAAGTTAAATATTTGTAAAAAATGGTT
>JAGCBE010000111.1 GCA_017652345.1 Methanobrevibacter sp.
TTCAAATGAAAGTTCCTGACCACATTCCTTACAGAAATGGTCATCAGCATTTATTCTTTTGCCACAATTCGGGCAATATGTGGAAATCCAAGGAGTGTCGCCGCAACGAACAAAAACTCTAGCATCTCTTTTCATAGTTGTACCTCTTGTTTGTTTGTATTACTAATATAGAAAAAAACACCCCAGTTGTCAATGGGGTGCTTTGTTTTTTGATGTAAATTTTTGTTTACGAAAAGAATTCGTCAAATTCGCCATTACATTCGCTTTCAGGTTTCCATTTTTCAATGTTCCATTCAAAAATATCAGAGCA
The DNA here is from genome assembly GCA_017652345.1 of Methanobrevibacter sp. The sequence goes on from JAGCBE010000111.1 coordinate 311, forward strand.
AACAAAGTTCGGATATTCACTATTTGTAAACGGATTTTTACAATAGATTATATCCTTGATTTTCTTCCAATTATCTTCGCTCCACTTGGCTCCTGATTTCTTTTCAACTGACATCATAAATTTGTAGATACGTTCTCTGGCATACTTGAGCGTCTTACTGTCCAGTTCTACTCCATATACATTGGATAGAGCCACCACAGGATCTTGTCCACACTGCACGATTCTGCGATAAAGCATAGCAATTACAATGTTGCCTGCGCCCATAGTCGGATCCAAATTGGTTTTAGTTTCGTCATACCAAACTGACTTTTTGTCTGTGACAGTGCCAGCCTTGTCCATCATTTGCTCAATGATATTAAACGGAGTCCAAACCTGACCCAAACTTTTTTGTGTTTCCTGGTCAGTTTCGTAATGGGCAAAATCGTTATCGTAATCGTAAATTGTCATTATTCAAATTCCTTCATAGTATTTAAAATCGTTTCCCATTCACTTCCTGGTACAGCATGTTCGTCATCAATGTAACCAGTAATACCATAATACTTACAAAATCTATCGTCAGTCCACGGATATTGATAACTGTGCATAAATGGCAACAATGAAAAATTCGTATGTGAATTTACTTTCAATTTACTATAAATGTATGAATATACTTTTGTTTTTGTAGAATTTTCAAAATTCACAGCACACTTCATATAATCAAAATGAATGGAATATGGCAAATTATCTTTTTCTGTATATTGTTTACAACCACTGGTTCCATTATAAAAAGACCAATGTTTATTATTTTGATAACCATTTTCATACACCCAAGAGCAGTTACGATGTAATAAAATAAATCTATTAAACCATCCTGCAGTTCCTTTCTTTCCACCAGTACCTGCATTTAAAGGTTTCAAATCAATTAATCGTACACGAAATCCATCTGATACATTATATTCAAGTTTGTTTTTTAAAAATAAATGTGATTTTTCAATACATTTTTTTACTATCGGATCAGATAGAATAGATAATTGTTGATAGTCATATCCACCATTACCGATAACAGTAATACCTAATTCAGTTTCTTGTCTAATTCCAAATAATTGTGATGCTTCTTCTATACTTAGAATTTTTAAAAATTCTATTTTATCTGCAATTTTTTTATTATCTTCGGATAATTCTTTTACTTTCAACCATTTAATCGGAGCAATCCAACAAATTTTTTTAACTTTATCATAAATTGAAGATAAAATTTTTAAATGTAAAGTTCTATCATAAGGCGGATTACCTATAACGACATCAAATTTCATATTTAAAACCTCCTTATATTCTATGCTATCAAATATAGTAATTTTATCAAAGTATTTATGTCCTGGTTCATTTTTTATGTTATATTTAACCTTATTGTATTCTGCTTCGTTAGCACAAACCGCTAATGCAAAATAATTTTCTATACCAGCATTTTTGATTTTTTCCTTAGTGAAGTTAATAATTAAAATTTCCTTTCTTCGTTCTTCTCTATTAAGAAGTTCATACATTGTCTTAAGTATATTATTCATAAATTCTCCTTAAAACCAGGCAGGAAGTTCGCCACGATATTTCCAAGACATATCATCATCTGGTAATTTGTTTTTAATTGCTTTTATGTTTTCGCACATTTCAATCCAATCATTCTGTGATAGTATTGAATACAATTTCTTAAAAATATCAATGTTTATATTATGCCAAATCTTTAATAAAATTTCATTTTCTTCAGTAAATAAATGTACAACATCTTCAACATTATTAAATTTCATAAATGTTGGTATATATTTTACTTGTTCTCTAAATTTATTTCTAAGTTCATACATTTTTTTAAGTTTTTCTTTTTCTTCTTTTGAAAGTTTCTTTCGTGTTTTCTTCTTTGTATTATCATCCTTTTTTATTTCATCAGCATTTTCAATTTGTTGTTCAGTAATTTCTAATGATGGTTTTTTAAGTTTTTCAATTTTATTAGTTAATAAATCTTCTAATGTTGACATAACATTATCATTCATTTCAAATGAACAAAATGGTATTTCTTCATCGCCATCAATATGAGCAAAAGTTTCAGTAAATTTAGTTGCAAAATTTTTATATTCTTCAAATACATTACAATCATTTATTTCAAAAATCGCTAATGCTTCTTCATAATTTTTAACAACATTTTTTAATGGCAAATTCTTACTTTTTGCTTCAGTAGATACCATTACTTTAAATGGATCTGAGTAAACATATACTTCTGTATTTAAATCATAAATAGCACAAGGCAATCCATTACGGCCTTCGTATTTATTTTTTCCACGCAAACCATATTGGATATACATTTCTGCGGAATTTACTTTACCCATAAAAATTACATTTGTTAGTAATTTCATAGTAACACCAGTCATGTATCTACCGCAAGATACTATAATGACTGGTTTTGAACCTTCTAATTTTTGGTTAATTTCACTTAAAGATATTTTATTGTTTCCACACACATTGATAACTTCATAAGTATCTTTATCCAATGCTTTAGCGAGTTTATTACCATCACTAACACGATTAACATAAATTAAACAATGTAGTCCTGTTTTAGAGTAATAGTTGTTATATAAAATATCAAATTCATCAGCGAGTTCAGCAGGTTTAAATTGACTAAAATATGCTCTCCAACTGAACTTTCCTTCGTCAAAACAATTATCTATTTTTGTTTGTGTTTCATTATATAACATAGGTTTTTTGGCTAATGAAGCTTTAAACATTTCCAATCCATTTAAAATGTTTAAATGTTTCAAATGAACTGGAACATAATCTGGGTCATTATGATGTTCATTCCATTCGTCAATCAAAGTATAAGCATTAATGTTTTTATCATTATAGTCGCCACGATTAATCTTCTTAAATGGTGTAGCACTAATTTCTAACAAAAATGTATTTTCATTTTCCAAAATTTTGTTAATTAATGCTGATGAACGCTTAGTATCTACTCCAAAATGACATTCGTCTGTGATTACAATATCCCATTTAGTTTCAGCAACTTGCTTTTGCCACTTTTCTTCCAATTCATCAGTTTCAATTTCTTCACCATTTTCATTAAATGTTTCAAAATCTTTTGCGGCAGATTGGAATGAACACCAAGCAATTATATTATTTTTCTTTAACAAATCTGGACAATTTTGTATAGCATACTTATCTACATAGATATAATCTTTACAAAAATCCCATTTTTGAAAATCCGTGTTCCAGGAATCATTTGTATCACATTTACTACTTAAAATCAAAATGCGTTTCAAATGAAGTTTTTCAATCATTGTATAAAGTGTAGTGGCAGTTTTACCAAATCTACAAACAGCATATAAAAGAAATCTTCTTTCAGCTCTATTTTTAGCATTGTAATATGCAACAAATTTATTTACGAAATCTTGTTGTTCTTGTCTGCAAGAAAATTTATTTTTAAAATACTTATTTTGATATTCTTCAAAAATTGCTGAATCAAGTTCCTGACCATGAGTTTTAACATGTCTTTCAATTTCTTCAACAATTTTTTCTACATCTTCTAAAGTTTCAACATAATATGCTTCATCTGTATTAAATGGATTTTTTGGGTCATCTTTTTCACCACACCAATTAAATTTTTCTTTTAAAACTTTATGTATTTGTTTATCTGTTAATTCAGAATCCCAAGTATAAAAAATTCTCTGATATGCAGTATGTCCAGTAATTTTTTTATATCTATCCCAAATGGTGTTTTCTTCTTCAGTATCACCAAATTTAACAGCCCAACAATCTTTATCATCTTCAACATTAGCACTACCTGCTTTATGAAAATCAAGATAGATATATAAATCTTGGTCTTTTTCCTTTAATTCATCTTCAGTTTTATACCCATATTTATTTTTAATTTCTTGAGAAAGTGACATAAAATCTCCATAGTTTAATTTTTTACTATTCAAATTAACATAAAATACGATTTGTGTCAATACTACAAATCGCAAAATTGTGTAAATTTTTGTTTACAAACCTAGAAATCTTCTTTTATTTTAGCAAGTTTCTTGTTTTCCAAAATCTGTTTTCTTTTTTTCAGCAATTCATTTAAGAAAAATCGTGCAGTAGAGACTTCACTCACCATAATTCTATCAGCCCCATAATTGTAAATGTCACCATCTTCGTCTAATCTAACACTGAGCTGAACTTTACCTTCTTCAAAAGTCATTACAGGTATATCTCCCCACATATACTGTGGTTTTAAA
>JAGCBE010000112.1 GCA_017652345.1 Methanobrevibacter sp.
CCTAAAAGTAATATTAATTATTGGTGCGATAAAGTATTTGAAGGTACTAATTGGAATTATGAAATTCAAATGGATTGGTCAGGTTATGATACTTCACGCGATAATGATAAGATATATGAAGATGCTTATGCCGCGGCGTGGGATGTTAGTAATGAAAATAAATTTATTCCTACTACTGTTATTCAAGCAAAAGAAAAAGAGCGTCTTATTGATATAGAAGAAAGTAATCGCTATAATATTACTCAAACAATTGCAGAAAATTTTGGTGTTCATTGTCGTTATGAATATGAACATGATAGTGATTATCATATAATCGCACGAAAAGTTATTTTCTATAATGCTTTTGTTCAAGAGGCTTTAGGCCCAATTGATATAAATTATGCCTATGATACTACTGATATTAGCCGTGAAATGGATAGTAAAGATACTATTACTAAAATGTATGTAAAGACACTTACTGATAGTAATACTGAATCGGGTTTAGCTACAATTTCTGATACAACTGCGAATAAAAGTCAAGAAGATTATCTATTAAATTTTGATTACTTATATTCTATTGGTACAATTTCAAAAGAGCAATATAACGCGGTTGAACCTTATGAAATTGAAATGCATAATTTTAATACCAATTTAAAATTATATGAACGACAAATTGCTACATTAGAAAATGAGCGCATCGAAGCTTCTGCCGCGAAAATGGTAGCAAAAAATGCTATGACTTTAGATCAGGAAAGAATCAGTGCTAATAATGCTTTGCTTAATTCTATTACAAATGATACTGGTTTTGTAGAAGTTAATTCAACACGACCAGATACTTGCGCGGCCATTGAAAGCGGTTCAACTTATTATATTAATATGCGGCAAAAAGGTATTGATCCTAGTACGTTACATTTATATACTAATTTTACACCAGGACAACCTTTAGAATCAGTTAATGAAATTAAAACTTATACATTAGAGAAGGATGAATTTGGTAATTTAATAAAAATTAAAAATATTGTTGTTAATTTTCCTTCTCAATCAAAAATTATATATGTTATATATAATTATTCTCCACGTTTATATTATGAAAACATTTTAAAAACTTGGGAAACACGATATATTAAGGATAATGATGATTATGTTTATTATAATGAGAAAGTAGAAGATATTGATAATACAATAATTAATATTAAAAATTTATATGATAACATACTAGAACAAAAAACAACCGCGATTGTTCGTTTTGAACGATTAATGGGAAGTGCAATTCGTGAGGGGTTTTGGCAGCCTGAAGATGAATATGCTAAATATGGTGAAAAACATGAAGATAATTTTAATTTATTAAATACTTCAAGTTTTAATAATAATTTAGCATCTATTGGCTGGGATAATGAATTATTTGATGAGGAAGAAAAACATTATTTTAATATTAGCGTAGCACAAGAAATCAAATATTATTATTGTATTGATTTAAGTGGACATCTTAGTGATTTTGTAGAATATGCAGATAATTTAAATCAAATTAGTTTTATTTATAGAAATACAACATTACCTACTGGTGCATCAGAAGATGATGTAAGGTATTTAAGTATTTTACCATTTGGTTCGCAAGCATTATTACGTTTTTTACGCCCTATAAATGGAGGGACCGTAATACCGGTTTTAATGTTAATTGGTTTAAATGTTGAAGATTATTCTGAATCAGTTCATAATCCTCGTATTGGTATTTTAACTACTGAAGAACAAAATAATCAAATTGTTACGAAAGTTGAAGAAATTATTAGCAATACAAATATTCATTTAATTGCCAGTCCAGAGGATTATGATATAGTTTATCCACGAATTAGAATTAATTCTTCTTTTGTAAAGGATACAGAAGATAGTTTAATTCTTAAAAGAAATAATATAAGTATAAATAAATATGAAGATTATTATATATTAAGTCGGCTTGAAAATAATTCTGATTTAAAATATTTTATTACAATTAAACCTGAATTAATATTTAAAAATGGAACGTATGGAGCATATACTTGTTTGTATGAACTTTCTAATGCTGGTCTTTTTATGTATTTAGATGGTCTTCAAGTATTAAAAGAAAATGCTTATCCACGCGTTTCTTATGAAATTAAACCAACATTTGTTAATGATGAATTTATTCGTTATGCTTATAAATATTTAAACTATATTGTTCATATTAATGATCCTGAATTAAAATTTGAATATGTTAAAGGATATATAACTGAGCTTCATTTAAAACTTGACTCACCTAAAGATGATACCATTACTATTGACAATTATAAAACTAAATTTGAGGACTTATTTAGTACAATAGTTGCACAAACTGAACAAATGCAAAAAAATTCAACTCTAATAGGTATAGCCGCGCAGGCTTTTACTCCTACTGGTGGGCTACAAGCTGATTTGGTTCAAACTGTAATGAATAGAGTTGATTTAAATTATGCTTTTAATAATGGCACTTTAACTATAAATGAAGAAGATGGTATTTGGGGAACAAGTGATGATGGCGTTGTGGCTTTTCGAGGCGGTGGTATTTTTACCGCGACCGAAAAAGATGATAATGATGAATGGATTTGGAATACTGGTATTCTACCAAGTGGTATTAACGCGAATTTAATAACTACGGGTCAATTAGATACTAATTTAATTAGAATTTTCGCTGGTAATGATTTAAAATTACAGATGAATGGTGATGGATTATTTGCATATAG
>JAGCBE010000113.1 GCA_017652345.1 Methanobrevibacter sp.
TACGATAAAAAAGCTATTGTAGAATACTCAAGAATTCTAAATACTTCTTATGGTACAATGCACTTCCCGTGGTGTTGGGTTGCTGATCCAGATGTTCAGGGCAATATGCTTCTAATGGCTCCCTCTTATATCTTTATGTATACATTCTTATCTAACCTTGATAATAATGTTGATTCTCAGAAGTGGTTCCCACCGGCAGGTGTTAAGAGAGCTACTGCAAGAGTTGTAAAGAAGCCATATTTTGAGATCGGTTCTGTTGTTCTTAATGATTGGCAGAATGATAACACTGCAAGAGTTAATCCAATTATGAAGTTAAAGCAGTATGGTTATGTTATTTATGGACAGTATACTTGCTTACCGGCAATAGATATGTTTACACATTCTGCATTAGAAAGCCTGAATGTAAGACTTATCGCAAATGTAGTTAAGAAGAAGATTTTTGATGTTTGTCTTAACCTTGCATTTGAACCAAATACTTCTGTACTTTGGTTAAAGTTCTTTGCACAGATGGATGAGTTCTTACGTTATATGCAGTATAATGAAGGTGTTTATGCATACAAGATTGTAATGGATGAAAGTACTGTTACAACAGATGACATTAACCATCTAAGATGTCCAGGTAAGGTCTATATAGCTCCTACTAGAACGGCTGAATTCTTTGATATTGACTTCATTATCACTGAGGCCGGAGCTTTATTTAATAACTGATAAGGAAAGGGGAGTTTAATATGCCATTAAAACTAGGTGCTTATCACATGATAGGACAGGACGACTGGGAACCACAGAGAACAAATAACTTTGAGGTACAGTTTCCAAATTTAGGTCAGTTATTTAGTATTGACCAAGAATTAGCACTTCCAGGTAATGCAAGTGACTTACTAACTCTTTCTGTTAAGTCAGTTGATTATCCTTCCACAAACATTGATAAACTTACTGTTTCATACGGTAACAACTCCATTAACTTTGCTGGAAAGCCATCTTATGGAGATGTTTCAATCGTAGTTAATGACTACATTGGTATTCAAACAGAAAGAATTATCATGGCATGGAGTGCTCTTGTTTATAATCCAAAGAATGAGACAGTTGGTTGGGCTTCTCAGTATAAGAGAGATGGATATTTATTTGAATATTCTCCTGATGGAAAGATTGCAAGAAAGACACAGCTCCGTGGTTGTTTCCCAGGAACTGTTCAACCAGGTAGTTTCTCAAATGATGACAATTCTATTAGAGAGATTTCCGTTACATTCTATTGTGATGTTGCAATTCCATTAGACTCATAATTACCATTCTTATATACAATGAAAACACCCTAAATACAAAAAGTATTTAGGGTGTTTTTATAGATTTTATTGTTGATAACACTATATTATATATTACTTTTTTAGTTTTGGGGAAACTATAGATATATGGAGGAAATATACTATGGCAAAAAATTTCATTACTGAAACACTTGTATTACCAAGTGCGTCTACAAAGTTATATGGACCCAATTTCGATGGTCATGTAACATTAAGGGCAATGACTACGGATGAAGAAAGAATGCGTCTAGGTGGTCAGTCTTTTTATCAAACAATGTCAGACATAGTAAATGAATGTATTGTTAATAATAAAAAAGAAGATGGAACATACAAGCTAGACAGTAAGAATTTTACTGATTTTGATTTCTTTGCTGTTTGTGTGAAACTAAGAATAATGTCTTATGGACCTATGTATAAAACCATTGCAACTTGTCTTAATTGTGGACATCAATTTGAATATAAGGTTGATCTTTCAGAATTAGTATATAATCTTGTTCCGGAAGATTTTGTAGAACCTTATGAAATTGGACCACTTCCAAGCAGCGGTGATACATTAGGTTGTCGTTTTTTAAGAGTTAAAGATAGAATTGAAATTGAAAAGAAACGAGACATTATACTTGCACAAAATCCAGATTACAAAGGTGATCCAACCTATAATCTTGAAATGGAACGAAGAATAATGCAGGTAAACGGTGAGGACTTGGATTATGTTACAGCAGAGGATTATGTTCATAGTATGATAGCAATGGATAATTATGTTTATCATGATAAGGTAGATGAAAATAAAAAATTCGGAGTTATTCCATATGGAATGATTCAGGAATGCCATAATCCGAAAGGATGTAATGGAACATCCATGTGGATATTAAAAGTAGGGGCTGAATTTTTTCGACCCTGCCTTGACAGTTAATGGGAAACCATATAAGTCTTATAAATATGAACAAGTATTAAAAGAACTGTTACTAATAGCATATCTATCAAAAGGTGCAATAACTCTTACGGAATTAAATGAGCTTCCAATAAATGATAGAAAAATATTATTAACAACACTAAGACAAACTGAAGAGGCTAAGAAAAAGAAACTTGAAGAACTACAGGATAAGAGAAGAATGCAAAAATTCAGAAAGCATCATTGATGAGAGGGGTTGTTATTCATGCCGATGGATGATAATGGAACAATAAGAATGAATAAAGACTTTTCTGTTGATGCATTCAGAAAAATAATTGTTGAATTAGATTCTACATTATCTAGCTTCACATCACAGCTTAATGGATTAAAAGATGTTGTTGGTGGTTTTAGAAAAGATTATGCTAGGGCAAATAAATCGGCATTTTCTGGAAGTGGTAGATCAACCGTACATCGAACAGATTGGAATAGAAATTTTCAGGATGCCGATTTTAAAGAAATTGCAAAAGTAATAGCACAAAGTCTTACAAAAGAAGCTGCTAATGAAATTCCTAAAAGAATAAAAGATGCTAATGACAACCTTGCAAGGGTTATTAGCAATGCTCAACTACAGGAAGAATCATTAACGAAAAAAGAGAATGAAAGATACGCTGTTGAAATAGAGAATAAGAAAAGAAGTTTAAGAAATAAGAAGAAGTTAGATAAGGCTTTAGAAAGAGCTGAAATAGATCATAATAATAATATTCAAAAAATACGTCAAGAAACACAAAACATTGTTAAGGAATGGACAGAAGATACAACACAAACAGTAAAACAACTAGAAGCAGAACTAGAGCAAGATAATAAACAAAAAGAAGAAGCACTGAAAAAACTTCAAAGCGGTGCAAAAAGTGTATTAGAGAATGCCCACTCATTTAATAAAAGTTCTTCTTATTTATCAATGCGAACAATGTTCTCTGACAAAGATAAGACAGAAGCAGAACAATTAGCAGAAGTAAAAGATAAACAACTTGAATTATATAATGAGGCTTTAGCTGCTATTAAGCAAGTTTTAAGTTCAGACGCTGATATTTCAAAAGAGCAGAGAGAAGAGCTTGAAAAACAAGAAAAACAACTTGAAAGAAATATAAAACTAACACAATCTTGGACATATACAGGTGAAGTATTTGCTAAAGCCGGAAAGGATTTAGCTACTGCCGGTAAAAACATAATCAATAACCTTGGCAGAAATATAATGAAAACGGTTGAAGATAAATATTTAAGTTCCTATAAAGAGGGATTTCAAAATGTTTATAATTCAATCGAATCTACTAGAAATACTGTTTCTGCAAGGTTAAAACTAGATCAAGGCGGATATTCAACACTTCAAGAAGAAATACAAGCAGAGATTCAAGCACAAGGTCTTGAATCAACTGTTTCTCAAATAGATGTAAATAATGCTATTGCAGAACTTTCAGCGGCAGGTGTTACTGATAAAGAAATGTTAAAAACACTTGCGTTAGAACAAGCAAAACTAGCTGCAAGCGGTAGTTCACTTAACCTTGGAAATGAAGAAACATTAAATAATATTAGACAGTTTGTTTCTTCTCAAATGGCGCAGGATAAAACTCAAGAGGAAGCATTAGATGAATTAAGAAAAACATTTGCTGGAATTGAAAGTGCAGAATCGTATTATGCTGCACAAGGATGGACATCTCCATTTGTGAACGGCGGTGCAAATCTGTTTTATAATGCTTCAATGAACAGAGCTATTTTAGGTAATTGGACAGGTGAAACTGCGACTAGAGATATTCAAACATCTGCTGCTATAGGAGATGCTTTATCAAATACTGGATTAGATCCTCAGTTTATAAATTCCATAATAGAGAAATTTTCAAATTCAACAACAGATCAACTAAGTACCTATCTAAAGGCAATGAAAGTTGACAATGATATATTACAGGATGTACTTAGTGGTGAATATGATCCAGAGGAATTACAAAAAACAATAATAAGCTCCTTCCAAGAAATGCTAACTGAGTTTTCAAGAGGAGATACAGAATATTTAACAAATGTATTAGAAGCATTACAAATGGACATAAATGCAAAAGAAGCGGCACTATTGATGAAAAAACCAATAGATGTTAATGTAGACTATGAAGGAATGGCAAAAGCACTCGCAAAAGATGAAAGTGCTATAAAACAGGCAGATTATTTATCAGAAACAGAAAAACATCAAAAGAAAACTGAAAACACGATGGCAAATTTAGCAAAGAATGCTGAAAAACAATATAAAGGAAACGAGTATGTCATAGCAGGAATGGATGCTGTTGAACAAGGTATAAATGCTATAGCCGAGACAGCACAAGATATTTTATCTACTTTAGTTTCTGATGGTGTTAAAGGATTATTTGGTTCTGGTACAGGTGGTGCTGTTGGTAGTGGTCTTGCAAGTGCAGGTGGAGCAGGATTAGGATCAGCAGGTGGTTTAGCAGCAGGACTTGCTATTGATGCGGTTTTAATCGCGGCTGCATACCAATTCATAGGAAAACCTTTAATGGAAGGTATTGAAGACGGTGTTGACTATGTAGAAGAAGCAACACAAGAATATAAAAAATCTATGGATGAGCAAGCTAAAAAATCTAATGATCAACTGGAAGAAGAGCAAGCAACTTTAGACAGATACAAAAAGATACTTGAATCCGGAAATACAGCGGAAATGAAAATCGCGCTTAGAGAAGAGGCTAACTTAACCGCTGAACAACTAATGAATGATTCAGAAGAAAATATTCAAGATCTATTTAAGCAGAATTTATTAGACGAACAGCAAAATCTAGTCGAACAGAAAAAATTGCAAGCTCAGTTAGCAGAAGTATTAAAAGAGGATGCTCAATATTTCGCAGACACAGCACAATCTTTTAACGGTATTGCTTTTGGACAATATGGAAAAGATTGGGAACAAATGAATGAGTCAGAACGAAGTCAATTTTTAGAAGAAAATAGAATGGCATTTGCTGGTAGGTTAAGTACAAAGGGTATAGCAGATGTTGGAAAACAACTTGAATCCGTAACATCACTGACTGGTTCTGATTTAGATGCTTATCTGCTAACATCCGGAATAGATGCAAGAGGTATGACAGAAAAAGAAAAACAAGCTGCTGCAAAGCAACTAAAACTTTCAGAAATATCCACTTCGGCAGGATTCGGTGGCGAGGCATCAGCTCTATTAGCAAATGAAATGGAACTGTACTATATTAGAAAAGGTATTTATGATCAAAGTAATGAAAAATTTAAAAATAGATGGAGTCTTGCAGAATCTGAAGCTGCAAGAAAGAATAACACATCTAGTCCAACGCAAGATCAAATTTATTTTGCATACTTAGATATGTACTATAAAGATAGTTTGCCAGAGGGCGGTCTTGACATTGCAAAAGATGAAAACGGTGTTTACCAACTTGTTCCAGGAGATCTTTATAAGGATAGCTATAAGTTCCGAACCGGTTTTACAAATGTTCCATATGATAATTACCCAGCAATGCTTCATAAAGGTGAAAGAATATTAACAGCAGCAGAAGCAGACGCATATAATGAAATGTCATCTTATGCAGTTAGTAACCTAGTTAATCAAAATAGAACATATGGAAATTCTTCTAATGTATTTAATACCAACTCATACGGTGTTTCAGGATTTGAAAGTTCTATTGATAAACAAACTAATTCTTTAGCATCAATACTTAATCAAATACTAACAGTTCTAAAAACATTGTCAGTTGGAACAAGTTCCGGAACAATGAGTGCTGCACATAGAAATGTTTTATTAAGGAATTCAAGTGTATCACAAATTAACACATTATCCTAACCTAGGAGGGTACATATATGAAATCAAATTTTAAAGATAGCAATATAATCATACAATATATTCAGCAAATGTTATCTGAAACATATAATAGTTCTGTAAAGATCAATAAGAAATATTATGAGACATTTGATATGAATTATGGATTAGCGCATTATATTGCTAAATACTTAGATTGTATGTACCCTGTCCTAGATCCTATAGCAAAATCTGAATATGAAATTTCACAGAAAACTGAGAGAAGAAGTATTACAGATACTATTTCGGTAATGAATTATTTCCTGTGTGATAATAAAGGGAATAAACTATCCTATTCTCCTATGCTAGTAAGTAAGCATGAATCTTATGAAAACCTATATAAAAAATATAACAGTTCCCAATATTCGCCGTACAATAAGATATATAATCAATATATGGTTATTTTTGATTATTTTGATGACGACTTAACAAGAATAAAGCCGCTTAACGATCAGTATTTCAATAAAAAAGATCCCCCACTGTTTTTAAGTTGTGAAAAAGAAAATGGAAAATATGTTTATAAAGCAAATGACAATGTTATTTTCAGATTAGGTAATTGGGAAAAGGACAAAGACATTTGTGAAATAGATAATTTTATTGGGTCTTATTTACTTGGAAGAACGATAGGTCCTCATTCAAGTATGGAAGATATTTACTACGCCCAGAAACTTCTAATTCACGATAGAAATATAGAACAATTTGAAAAAGGTTTGTGGTGTCCAAAAACAGACCCAAATGGAATTCCATGTGAGGGGTCTATTTACGATATGACACAAACAGTTCTTAACTACCAGAAGAAGATAGTTCAAAACAGTATAACGAACAATTATAATATTTTTGCTACTGGTTATTTTGATATATTTACGGAGGCTTATGCTATAAAGGAAGTTGGTGTAAGGAGTAATGGCATACTTGGTTTATGAGTCAGCGGGATCTGATACACTAAAAGGAATAGCAGATTATTATGGGGTAGCTGTTCAAGATATTGCTAGACTAAATAATATACCGGAACCTTGGTTTGAGTATACTATAATTCCTGCTGGTGATAAACTTCTTGTTCCGGATTTATACAATGGAAGAGAAACATTTGAAAATAGAGATTTAACTGGGGTTAATTTTAAAAGCGAATATGGAAGCAGATTTAAGGAAGAAGATCAAAGACAGATAAGAAGTGCTTTTAATCATGCAGTTGGTTATGCCTCACAAGGTGCTTGCTCAATAAGTGTTTCTGGTGTTGGATTTGCTTATTTCCCATGTTATCCAGAATCTTATTCAGATTCACATCAGGCAAGTTTAGCAACACAAACACCACTAGGTAGGTCAGAACCTTTTTATATTTACCAAAATAGTGGTCCAAGAACTGTAAATGTATCTTTCAGAATGGATAGAGAAATGACACATACCAGTGATATTGGTTATATTGTACGACTTGTTCAATCAGCGTGTTATCCAGCAGGAACATATGCAACAATAATTCCAAGGTGTACCTTAACAATAGGTAATAACTGTTCAATAACTGGACTAATATCTAATGTTAATACAAATTGGTCTGATACAATTATTGGTGGACAGTATATGGTAGCAACATTAGATTTTTCTGTTCAGGAGTGTACTGGACATCCTAGAACTGCTAGTGGCGTAGCAGGTTAGTGAGGTGTTATAATTTATGATGTATGCAAAACCAAGATTATATTCATATATGTCAAGATATACAATATACAGACTAATTGTTGATGATAATGATGCATATGATGAAACTGTAAACGTAACACCAATTCCTGAATCGGATAACGACAAATATCATGAGGTTCTTCCAGAAGAAGAAAACAGATTGGATATTATAGCATATAAATATTATAATGACGCATCTTTTTCATGGATAATAGCAATGGCAAATAATATAATAGACCCATTTTTTATAAAAAGAGGAACGGTATTAAGAATACCTGATTTTTCAAGTTTGTTCCAGTATAACAGCGTATTATATAAACGAGTTTAAGTTAAGGGAGGTCTTATATAAATGAATGCGATATTAAGCAATGGTTTTGTAAGACCGCTTATTCGTTTTGAATTTGCAGCAGGAGTGGTAGATACAAGTCCTCCAACTTGTTTTTCTAGTTTTTCACAAAACAGAAGTGTAAAACAAGCTGCAAGTTTTGAATTAACACTATTATATGTTCCGGGTACTTTCGGAGAAAGTCAAGCACTAACAATGCACCAATTATTATTATCTTCTGTAAAACAAGAAGTAAGGTATCAATATGGGTATGTTGTTCCTGGTGGAACTCCTGTTTGGCAAAATCAACAGTATGTTGGAATGTTTACAAGTTATACAGAGGATTTGCAGGAAGGATGGTTGACATATAAGATTTGTGGTGTTGCAAAATCTGTAGCAGTTATAACACCTACTGCAAATCCAAACATAGAAAATATTGTTGGTAAACAAACAATGGTTAAACCTAGTGTTGTTGCGGAGACGATGATAAATTCAGAAGAAACAGGTATGAAACCATTGTTTCAAGATTATGAATTACATATTGACCACACAGATGAAGAAGTTAAATCTAGTGGTATAAAAATAGCATCGGGTGTTCCAGTTCAACAGGTTCTTGCCGGAAAACCAAATGCAGATGGAACAACTTTTAATGGTGGTATCGTAAGTTACAGTCATAAAAACTTTAATCCATTTTCTTCACTATCAGCAGCTCAAATGGTTTCAGCTTCTAAATCAGGAGCGCAGATTGCACAACAAGAACCATTTATATGTTATTTTGACAATGTTGATAACGGTAAGAAAGGATCATTTTATTATGTTCCAAAGTTTAGTAGACCCGTATCAAACATATATGTTTACAATTATGGAAACAGTTATATAGATAGTGATGTTTTGAGTTTCAATGTTTCTGTTGACTGCACCGTAGCAATGGCTACAATAGGTGCAACGGACAAAGTTTCATTTAACACAGACCCAGATGGAAATTTAATTGGGACTACTTATAACATTTTGGATATGAATGGTTTTATACCAGAATCATATACAACAATATCGGGATTTAAAAATTCTGCATTTTTATCAGCTACTTCTATTGCAGATGCACTTTGTTTCCCGTATGAGGCTACAATGACTGTAATAGGACAAACACAATGTAGTCAACTCCTTGATAAAATTCAAGTAAACATAATGTTTAATGGAGTTCCACATCCTGGATTAAGTGGAAGATATGTGATATTAGAAATTACAGATGATTTATCAGATAGTGGGTTCACAACAACATTTAAACTATTAAGAGATTATCAAGGTGGAAGTGACCTTAAAGAACTTCTTGATAATTCTCATGCTACTACATTACAATGGGTTGATGAATGCCTACAAGCAGACTATGCATAAGGAGGATTAAACAATGTCCGTAGGTAAAAAGTTAGGACTTACAAAAGGTGTTGTTATAGACATTGAAGATCCGGCAGGATTTAAAAGAATTAAAGTTCGTATACCCGAAATACATGGACCTTTTATGAAAGAGACAATTCCTGATAATATGAATAAAGCAAACAGAGTTGCAGACATTGCTATACCTTGGGCGGAAGTTAATTATCCATATGGATCAGATATAACTCCAGAATTAAATCAGGTTGTTTTAGTTGGATTTATAAGTGGTGATCCACAAAAACCAGTTGTATTAGGCTGGCTTGGATACGAATATAATTATACCGAAGATGATAAAAAACTTCAACCAGTTTCATAAATAGAGGTGATGTAGATGTTATACACAAAAACAATTAAGCATCCTATATTGTTTGACCTAGTATCAGGAAAAACAGATTTAGATGATAATATAATATCAATAAACAGATGTTTAGGATTGCTTTTAACATCTGCAAAAGGAGAATTATTTGGACAACCTGATTTTGGAAGTCGATTGTATGAAATGCTTTTTGACCAGTATTCTCAAACATATGAAGAAGCTGTAAAACAAGAGATTGTAGATACGGTTACAAAATATGAAACAAGAATTTCAATAGGAACAAATGATGTTACCATCAAAGAAAATACAGACGGCCTTAGAAATAGTTATTCTATAACAATTCATTATGTTGTAAGTAATAGTTTACAAGAAAATGAATTTAATGTTATTGTGGAGGAGCGTGTAGCAGAAAATGGCTAATGGAATTTTAAAATATACGAGTAGAGATTATAATTCTATAAAAGAAGATCTTATAAGTGCTATTCCTGCATTAACTGATAATTGGACAAGTAGGGAAGAAAGCGACCCAGGAATGGTTCTTTTAAAGCTAATGTCTGCTGTTGGAGATATGATATCATATAATTTTGACAAACAAGCATTGGAATATTATGCTCCTACTGTTACTCAAAGAAAGAATGCCGCTAAACTTTTTAATCTAGTTGGTTATAAGATGCATTGGTATCAAACAGCAGAAACAACACTGACATTAACGTATACTCCACAAATGCAACAATACATAGCTCTTCTAAAACAGTGTGTAGAAGCAACAACAGATGATGAAATAGTAAATGTATACTATGATTATAGAACAGCTTTCGGTGTCGATGTTGGAGATTTTCCAAATAGACAATTATCTGTTCCACCAATTATAAATGAAGAAGGAACAGAAATAGCACTGCCACAAGCTATGCAAGAAGCAGGTGAAGAAAGATTTTCATGGTACACCGAGGATGAACCGTCTTTAGATGATCCGAATATAAAAACAAACACAACATTCAGACAGAATGCTATAGAGTCTTTCGCACCGGCAGCAAGGGAGGTTTATAAATATTGGGTTGAGAGTGAAGATACTGCTATAGGATTAAATACATATATAGCTGATCTTTATAAAACTCTTGGGGTATATTCTGATAATTCTTCAACCGTTACCTACTCACTTATTCCAACAACTATTGAACCGGATAAACTACCTAATGGAGATTATAAACCTAATATTGTTTTGAAACCTTATTTCCCCACAAAAGTAAAAGCGATTCAGGGGTCATTAAGTAGTTTAGAATTCCAAAGTGTTCAATTAAAAAATAATAGATTTTATATTCCAGAAACCTCTATAGATGAAACTTATATGTATGTTTCATATAAAACGGACGAAACAAATGAAACAGACAATAACATTGTATTTTTGCATAAGACAGATAATCTTCTTACTGAGACAAATATTGTTGACAGTGATGGAAACACAATTATTTATTTTGAATTTGGTGTTGACGATTTTGATTATCCATACATCGAACTTTCAAGCTATTGGAAAAATGAACTTCCGCAAGATAGTGTTACATTTACTTTTTATTACTTTAAGACATTAGGCAAGTATGGAAACATAACAAAAGATTATCTAACAAGTGTTTCCGGTCCAAACAGCTATCTTATATCGGTATCTAATGTTGATACAAATAATGCAACATATGATACTAATGGTAACTTACTTAGTTCACCTGGTCGAAATCCAGAAACTGCACACGATGCCTATGTTCATTCACTTAACTACATAATGACATATAATACTCTTGTTACAATATATGACTTTGAGAGGTTTACAAAAAGACAAGAAGGTATTACAAATGCGTTGGCAGTTGATGGACAGAGATTACTTGATCTAAATGAGGGTATCGAAAAGGTATGTATGTCATACTCAAAGCAACAACTATTAAATATACTAGGACCAAATGCAGATAGTAATGCAAGTGAAGCAGAATTACAGAAAAGACTATATAATATACAAAAAGTTGTTCCTGTATATTATAAGGCACCAATAACAGTTGCTGATTCAATAGACCCCGGTGATCCGGGAAGTATGGAGAAATATAGTCTTAATATGTATCCAATATATCTTAATTTTGCGACTACGGACTCAGAAGAAGTAGAAGTTGCATTTTTGAAGAACACAATAAATGATAAGACATTTCCGTATATGTTCTATAAGATATACACTGAAAACGATAGTTTAGACAACAGACAAAGAAAAATATCGAATGCACTAACATTAAAATATAAAGAATGTCAAATCATAAATGTTAAACCAGAATTTACAGCAGCAAGAGTTTTCAAGTGGAGATGTTGTGGAACAGTACATCTTAATAAAATTGTTACTCAGAATGAAGCAAACCTTGTTGTTTCAAATATTATAAATCATTTGTCAGAGGTGTATTCACCATTAAATGTTGAGTTCGGTAAAAAGATAAAATATATGGATGTTATTAAAACAATAATGGAAGCAGATTCGAGAATACAATATTTCGATGCCGGTATAGGTACAAAGAAATTGATTGACTTCCAGCAGCTAACAGTTGATGGAACAACTGATGACACGAAATATTATAATGTTGAAGCTTACTTCAATCCGGAAAGTATTATGTACTATGCTCAAACAATAGATGAGAATGCAAGTAATACAAGTGATTTCTATAATTATATTACAGTTGATCCTAATTACATTCAGCGACAAGGGGGTTGATTTTTGTGTTATTTGATACAAAAACAATGATCCCAGAAGTATATAGAAAATCAAGGGATATGCAAGTATTAAACAAATTGTTTGATATTATAATGACATTGTGTAAATACAACATTGATAATATAGGCGATGTTTATGATGCTATGAAATGTCCTGAAGAATTTTTACCGTACTTTGGTGAAACACTTAATTATAAATACAATTATAGTGACACCGTAACTGCTAATAGAAGAACTATAAAAACATTTACTAACATGGAAAAATGGAGAGGTTCTGAAAGAGGTTTGAAAATAGCAACGGCACTTGGTTTAACATCTTTAGCAGTATCACAAGATAACGATGAAATAAGTATTGTTGAATCAGATATGGATTATCTGAATGCTTTGAAATCAATACATATTACATACGATTATGAAAAAGGTTTGATTCAAATAGACTACCCTAACACATATACACTTGTAAGATATTTATTAGATTATGTTAGACCCGTTGGTGTTGGTGTTGAACTAAGATCTGTTACGGACAGAAATATAAATACTGATGTTATGTTAATCTATGCAGATACAGAAAATAGAGTAAGAGAGTATAATCCAACTATTGATTCAGGAGTTGAAAGATCTTTTGTAAACTTTTCAAGTGTTGGTGACGAATCTTACTATCAACATATAATAGACCAATGGCAGCAAAATATATCTAATAACGATACATTTTCATTTAATGGTGGTGAGTAATAATGGTAAAACAAGATAAGATAGATTCACTTTGTTTTGGGGTTACGAATAACGTAGAAATTACAATTATAAATTCTGACACAAATGAAATAAGAAAAAACATTAAAATTCATAATAAGGCATCAAGAAGAATGGTTACGGGGCTTCTTAGATTTATGGCAGGCCATTTTAATGCATCGAATTGCAATGATGAAGCACAGTACACAAATGCAAAAGATTATATACCGTGTTATATAGGCTTTGGTGACGGCGGTATTGTGTATGATGCTTCTGGAAAACCATCAATGGAAGATATTACTAATAAAATTCCTGAAATTGAAGAAGATTGGACACAGTATGTTTACTACACATCTACAAAAATGAATAGAGAACTTGATATTGATGCACGTTCAAGAATTAAAAAGGTATATAACAGTTTTGAGACAAAAGCTACAGCAGATATGGATAGTCTTTACTATGAATGTGTAGTTGCACCCGGTACTGTAAATGGAATTAGAGAAAATGGTGTTTATCATAAAAATGAAAACACAGATATATTCATTACAGAGTTAGGATTGTTTCCAACAAATAACCCAAAAAGTGAAGATATTTTAGCGTATGTAAAATTATCTAATTATGAGGAAGAAATTGAAGGAGAAAGTGTTTTAAAAACAAATACTTTGTACGTCAGACCGCAAGACACCATTATAATTAGATGGATTATTACAATAGCAGCTATTGGAACAGACAGTAAACTAACAACGGAATTCAGAGAGGATAACGGAACACCGATTCCAAATGACGTCATAATGATTCCTGAATTAGTTCCTGTTGCAATAGAAGAATACCCACCAGTTCAATAAAAGGAGGATTATAAATTATGAGCGTAATAGATAACACAAATAACATTTCTCCTACTTTATCACAAATAAAAGCACACCCATCTGTGTACTCCCCAAATGAGGGTAATTTTAATTCCGAGGATAATCTTAAATGGTTAGCTAACAAACTCTCGACCAAACCATTTATTATTGGAAAGTCCAATAAGGATATTAAGAATAACCTCAAACCTGTTTTAAAGGGAAATAAAATAGGAATTGCCGATGGTTTCTTTAGTATTGAAGGATATACGTTTAAATTAGCATCTGATGAAGACCCTAATAGAAAAATATCTTTTGATTCACCATTAGATACAACTTCAGAAAATGTTGTTGTGGATACTTTTGCAGGTTCAGAGCTAATAAATGATATTTACACAAATACAGTATCCGGTGATACTTATTCTGTAAACTGTGATTTTGACTCAATGTGTTTTGACAGTTATAAACCATCTTCACATATTGATACAGATGAAGATTGGGAAATACTAAACATGAACTGGAATCAAGCGGCAAAAGATTCATCTTCAATCGGTTATATTAAATTAAGATATGTAAACTCCATTGCCTCAGTCATAACAGGGCAGGATGGTAAAGCCGTATATGGACCGTCTGTTATTACCATAATTGATGACATTTATCAAGCTAGTGTTGAGGATGAAAACGGATTAGCAGATCCAGATGCTATTGAACAGTTTATTGAGAACCCAGAATTCAATACTTATGGATTAACAAATAAAGACCCGTTCGCTATTGTTGAATCTGAAACAGTTATTGATATTTATTATCCTGTATTTGTAAGACTTCATAATGATAGCACAAAATCAAATAAACTTCCGATTGTATATTTTAAAGACATTTTTGGAATTGAGTTTTTACAGTCTCAATCATATGAAACTGATGAAGAAGTTGTAACTGATGAAAGTACACCAATTCCAGAATTATATACAACAAACTATTATCCGAATACAAACTCATATTTCTTTGAGATGAATGGTTTGTCAACTCCATTGGGTAACTTTACAAATTGTGATAAAAAGTCATATCCAGATTATGCCTATCAGTATCAGACATTATATAATAACCTTTCTACTACTTCAATCGCAAGAAAAGTGTTTTCAGACGCAGGAAGTGGAAGTTACTCAAATATTAACAATAATCCTATTCAGTTCCCACAATTAACAAACATAAAAGAATCTGAAAATTCTTCTAATCCTGTTTTCATTGAAAAAACATTAACACAACTTGTATCACTAATGCCGGATTCCGATAACTTATATGATTCTATTGAAAACACAGCTTCTTATTACTGTTTAAATATTCCAGATGAAATGCTACAAACTGTTCCTGGAAAATCAACAAAAGTTCCAGTCGTATTTATGTGTTCTAATGGAACACTTTGCCCAAATGGAATTATAGTTGATAATAAGAGAACAACTGTTACAAGTAAATATCCTGCTGAGGGTTATGTTCATTTCATAAAGAGAAGGTATTTAATTGACAGTGGTGGAAGTGCTACAGAAGAGCAAATAAATAATTTAACAATGCACGATGTTTGCATTGGATGGGCAGGATTCCCATTATTCTATGACACTTATATTGCAAAACCATTATCAATTTACTTTGCACTTTGTTACAGTTCTTTAATGGAAAATTGTATATTCAAAACTTCTGGTCAAACAAGTACACAGGCTATAAAGGCTTCTGGATGTGGTGTTGCATTAGCTGCTAACCCACCACAAAGTCTTGTATTAGATGATCAACCTGACAAAGTGATTCAAACATATACATATACTGGATATGAAAAGAATCAGGGTGGACAAATAGTTCCAGTAGCAACAATGGCATCTTCTATACCTTATTATAAGAATGTAGTTTCTGATAAGGATTTAATTAAGGGTGCAGAAATGCCAAATCAAGGCAAAGAATCTATATTTGGTACAATTAAATATATGAAGGGAATTCCAAGCGCAGCGGTTACAATTATGAATAACGCGAGTGCTGGAAGTGCAGATAGAGCAAAAGTTGCTACTTTATTTGACGATCCTATTAACTATATGCAAAAATGTACTAAGGTTGCACCTACAGGAGATCCAACTATTGGATCTGTTACATTATATATGATAAACTATACTAATAGTTATGTTACATCTACAGAAAAACAAGTGTTTACAAGTGTTATTCTTAATGAGGACGCATTACCTACAACTCCAAATGTCGAAGTTACTGGTCAAGGAACACCTTATCAAGTTCCATATGCAACTAAATATCAGCTTGCCGGAAGATTCTTAACAAATAAAGATTCACTTAGTAACTCAATGAGATTTTATTTTGATATTGATTCGTGGTACGGTTCTATTTGGGAAGTTATCAATATTAAGAAAGATGCTCAGGGCTATCTTTGTGGAAGAAAAATATCTGATTCAGATCCAACAATAATCTCGGATGATTATGATGGTATTCATTTTGAACAAAAAGTTAGAAATGATTTTGAAGATGACGATCTTGGAATATATGATGTTAAGATATCTTCTAAGTTGAATATATTAGGAACTGGACAAGGAGTAAATGATAAATATATACTTTACTCCGATAGCTCAAATGTTATTCGCGGAGCATATATTCACATTGACAAAGTGTACGGTGATGATGACAAATCATTAAGACAGATTCTGCGTGATATAATGAGTGATGCAGATGTTGACTTATCAGAACTGCTTGCAAGAATAGCAGCATTAGAAGAAAATGTTGAAGGTATATTAAATCTTATAGGTGATACAACTATTGAAGGAACAATTACTGAAAACATTGCAAACCATACAAAAGAGATAAACAAAATAAAACCAAAACTCAATCCATACATTGTTACAATTCTTAACCTCGGAGAAAACAAAGAAAATCCAGGTGCAGGACAACCAACAGATAATGTTATCGCAGAAGTATATAATAATGGTGACGTTATTATAAAGGGTGAGGGTGCTACAGATGATTTCACATATGTAAATCCTTCTCCGCTAACAACTTATGATCCAACAGATAGTGATTATTATTTTGAGGATGAAACAACACTGACCGCAGTCCCAAGTATTTCTCCTATCAAACACATAACTATTCTTCCGGGAGTTACATACCTTGGAAATAGAATTTTTGCATATATTACAGAAAATTCTGAAAGTACAGAAAATACTTTAATTGGTATTGAGATTCCTGAGAGTGTTTGTCAGTTAGGTAGTAATGTATTTATTGGTACAAGAAAAAATGCAATAGATTACACAATATCTTTAGTTCCAAGTTATTATACAGGTACTGGAATATCTGCACCAAAGTATGTTCAATTCACTAAGCCAATTAAAGTTGTATGTAGTTCTAATTTAACAGAACAACCATCTATTCCATTTCAACAAACAGGAATTATAGAATTTGAATTAACCGATTCCTATGTGTATACTGTTAATTTACCTTATATTCAAGATGAATGGGAAAATAATTCTAACTTATTTAAAGATAACTACAATTTGGCAAAGGTATTCGTTGACAATGTTTCAATACCGCAAAACTGTTTTAATAGTTGTTTTTCATTAAGACAAATAACTATATCTAACAAAATAAAACAAATAGGTCCACAGGCTTTTTATGGTTCCGGTTTAGGTAAAATTAACTTTAACACTAGCATTTTTGATTTATTTAAGGTAATAGATACCGCACCAAGTAACGACTATGGATATTGGGATGATATTTGGCCAGCATATGATGAAGGTTTCCCAATATTTGTTTCAAAAAATCATCTTCCAATAACAGCAGAATCAACCACTGAATCCGGTGTTAGAATAGCAGTAAAAGGCGATGGAACTATCCATCTTAATGGTACTTCAACAGCAGATATTAACTTTGATATTATTCCGACCACAGAATTAAATTCATTCCAATTATTATTACCAGAAGAACATGAATACACATTATGTGGTTGCCCGGCTGGTGGAAGTTCTAGTACATATAGTTTAAGCGTAACCACTGAAGGAGTTACATATTCTGATTATGGAGTAGGTGTTAGATTTACACCAACTCCAAGTAGTGCGGATGAAACAATATCTACCGCTATAACTGTAAAAATGACTATAAAATCAGGTCAAACATTTGATGATGTTGTTTTTAAGCCTATGATTTGTAGATCTAAAGACTATAAATATTCTCCTGATTTTGAAGCCTATATTGATCAAGAATACCTACATTATAGAAACGGTAGATTAGCCTGCAAAGAAATTTCTGCCAATGACATTAGCATTATTTACTATAACTCCATAAGAACTATTAAAATTAAATTAAATAACATACCAGAAGAATATTTTAATATTGATAAATTTAGTTATGTTAATCATGCAATAGTTCAGTTAGACAGCTTAGTATCTGATAGAACTCTAATATCCAAAGAGGTACAAAAATTCGGAAAGAATATGTTTAAAGGTCAAATTGGATTAAATACAATAACATATGAAGGAACAGCAGTTGGTTTTAGAAATATTGCTAAATGGGGCCTTGACATTTTTGATTGGGCAGGAAAATCGTATACAATCTCCGGGGATGATACAATTAGATATATGATAAATGGTTATTATAATAGTTCAGATGAAAAATTCTATGAGGATGCAGAATACACAACAGAAATAACAGGAACAGACAATTATATATACATAAGTTTAGCAGAAGATTCATTCGGATACATTTATCAATATAACGCAGGGGATTCTGAATATCAAAGAGTTATTTCAGATTCACAATATTGCGGTTTAGTAAAAGTTATTTGCTCAGGAGACATTGAAGATTCTATATTCATTTATGATAGAGATCAATATAGATTTGATGGAGAATTCAAACTTGTTAATTACCGTGGTGTAGAAGGTGATTGGGTTTGGAGTGCCGAAGATAACGATTATGTGTTATAACTATAACAAAATACTATACAAAAAGGCGTCTTAGAAATAGGACGCCTTTGTTTATTTTCCATGTAACATTTTATAACCCTATAGACGTTTCAGGGTTATAAAATGTAACCCTGAAAGCAGATCAAATTTAATGATAAACATTAAACGCAGGGTAAAATTTTGTAACATAAATATATTATATATACTACAATAAAAACTAATAGAATAATTCTATTATACCAATAACAAACTCTAATAGCTAATATACTAATTATTATCTAATAAATAATAGAATAATAACTAATATATTATATGATATTTATTTCTTATGCTCTTTGTTTAGTAAAATGATCGAAGATCATAATTAAAAATAAGATATAATTGGCGTTAATTGTTTTAACAAATAGTGTGTAAAATAATACACATGAACATAACTATACATATTATACAAAAACACACAGATGAAATCCCTTTTATTTTACATAAAAATATTTGAAAACCTCTTGACATTTTCCAAATAATATGTTATACTATACTTACAAAACAAAGTTAAACAACCTAAACTAAAACACATTAGGAGGAAAAGATTATGAGAACAGCTACATGGACTTCTATTGGAACTGATGTTTCTACCACAGCTACTATTGATGAGGTTTTGAAAACTTCAAAACTTGATTACGAAGTTTCAAAGTCCCCGATCCTGCTTCCTTCCGGAGTTGAAATTCCTGATAAAGTTGCAACCGTAAAAGACAATGGAGATTATATTGGGGTAGTTTCCAAGTCCTATGAAATTTATCAGAATAGTGAAGCGTTTGACTTCATTAACAACATTCCGGATATCAAGTATGAAAGAGCCGGAGAAACAAAATCTGGAATGGTTTACATTATTGGTAAGCTTCCTGAAATGACTGTACTGAATGATACATTTGCACCATATGTTATTTTTCAAACATCTCATAACGGTAGGTACAATATTAAAGCTACCATTTGTCCGCTGCGAATTGTGTGCCAGAACCAGTTCAATTATTCCTTTAAGCAGATGACAAACACAATTAACATTAGACATAGCAGACAGATGCCGTATAAGGTTGCACAGGCACAAAGACTTATTACTGACACAGCAACTTATATGCAGGGATTTACAAACACCGCAGAGGAACTTGCAATGCTGAAGCTTGACAGCAGAGACACTGTTTATGAAATTATTGACAAGTTCTTTGAAAGCACCAAGGAACTGACAGAAAGACAGCAGAACGCACTTAATAACAAGAAAGACGAACTCATTAGATGTTATCTTGCAGAGGATAACAGAGAATTTCAGAATACAGTTTGGGGATTGGCAAATGCCTTTACTGATTATGAAACTCACAGACAGACTAAAAAGACAGCAACATCCAACGAATCCAAGTTTATGAGCGTAACCTTTGATCCCACTGCAATGAACAAATTTATGGAAATTGCAATGGAATACGCAAGATAAACCAAAATTAACTTAAAAAATTTCGGAAACCCTCTTGACAAATCCATAAGAATGTGTTATACTGTTTATAAGTAAAATACATATTCTGAGTTGTCGGGAGGGTTTCATTTGGTAGATATTTTTGTAAAAGACAAAAAGCTATTTGTAAAATCTGAGTATGACAGAAAACTTCTAGAGTTTATGCGAAGTAGACCTAAACGGTTTTGGAATAAAGAAGAACGACAATGGGAAATTCCAGAAAATGAACTAGAAAATTTACTTCCTGTTATAGAAGGTTATGATTATATCATTAGATATGATGATAGCAGAGAAGATTTTATATCGAATACAAAAATAGATATTGGCAAACCAATAATTGAAAATGTTGTTCCTGAATGGTATAATTACAAAACAAAACCATTTCAACATCAGATAGAAGGTATTTCTTACGGACTAACTCATGATAAGTTTCTACTTGCTGATGAGCAAGGTTGTATTGACGGAAATATGGAAGTAGACGCTATAACTGAATTTGGAAAATTTAAAGGTATTTTAACAGATCTATTCCATATGTATATATCTTCTTTAGATAAAAATAAGTATAAGATACTTTGTTATATAGGTGGATGTTTACTTGATTATTATCCGATAGATAAGATAGTGTATTCCGGAGAAAAGGATTGTTACGGATTACAATTAGAGGATGATACTTACATCATAGGAACACCAGATCATGAAATTCTAACTGATAAAGGATATATACCATTGAAAGATGTTGTTGATCCTAATTTTACAACATATGTGTATACACAAGATGTTAATGTTCCAACATTTGTTAAAAAAGTAAAGGCAGCCACTCTTTATTATGTTGGAACAAAGAGTGTATATGACATTGTTATGAAAGACCCTTTTAGAAATTTTGTTGCAAATAACATAATAGTACACAACTGCGGAAAAACCAAGACTTGTTTAGACTTATCACAAATTCGTAAAAAAGAAAATAACGTCAGACACACATTGATAATAGCCTGCGTCAATAGTTTGAAGTATAACTGGTATTCCGAAGTAATTAAACATACTGATGATAAACCATATATTCTTGGAACAAGGTATACAAAGTCTGGAAAGGAATATATAGGGTCAAATGAGGATCGTTTAAAAGATATTGAAAATATTGGTAGAAATAGGACCATTGATGATTGTTATTACATTATAACAAACATTGAAACTCTTAGATATACTAAGACATTAAAAGTTCCACTTAAAACAAAAAAGAATGGTTCTCAAAGATTTAAAAAGGTTACAATGTTTCCTATTGTTGAAGCTATACAAAAACAAATAAAAGATGGAAACATAAATATGATAATTGCCGATGAGAGTCACAGGCTGAAGAACGCAGCTAGTTTATCTGGAAAAGCATTACTTGCATTAACTTGCGATTATCAAGTATCCCTAACAGGAACACCAGTTATGAATAATCCAATAGATGTATACACAACACTACATTGGATAGGATATGAAAAACATAGTTTATTTCAATTTCGACAACACTATTGTATTTTCGGTGGTTTTGGAAATCATCAAATAGTTGGATACAAGAATCTGCCAGAACTGCAAGCTGTTTTAGATAAGTGTATGTTACGACGACTAAAATCAGATGTACTAGATTTACCTGAAAAAATCTATATTGATGATTATGTTGAAATGACACGGGAGCAAATAAAACTATATGAAGATGTAAGAGAAAACATAATTAACAATATTGATAAAATAAAATTAAGCCCGAACCCATTAGTACAACTTATTAGACTAAGACAGGTGACTGGTAATCCAAGTCTATTAAGCACTAAGGTAAAAGGAATAAGTCCGAAGTTTGAAAGAATGTTACAAATTATAGAGGATGTGATTGAAAATGGTAAGAAGTGTTTAGTGTTCAGTAACTGGACAGACACAATAAACCCTGCTTATGAACTCTGTGTTGATAAAAATTATAATCCTGCATTATACACAGGAGAAAATAAAGACACAAGAGAGCAGGAAAAAGAGAGGTTTATGAGTGATCCGAATTGTAAAGTATTATTTGGTACAATGGGAGCTATGGGAACCGGTCTTACATTAACAGCGGCAACCACAGTAATATTTTTAGATGAACCGTGGAACAGAGCTATAAAAGATCAATGTGAGGACAGAGTTCATAGAATAGGAACTAATGAAAGCCCGAATATAATTACAATTATGTGCAAAGGAACAATAGATGAAAAAATTCATGATATTGTATACCGAAAAGGAAAACTGTCAGATATTTTAATTGATAAGGAAGAAGATATATTTAAAAATCCAAAGTTAGTCAATTACTTACTGTCTATTGATTAAACAACTTAATTTAATACAGGAGGAATATTAAATGATTAAGGATAATGAAAAGCTGCTTACGGCAAGCAAGGTTGCACAGGAACTTGATATTAGTACAAAAACTCTAAATAATTGGTATATGTGGTATTATGATGATACGATTGAAAAACCGAAGAACTTTCCAAAACTCCCCGATTTTATTCAGGAATACCCAAAAGGACCTAGATATTGGACAATCGAGGATGTTGTGCAACTAAAGAAATTTCAGGCTTGGAGACCTACTGGACGGGCAGGAGTAATGGGAAGAGTTTCTGAAAAATATTATGGCACAAAGCGTTATGCAAAAAAGGAGACAAAAGATGAAGGTTAAGGAAGAAATTATCCTAACGGATGATCAAAAACAGCAGTTGAATGAGTTGTCAGAGCAGTTTATGGATGCTTGCAATCAGTACACCTCTGCCGATAACAAGAAGAAAGCTCTAAATACTGTTATTAAAAGTTTAATGGCAGATTTTGGTGTAAATAAATTTGTATCGGATTCAAATGTGTCACTTAGTATGTCGTCAAGACCAAATATTGTATTTGATGAAGATAAACTATTGGCTTTATGTAAAGAGTTGAATATTGACGGACTTGTAAAAACAAAAGAATATGTAGATATGAATGTCTTAGAATCTGCAATGTATCATGATTCAACTCTTAAAACAAGACTAAAGGAAGTTCAAATTGTAAAGCCTGATGTAGTTACATTAAAATGCACACAAAAGAAACCACTTAATGAGTAACAGATTTGTTTTAAATGTAAAATCTGAAAAAAGTTCTAAAAAAGTCTTGACTTTTGTTGGGGTTTGTGTTACACTAAAAACAAGAAAAATTGTTGATTGCCCCAACAATTTAAGATAACTTTTGGTAAGAATAATAGTAACCACTATTATTTTTATATAATCGAAATCGTTCAGTTAATTGGGGGCAAAGCAATTAGCTGAACGATTTTTTGACTTTATAAGGAAAGGTGATAGTATGCCACTTAATGCCTACATCAATTTTAACAAAGAACATCCTGAAGATAAGAATGATGTTTTTGTTCAAAAGTACATTGAAAAAGAAGAAAAGCTACAGCAAAAGATCCTAGAGGAATTGAAGGTAGGCGGTAGTGAAGACTATAATGAAAACATATCACTATTTCCACTCGGTAAAATTCCATCCCCAGTAAGAATTCCTGCATGGATGTTTCGTAAATATCCAGAAACACCCAATCTCGAATTAGACGATATCGAAAAAGTAGCTATGGCTCATGTAATCCATTTTACAAATTGTGATAATTATACAGGGTACATTGAGTGCTCTGGTCATATTGAAAATTGGTGTAAATGTAGTGTCGCAGCGGCACATAACGCTTTGAAGAAATTGGAAAAGAAGGGATTCATTACCTCTCATGTGTTAGATCCTGATGATTGTAGAGGGCACAAAAGAAACTTAGGATATTTTGTAAACATTGCTTATTTACATAAACTTCTAAGCCTTTATAAAATGGACATCTGGACATAACATAAAATCATTTAAAAATTTCTAAGAGGGTGAGGATATTGCAACAGAATGGAAAATCTAAAGCACCTACTATAGTAATGTGGTCATGGATGAGAGAAGTATTAGAATTAACAGGAACAGAACTTCTTTTATTTTCATATATATTTGCTCAAACATTTGATAAGGTGCATAAGTGTTGGACTTGTTTAGCAGATATGGAAGTTTGGTTTGGAATAACTAGACAAACAATTTCAAGAAATATTGATAAGTTAGTCGAGAAGAATTTTATTAAAAAGATTTGCAAAGCAGACGATAATAAGTTTTTTATAAAGCATAATTGCTATTTCGCAAATATTGATTATATAACAGAGTTGTGTGAAAATTCGGATTATGATAATTATCAGAATTTTTTAGACTCTTACCGCAATATTCTTAAACAGAAATTCCCAGAGGACGGAAAGCAAATAGATGAATATTTGAATGAACTATCATCTTGGCATCAGAATAAAGATATAAAAGTGTGCATAACATTAAATGAATTAGCAAAACTTTTATCTTCTAATAATGAAACTGGAAATAACATATCTGAGATGTTGGATATTATACATAAAGAAAAGAAAGAAAAACGGACAGCAGAAAAGGAATACATTATAAAAGAGTCTTCAAATAATATTGAACAACCTGACCCTGTTCTTTTTGAAAAACCAAAGAAGAAAAGAACATCCAAAAAAGCTCAAAGAGAAGAATGGTATCTAACTAAAAAAGAAATGTCTAGCAGTTTTGTAATGTTAAATGCTGGAGGAGATAGTGAATTACAAATGCTGCTAGACAATTTCTTAGACACTGATAATGGAAGAAGTTACACTCCCATTCAGTGGGAACAGCAACTTGATAATTTATATAGATATGGAAGAACAGTTCCTAGAATGATCGAAGGTGTTAGAAATTCCTTTATGAACAACTACCGTGCGCTATATATTCCTGATAGAAATGAGGTTGACATTGAATTAAAGTTAGCTGAAATAAATACATATGTCAGGGATGAAGGAGAGGATAACACAGAACTTAAAAAGTACCTTGAAGCATATGTAGTTGAGACACCAAAAGGTAAAAGTGCAACACTTAATCAGTTTAAATTAAAACTTGCTGATCTGTCAAGAATATGCCCTAAAACTGAACAGAAAGTGGAAAGTGTTAAATTTTCATATATGAATTCATATGCATCACTGGCATATACATCTACGGCGGTACAAACTGCTAAGAGTACAGAGATAGACATGAAAGAAAAAACAAGGGCAATTCAAAACTTCATTGCAAGTGGATATTATTATTTAAAGCCAGATATTCAAAAGTATCTTACTATGTATATTGAAGAAACTGAGAATGGGAAGAGTATGAGTGCTTCAGCATTTGAATTAGCACTTGATAATTTCAGGTTGTTCTGTTTAGATGACGATGACAAAATCACAAAACTTAAACTTGCCATTCAGAATAATTACAATAAACTTGCAACGGAAGATTTTGCTGAAACAAATAAGTTAAAAGCACGTCACGAAACCAGAGAAGAAGAAGCGTATGAACGTGATAAGAGAAGGTATTCCGCTGTAAAGCAAGAGCAGAGAATTCACCCAAATAATGAATTGGTTAAAGGTGTTGATACATCTAAATTCATAAGAAGGAGCTAAGTACTATGAGAGATGACTTTTATGTAAGACGAGAGGATAATGAAAATTGTTGGTATAAAGATTTCTGTGAAAAATATGGAACTTCAGATTGTAAGTACACCTGCAAGAAGTTTACGCAAACTGATTATATGTTTCAATTAAGTAATCTTCCAAAAAGATGGTGGAAGCCAGTAAAAGTATCTACAGATTTTCTGAGTGACTATTCAGCAGAGATTCTTAATACGATTGTTGCAGATTGTGAATTTTTTGTATTAAGTGGATTTAATTTGTATTTATATGGTCATGTAGGTGTTGGAAAAACGTCTTGGGCGATTAAGATTATGAATAGATTCATCGCTGACATCGCAGAAAGAAATGATTTCACACCACGGGCAATTTATGTAAATGTTCCATCTTTTCTAAGAGATGCAAAACTTCATATGAAATATGTTGATAATAATTATCTTGAATTTTTAAAAACAATTCAAACCTGTAATCTTGTTGTGTGGGATGAAATTGGTCAAACTGATCCAACGAATTTTGAATCACAGTGGCTTTATTCCTATATAAATGAAAGAATATTTGCAGGAAAAAGCAATATATTTACAAGTAATTTATCTCCTGATAAATTGAGGGAAATTGACAAACGACTTGAGTCGAGAATTTGTCAAGGTTCGGATTGTATTGAAGTTGAGGGAGAAGATATGCGTCCCAAAACAACATATACATCATATATGAGTCAGGAGGTTAATGACGATGGTACAGATACAGATACTGAACAAGATACTGAGATCTAAATCATTAGATATTGTATTTGACAATGATTTAACCCCAGAGCACTTTGGGGAATATTCAGATCATTTCAAATTTATAATGGAACATTATAAGCAGTATGGTAATGTTCCTGATATGGCAACTTTTGTAGATACATTTGATGATTTTGACGTTTTAGAGGTAACAGAAACAGACGATTATTTAATTGATAAAGTCAGTGAGGAATATGAGTATGCTAACTTTGTTCCAGTAATAAAGAAAGCTGCGGAGTTGTTAAAAACGAATTCCTTAGAGGCTATAGACTATTTAAAAACATCTATAACAACTATAGGGTTATCAGGTGCTACACTTGGAACAGATATTATCAAGGATGCACAATTAAGATTAGAACAGTATCAAAAGAAAAAGAATTCTACCGAGCCTTGGATGAGACCAACAGGATTTAAAGAACTTGATGAACAAATCGGTGGTTTAACTCCAGGTGAGGAATTTATGGTTATTGTTGCAAGAACAAATAATGGTAAATCGTGGGTTCTTTGTAAAATGCTTGAACATAACTGGAAGGTCGGTGCTAATGTAGGTTATATATCTCCAGAAATGAGTGCCGATCTTATTGGATATAGATTCGATACATTAACTGCACACTTTTCTAATTTTGCTTTATATACAGGTAGAGATGTTGAAGGAGATTATGAACAACACATTAAAAATCTAATGGAAAATTCAAATAACTCATTTATTGTCGCAACTCCATTAGAGTTTAATAAGAAGATAACAATTTCCAAGTTGAGAAAGTTCTGTTTAAAGAATAAAATAGATGTTCTTGGAATAGACGGTATTACTTACTTAACAGACGAAAGATATCATCGCGGAGATAATAAAACAACTTCTTTGACTAACATCAGTGAAGACCTTATGAGTTTAAGTTGTGAATTAAAGATTCCGATTATCGCAGTTGTTCAGGCTAATAGAAGTGGTGTTGAAGAAGATGGTAGTGTTCCGTCACTTGAAAGCATTCGTGATTCAGATGGTATTTCACACAATGCATCAAAAGTATTGTCAATAAGACAGTCCAATAATAAATTGAAAATGGAAATCACAAAGGCTAGAAATTGCAAGGTTGGTGTTAAACTTTGTTACGACTGGAATATTGATGTCGGTGAGTTTACATATGATGCAAGTGCTGGTGACTTTGAAGAAACATTGGAAACCTCTGAATCAAGACAAAGAAATGCAAGACAACAACCACAAACAGAAAATAAACAACCTTTAGTCGCAAGAAGAGGAAGTTCTTCAAATCCATTTTAAAAAAGGTGATTTTTAAATGAATAGTTTAATTATAGCTGTAAAAAAATTTACAAAGGAATATTTAAAGGAAAATCCTGATACGGTATTTAGAAATAGAGAACTTATTGTAGAGGAAGATGATGACGGTATTCAGGATCATAAAGTATATAGGTTTAAGTTAGGTGATGGTATAACACCCTACAAGAATCTTAAACACATTTCATCACTATATGCACTTCTTCCAAATGTTATATTTTATGACAATACTTATGAAAATTCTCTTACTGTAGAATTCACAGAGCAAGAGGAGTGATCTTAAATGTTTACTGTTTCAGGAATGCCAATATTGGCAGATGAAATGGAAGTTCTAACAGAGTTGAAATCACAGTTAGCCCTGAATGGAATTTATATGTTTAAATCTATAAAGCCGATAACTAATCATATTCAGTTTAGTTGCCCTTTTCATAAAGACGGACAAGAATCAAAACCTTCTTGTGGGATAACAACTGTGGATGTTAAAACAGGTGATGGACACATTACAAAGGCAGGAACAGTTCATTGTTTTACTTGTCAAAGAGTATGTTCGCTTGAAGAAATGATTAGTTACTGTTTCGGCAAAAATGATTTTGGGGCATTTGGAACACAGTGGTTAAAAAAGAATTTTTTAACTGTGCAATATGAAAACAGACAGGAGATTGATTTAGATTTAGATAGGGGTAAGAAAAAAGAGGTTAGGACAAAAAACTATGTTTCAGAAGAAGAGCTTGACAGTTATAGGTATGTTCACCCATATATACTTAATAGAAAAATTACCGAGGATGTAATTGATTTCTTTGATGTTGGTTATGACAGAGACTTTGTATTGAAATCAAAAAATGGAAAAGAGTATCATTTAGAATGTATAACTTTTCCAGTTCGTGACATTACAGGAGGAACATTATTCATAGCAAGAAGATGTATAACTTCTAAACTATTTCATTATCCACATGGTGTTATAAAACCTTTGTATGGTATTTATGAGTTATCATTACTTGAAAAGTATCCAGATGAAATAATAGTTTGTGAATCCATTATAAATTGTCTCACTTGTTGGAGTTATGGTAAATATGCTGTAGCGTTAAATGGAACATCTACACCAGAACAAATACAAGAACTTAAAAAACTACCGTGTAGAAAAATCATACTCGGACTTGACCCAGATGCCGCCGGCAACAGAGGAAGAGAAAAGATCAAAAAGTATATTGGAAATAGTAAAATTGTAACTGATTTAATAATTCCAGAAGGAAAAGACATAAATGATTTAACTAAAGAAGAATTTGATAACCTTAAAGAAGGTTTGTAAAAAGAAAAAATTTATGAAAAACACTTGACATTTGAACAAAAATGTGTTATAACAAATATAAAGAGGAACAGTTCATTGTGAACATCACACACAAAAACAAAAAACATACGAGGTGAATAGAAATGATTTAGAACTAACTGCACAATGAAATATTTTACACGCAGAGTTTTAGGTCATTTATTACAGTAAAGAACCTTCTGCAAAAGAAAGGTTCTTTTTATTTTTCTTCGATTTTAACTGCATTACGCAGTTGAAATAAACAAAAACCACTAAAAACATTTTTAGAAAGGAAGAAAAGATTATGAAATTTGGTATGAACGATCTTGAAAAGTACTCACCGGAGGGTAACCCCAATTATTTCTCGTTGAAGAATGACGGTGACAAGGCACAGGTGCGTATTATGTACGAAAACATCAACGATGTTGAAGGTCATTGCGTGCATAAGGTAAAGCAGAAAAACGGTCAGTTTACTTATGTGGAGTGTCTTAGAAACTACGAGGACCCAATTGATTGCTGTCCTCTTTGTGCATCGAAGGTAAACGGTGATAGTAAGCTCATGAGTAGGATCTGGGTTCCAATGTATATTACAGAAGAATCTAGAGCGGTACTTTGGGAAAGAGGTAAATCTTTCTGGAAGGATCAGCTTTATCCACTTATGGTAGAAAAGGGAGAACCATTCTGTGCTCATGTTTTCACAGTTGAAAGACACGGTGCAGCAGGTGATATTGAAACAACATATGAACTCATTGATGAAGGTGCAGATCATATTACACTTGATGACTTTGATGAAATCCCTGATCCGGTAGGAACAATTATTCAGGAAAAAACATTTGAAGAACTTGAAAGATTTGTTCAGACAAGATCATTTGATGATAAGGATTCTGCTGTTCCAGAAGCACCTGATTTTCCTCCTAGAAGAAGAGGAACTGATTCTAATATTCCTACAAGAAGAGGAACAAGACCAAATATTGTTTAATTGAATAGGAGTTGTTAATTTATGGCAGGTTTCTTTGATCTACCTTCAAGCAGAGCAACAACAAAGAAAGACCAACAACTCCTGAAAAAGATATCTAATCCAGTTGCTAGAACATCCAATACAATTACATTAAAAGGATCCACAAAGATTGTTGATAGGATAAATGCAATTACTTCTTTTGTAAAATCAAAATTTGCAGGGAAAGAAGATAGTCTTATTCTTATAACAACAGAAGAACAATTATCAGATTATATTGATAAGTGCATAGAAAATAATGTAATTAGTATTGATACTGAAACAACTGGGTTAGATCCTATTTTAGATAAACTTGTTGGTATTTGTATTTATACACCAGGTCTTAAAGCTGCGTATATTCCAGTAAATCACATCAGTTATATCACCCAATTAAAATGTGCTAATCAGTTGGAAATTGATGTGATTACAAAGTATTTTCAAAAACTGAAAGACTGTAATGTAAGAACAATTTGGTTTAATGCACCTTTTGATATTCGATTCTTAGGAAATCATATCGGTGTTTGGTTAGATGTTTATTTTGATACATCTATTGCATCACGGTGCTTGAATAGTAATGAACCAACTGGACAAAAAACATTAAAAGCACTTCATAAGAAATATTGTTGGGGAAATAGAGGAGAAGCATTAACATTTGGAAAGTTATTTGAGGATATGCCTTTTAATCTCATTCCAATCGATGTTGCTTATTTGTATGCCGCGAGTGATGCGATTTACACCTATGAACTTTACGAATTTCAGGCACAGTATCTTGAACCAACAGGTCAATATTATGAATCTCATAATATGCAAGGTGTTTCCAATGTTTTCTTCAATATTGAAATGAAATCAATGGTAACATTTATTGAAATGGAACAAAACGGTGTCGCAATTGATTATGATCATGCAGAGAGGATTAAGAAAAAATATCATGATTTAGCAGATAAAATGAAACATAATCTAGAAGAAGTTTGTAAACCATATGAAGATATGTTCGCAGATTATAGAAGAAGACACCCTATGTGCAAACTTACAGACCCAATTAACTACGATAGTCCTACACAAATAGCAATAATTTTATATGACATACTTCAAGTCACACCACCTGATAAGAAAAATCCAAGAGGAACAGGTGTTGATATACTTGAAAAAATAGATCACCCAATTTGTAAAGCAATATTGGATAATAGATCTTTTAATAAAGTATTATCAACATATATTGACAAACTTCCAGAAGAAGCTAAAAGATATCCAGACAAGCGAATTCATTGTAAATTTAATCAGTACGGTGCGGACACTGGAAGAGTAAGTTCTAATTCGCCGAACCTTCAAAATATACCTAGTAATCCTTTTGTTCTAAGCGATGGTACAAAGGTAGATTCAGGACATGATGTTAGACAATTATTTAGAGCGTCTCCAGGTTGTATCCTTATGTCATGTGACTATTCCGGACAGGAAGTTAGAGTTACTGCACATTTAAGTCAGGATGAAAAACTAATAGATGCGTATAATCATGGAAGAGATCCATATTCTGAAATTGCATCACTTGCTTACAATGTACCGTATGAAGAATGCTGTGAACATAGACCTGACGGAACATTTAATCCCGAAGGAAAAGCAAGACGAGGAGAGGCCAAACGAATTGTACTTGGTGTTTTATATGGCAGAGGTATTCCA
Organism: Methanobrevibacter sp.; assembly: GCA_017652345.1. Next base: position 32,113 of record JAGCBE010000113.1, read on the forward strand.
TCTATTGCAGAACAATTAGGAAAAACAGTTCAGGAAGCACAAAAAATATACGATAAAGTTCTTTCAAAGTTTGAAGGATTAGCAAATTTTATTAACGAATCTGAAGACATGGCAAGAGAATTTGGTTTTGTTACAACTGTTTGGGGAAGAAGAAGACAATTACCTGATATGCAATTACCTTATTTCGAGTTTAAGTATAAGGACGGTGTTTCACCAGACTTCGACCCATTGATGAGTGATGCATCTGAATACAGTAATGAAGTTCCAATTGATGTTGTTGAGGATCTAACAAAAAAGCTTCTTTCATGTAGAGGGTATAAGCAAAAGGAAGAACTGAAGGAACGGATTAGATCAAAAGGTATTTCTGTTAAGGATAATGGATCTTTTATCGCACAGGCACAAAGACAGTGTGTTAATGCTAGAGTACAAGGCTCATCGGCTGATCTTACAAAGCTAGCACAAATAGAATTATACAATAACAAGGAATTAAAATCATTAGGTTTTAAAATGTTAATTCCAGTACATGACGAAATTATCGCAGAATGTCCTGTAGAAAATGCAAAAAGATGTGCAGAATTGATGAGTTATTGTATGAGACACGCGGGGAAAGATCTTTGTGTTCCATTAAGTTGTGATGTTGAGTTATTCTATAATTGGTATGGTGAGTCAATACCAATTGAATCATTGTAAAATTTAATAGCTATGGGAGTAACATCTCCCATAGCTAACTATAAAGAGGTGATGAAGTTTGGCTTTTGATTTTTATTTTGCTGGAAGTCAGTGTGAAGAAGCAACACAAGTAATGATAAAACTAAATGCAAATGTTTTAAAGTCTTACATTAACGAACAGAAACAAATTTCAGAATGGTTTGATAGAAAAGATAAAGGTTGGACCGGTAAGTTACTAATTGATAACGGCGCATTTACTGTCCATCGACAAGGTGGCGAGATAAACATTGACGAATATATTCAGTGGTTAAACACTAATGATAGGTATATAGATTATGCTATAGCACTGGATAATATTCCCGGTAAATGGGGAAGAAAAAGAACTTACGAGGAATTAAAGAATTCCCCAATAATCACATGGCAAAATTATGTTTATATGTGCGAAAAATGCAATAATCCTTTTAAGTTATTGCCCGTGTTTCACCAAGGAGAAGAGTTTAAGTATTTAAAACAAATAGTTAATCATAAAATCAATGGTGAATATGTAAAGTATATTTGTATTTCTGGAAACAAGGAATTAACTAACAAACAACGAGAAAAATGGTATGCAGAGTGTTATACCGTTATAAAGGAAAGTCCGAATCCAAATGTAAAGGTTCATTGCTTGGGTAGTGCAACAATCTCAAATGCGGTTAAGTTTCCATTTACAAGTATGGATGCGACTTCTTGGATTATGACAGGTGCGAACGGCGGTATTCTTACTGATTTTGGAGTTGTTAAAGTAAGTAAAGAATCTGCAGGTGACGTTGACAATATCAAAAACTGTCCTCAAGCAGTTGTTGATTTTGTTAATAAGCAGTGCGATCAATATGGTATTACCTTGGAACAACTTCAAGAAAGTTACAAGAACCGAATGTGCATGAATGTTCATTACTTATATAATACAAGCCAAAAAACAAATTATAATGGTAAGTTAATTAAGGTAAATAAACTTTTTTAAGGAGTTTAATTATGAAAAAAGTTCTTTTATATAGTGGTGGAATGGATAGCTGGTTAATCAATAAACTAGAAAAACCGGATGTAAAATTGTTTGTTGATTTAGGTACCAAAAGTACTCAAGGTGAAATTAAAAAGTTGGACAAAGATGTTATCGTGTTTCCATTAAAGGATTTAGGTACTTTGGAAAGAAAAGAAACCGATTTTATTCTTCCACTTAGAAATCTTTATTTAATTTCTTTAGCAACTAATTATGGAGAGCATATTATCTTAGGTGCTACTAAAACTGATGCTACCTACGATAAGACATACGAGTTTGCAGAAAAGTTAGAAGATCTTTTAAACTATATGTGGTTACCGCAAAAATGGACACCCGGTAAAAAAATTAAGGTAGATGTTCATTATCGCGAATATACCAAATCAGACTTACTTAGAATGTATATTGAACAAGGTGGTACATGGGAAGAAGCTTACGAAAAATCTTATAGCTGTTATAAAACAACGGAAGATAATCACGAATGTTATAATTGTAGACCTTGTTTTTTAAAGTTAATGGCGTTTATTGACAACGGTATTGATATTGGAACGGAACGGTTACGGAAGTATCTCCCTTATATTAACCAAAAGTTAGAAGAGTACAAAGATGTGTGGGGAGACAGACTGTATAAGAAAGAAGATTATGAGAAAGTTAAAAGAATGGCCGAAAGATAAAAAAATTATAGCGGTTGACTTTGATGGTACAATAACTAAAAAGGATAATAGGTTTTGGACAGGACGAAATTCTTATGTAAATGACGTTATGGAACCTAATCTTGAGATTATTGAATCATTAAAGTTAAATCGCAATAATATATATTTAATTCTTTGGTCCTGTAGAAAAGGAAAAGCATTAAGAGATGCTATTAAGTTCTGTAATAATTACGACTTATATTTCGACGCAGTAAACAAGAATATCGTGTGTTACCCATCAAGCAGAAAAATAATGGCCGATATTTATATTGATGATAAATCTTGCTATTTAAATTGGGTTCAAAAACTTTAAGTTAGGAGATTTACTATGAAGAACCTTGTTATTATTGGTGCAGGTGGAAGTATTGCAAGAGAGCTTGCAAAACATTTACATAATGATTATACCATATACGGTATATCGTATGAAGATGTAGATAAGGATTATGTTGATTATTACACTTCAATTGTATCTGGAATTGATATTACGGATACTAAAAAATACGAAGAAACGTGCAAAAATATTACGAATAATCTTGATAGATTGGATGGAATTGTTTTTGCAAGTGGTGTAACTATTCCCGGAGACATTAAAACAATTACGGAAGAACAATGGAACAGGTCTATAGACATTAACCTAAAAGGTTACTGGTTAACTTTTAAGAATTTTTACGATATTTTAATCAAAAGTCCGGGTTGCTCGATTGTTCAAATAAACAGTAAAACAGGTAAAAAGGGAAGTTATAAGAATTCCGCTTACACTGCTAGTAAATTTGGTGGTATTGGTCTTACACAGTCAATGGCTCTTGAACTTGTGGAGTTTGGTGTTAGAGTTAATTGTGTTTGCCCAGGTAACGTGTTTGAGAGTAAAACATGGAGTGACCCCAATCACGGTCTATTCCTCGAGTACGCAAAAACACAGAACTTAACTCCAGACAAGGTACGAGAAAAGTATACAAATCTAGTACCTATGAAGAGAAGTTGTAAGTACCAAGATATTGCAAATGTAGTCGAGTTTTTGCTTAGTGAAAAAAGTAGTTATATGACAGGTCAGGCCATAAATATTACCGGTGGTCAACAATTATTCTAAAAGGGGTTTGTTATGGAAAATCTAAGAGACGTGCAGGATAAAACTCCAGAAAAAGTATATGTGACATGGGAGGATGTAGAAAAATTCATACAAGATTTAAAGGTTTATTTGGATATAAATTCTTTTACAGGAGTATATGGTCCAGCTAGGGGAGGACTTATTTTCGCAGTTATGATTTCACACAAATACAATATGCCTTTTCTTGGAGCGCCTCAAACAGGTTGTTTATGTATTGACGATATTTGTGATACTGGAGATACCGCACTGGCTTGGAGAAATAAAGGTTACACTGTTGCAACAATGTTTTATAAAAAGGGCTCTAAGGTAGTTCCTGATTATTGGGTACAGGAAAAAGAAGATAAGTGGATTGTATTCCCTTGGGAGTAATTAAAACATATAATTATTAGATTTTATTCGCAAACTACTTGACAACTTAGCAAAAAAGTGTTATACTATAGATAGGAAGTGTTAAGAGCTTTCTAAATAACACGAGGAGGTATTATAATTGGAAAGAATTAGTGTATGTAGGAATATTGAGTTTGAAGCAGCTCATATGTTGGAGGGATATAACGGCGGTTGTGGTTCACTCCATGGACATTCCTATAAAATTAGTATGATTATATCTTGTCCAGAAAATGTGCGGAAAAATAATGATTTTGGGTTTGTGTTAGATTTCAAAGAGCTTAATAAAGTTTTGAATGATAATGTTCCAGATCATATGTTTATGTATAATAAGAATAATGGGGAAGACACGGTAGAAGGTCAGATCGTTAAGATTCTTAAACAGAATAATCTAAGATTGTGGGCGTTTAATAATACTCCATCCGCAGAAAATATGGTTAAAGAGCTTGCAGAAAATTTCCAACAGGTTTTTGACAATCTTTATCCAGAAAAGGATATTAAAGTGGATGAACTTAGATTGTGGGAAACAACAAATTCTCATTCAATTTGGAAAAGAGGATAACTATGAAAATAGTTGAGTTATTTAAATCAATTGAGGGTGAGGGTATTAGAACAGGTAGAGTTGCAACCTTCATTCGGGGATTTGGGTGTAATTGTCATTGTGTTTATTGTGACAGCTTATATGCTATTGAAGGTAAATATGCGAATCAGTATCCTGATATGTCAGTTGAAGAAATTGTGAATAAATGTAAGGAGTTTAGAACCCCTTATGTAACATTCACCGGTGGAGAACCACTTATCCAACCACAAGCAAAAGAACTTATTGAGACACTTCTTGAAGAAGGTTTTGAAGTTAATGTGGAAACAAATGGAGCAGTAGATATTGCACCATTTAAAAAGGAACTTCTTACAAATCTTACACCGTACCCCTACGATAAGTTGATTTTTACTATTGATTATAAATCATTATCAAGTGGTGAGAATGACAAAATGATTCCAAAGAATTTCACAGAAAATCTTTCAAGCAATGATGTTGTGAAATTTGTAGTGGGTACTAAGGAAGATTTAGAGGATATGAAACATTGGGTTGGTATTATTAAGGAGAATTCTGTAGAATTTCCTCATATCTTCGTAAGTCCTATTTTTGGAATGATTGATCCTAAAGATATTGTAGAATATCTCAAAGATAATGATTTGTTTGAAGTTCGTATGCAACTACAAATTCATAAATTTATTTGGCCCAGTGATATGAAAGGAGTTTAATGTCTTATGCCCGAGAAGAAAAAAATCAACAAAAAGTTAATCGAGAAAAGTATTAAAAATATTCTAATTGCTTTAGGTGATGACCCAGAACGAGAAGGTCTTATTGATACACCTAAAAGAGTAGCGAAGATGTATGAAGAAGTATTTGAAGGAATGCTTTATACAAATGATGAAATTGCATCTATGTTTGATAAATGCTTTGAAGACACAACCATGGGAGACCTTGTTATTGTAGATGATATTCCAATTTTTAGTTACTGTGAACATCATATGGCATTGATGTACGATCTTTCTGTAACCGTCGCATATCTTCCAAATAGGAAAGTTATTGGACTTTCTAAAATTGCCAGAATTGCCGACATGGTTGGTAAGAGATTACAACTTCAGGAACGTATTGGAAGTGATATAATGGAGATTATGCAAAAAGTTCTTGAAACTGAAAATGTCGCTGTTATTATTCAAGGAAGACATAGTTGTATGTCTGCAAGAGGTATTAAAAAACCTAGTATTACAAGAACTTGTGCCTTGGGAGGAGAATTTAGAACTAATTCTTCACTGAGACAAGAGTTATATGCAAACACCACACATAAAAAGTAACATATAAATAGGAGGAAATTAAAACATGAGTCAATTTGCAGTAAGTACAAAAGTGCTACAAGGAATTGTAAACAAAGCAATTAAAGCTGCTTCAAACAGTAAGTTTAGTGCAATTACAAGTTTGATGAACGTAGTTGTTGAAAACGGTAAGATCAGTATTACAACAACAGACTGTAATAACTATCTTACTATTTCAGATTCTATTATTTCTGGAGAAGAAACAACATTTACAGTTGGTGTTGATCTTTTCTCAAAGTTAGTGTCAAAAACAAGTGTAGAAAATATTAAAATCACTGTATCTGATGATGAAATTTCATTCCAAGGTAATGGTACTTATAAGATTCCAATTCAGCTTGACGTTGATGGTTCCCCAATCAAGTATCCGAAACACGAAATCAATAATCCAGATTATGCTGGAACAATTAAGAATTCAGTTATTAAAAATATTATCTTCCACAATAAACCATCGCTCGCAGTTACAATGGAGGCACCTTACTTAACTGGGTATCTTTGTAATGTTCATAATGTTATTTCAGCAGACACTTTTAATATTTGTTCTAATGAGCTTTCAACTTTCGCACAAAACCTTCTAGTTCCTCCGATTGTGTTTGAGCTTCTTAGTATGTCATCTGAAGAAGATATTAACTATAAGGTGCTAGATAAAAGTGTTATCTTTGAAACAACTAATATGAAACTGTATTCTGTAATGCAAGACGGTATTGAGGATTACCCTGTAGATGCAATTACAGGACTTTGTGACGCAGAGTATACTTCAAATTGTGTACTTCCCAAAACAGCATTACTTAGCATTATTGATAGACTTTCAATTTTCATTAGTGACAATGATCAGAACGGGTTGTATTTTACATTTACTGAAAAAGGTATTACCATCGAGTCTACAAATGGTAATGGTGTAGAGACACTTCCATATCAAGGTAGCGAAAACTTTAAGAACTATTCTTGCTGCATTGGTGTGGAAGCACTTAGAAAACAGATTTCTGCACATCTCGGTGAATCTATCAATATGTATTATGGAAATGAGAAGATGATAATGATTAGAGACGAGAATGTGACTCAAATCATTTCACTTCTTGACGACCCAAGAACGATGGGAGAAGAATAATGGCAAAGGCAAACGCTTTATTCAATATTAAGCGTATGTTAAACGAAAGTGAAAAGGATACCCCTATTGAGGTATCCTTTTTACAAGATTTAAATTATACGCTTAGACAGATGAACACATGGTCATCAGGTTACTATTTTAAGGAAGTAAGTAATGAAAAGAATCCAGAGTTATTTGATACATCTGAAGGAAAAACTGTAAATGTAGTAACTTTAGAAACACTTCCAGAAAAGTGTAATAAAGAACACGTTTATGAAGATAATCATGTTCTGTATCATACTAATGATCAGAAATATTATATCGGTGTTTTTTCAGATGGTAAGCCATCTAGAAGATATAAGCCCTCTGATATGCATTGTTTAAGATCTATGTACTATCAAATTATTGGAGCAGATCCAGATGAAGAGCAACAAAAGTCAGGCGACTTTTATGGTATTTGTGAAAGTGGAACAGACAGACATCTCAGAGTACAAACCGCAATTTCCTTAATGAGAAAATATGGTGTAGATTGTGATTATGTAGATGTTGAAGAATACATTAAAGAAAACAATTTACAACACCTTGTTGTGGAAAAGAAAAAGCAGTATGAGACAAAAGTATACGACAAAAACAGGAACATTATATTTTTGTGTGATGGTATATTAAAATATAAGGGTCAGTATTTTGTGTTCGAGTTCAAGACGGAATCGTCTTATAAGTGGATAAATAGGGAAAGTGTTGATGATTCACACAAGTATCAAGCATATACTTATTCTTTAGAACTTGGAATCGACAAGGTATTATTCATTTATGAGAATAGAGATATTTGTACTAAGAAACCTTTTATTCTAATTGTTACGAACGAAAACAAACAATTCATTGAGAATAGAATTAAGAACTGTGATTCTTATGTAAATCAAAAAATCACACCTCCAATAGAAGCAAGTGTTACGAAAAAGAATTGCCAGTATTGTTCCTATAAAAAACAATGTAAGGTTGATGGTAAATGAATAAAACAAACCGAGGAAAAGACTTCGAAACTGAGATAAGAAAATGTTTAGAAATTTTACCAAATGTTTCATTTGATAGACTTCCTGACCCAATGGCAGGTTATTCAGGAGTAAAAAACATCTGTGATTTCTCTATGTATAATTATCCACATATGTTTTTTCTAGAATGTAAATCATTGTATGGAAATACATTGAATTATAAAGGCGCAATAACACAGAATCAGTGGGATGGAATGTTTGAAAAAAGTAAGATTAAAGGATGCATCGCAGGAGTTTGTGTTTGGTTTATTGACTATGATGTTACTGCATTTGTAAAAATACAGGACCTACATGATCATAAAAACTCTGGCGCAAAGTCTTTAAATATTGAAAACATAACATCAAATGAATCTATACCACATATACTAATAGACGGGATTAAGAAAAGAGTTATGTTTAACTATTTTGGTGAATCTTTTTTGAAGAAGTTACATAAACTTGCGCTAGAGCAATGGGGGTGTTGATATGACAATAGACTTTGATTTGGTTAAAGACGCCTTAGAAAAGTCAGAGGAAGACGCAAAACACATTGAGGAAATTGTTGATAACATTGTAAATTCGTGTTGTGATAAATTGGACAATTACATTGAATATGTTGTAAAAGATTTATTAAACCAGGAAGATTACAGTCTAACAAACGCAGAGTTGGATGACATTATTATGACAATACCTACAATGTTATATTTTGTTGGCACGCAGCAGGAAAAACTAGGTGTTAAGCGTGATGTATCAAAACAGAAAAGATCATTGGTGTTTAATGAGGAGCTTGCAAAAGCAGAAGGTACACAAGGGCTTAGAAAAGCATTCGCTGAGAATAAAGTATTCTATGAAACAATGGTAACATATGTCTTTGAAAACGCATATGATATTATATCCTCAAAAGTCTCAGCTGCAACAGAGGTTTTACAAAGTGCAAAAAAGATAATGTCTAGAAGAATAACTGAAACAGAGTTATCTAAAATAACTCCAAATAAGGAGAAGTGGTAAAATGAGTAAGTCAGAAGAACTGTTTAAAGAGTTTAACAAAAAGTATAAAACAGAGTTATTCACAAGAGGAACAGTAATTCATAATTGTTCTAGAATTCCATTTAGTAGTCCAAGAGCAAATTATATGCTTTACGGTGGGATTCCAAGAGGAAGAGTTACAGAGTTTGCTGGCGAGGAAGGTTCAGGAAAAACAACTACAGCTCTCGATATTGCTGGAAATGCACAAAAGTTATTTTACGATGAGTGGAATGAAAAAGTACAAGAGTTAGAGTCTAAAGATAAACTTAATAAAGAACAAAGCACAAAATTACTTGAACTTAGAGAGGTAGGACCTAAGAAAGTTCTTTGGGTAGACTGTGAAAATACATTTGACGATGTTTGGTCGGAGAAGTTAGGAGTAGACGTAAAAGAACTTTATTATATGTCCCCAGATTCACAAAGCGCAGAAGAAATATTTGAAATGGTAAATCAAATTATTGATACCGGTGAAATTGGACTTTGCGTTATTGACAGTTTGGGTATGATGGTTTCCCAACAAGAGATGGAAAAGGACATTGAGGAATCTACATACGGTGGTATTTCAAGAGCATTAACAAAGTTTTCTAAGAAGGTAGAATTGACTTGTGCGAAAACAAACTGTGCCCTTATTGGAATTAACCAAGTAAGAGACAATCTTAATGCAGGTTATGGTGGACCAGCATATACAACTCCTGGTGGAAAGTGCTGGAAACACGTTTGTTCAGTAAGACTAATGTTCAGGCAAGGAACACCATTTGATGAACAATACAAAGATGTTAAAAAGTCTTATGAAAACCCATATGGACATAGAGTTCAAATCAATGTAGCAAAAACAAAGGTATGTAAACCAGATAGAAAACTAGGTTTTTATACTTTAACTTATGAGAATGGAATCGACCCATTTGTTGATATTGTTGATATTGCAATAGCACGAGATATCATCCATAAAGCTGGTGGATGGTTTACGTTTATTGACCTTGATTCTGGCGAAGTAATGTGTAATAAAGAAGAAGATGGGACATTAACAGAAATTAAAGTACAGGGTCAAGCAAACATTATTCCATTTTTACAGCAAGAGGAAAACAAAGACATCTGTGATATGGTCAAAAAGTATGTAAACAGATTTATATCATAAAACTCTAGGAGGATAACTGTCATGAACGATGCCGAAAGAAAATACGTTCAATCAATGAAAGAACAAATATCTGATATTCCTGAAACAGTTTCAGATAAACTTGGAAGGGATGACAGGGAATGTATTTTTGTATTTAACGAGGCAGAAGGAGTTTGGTATGCCGATTCTAGCATACCAAAGTTCTGGAGAAGACTTGAAAAGAAAAACTGGGTTTGCACGAAAACAGTTTATTATTCAGATGGAACTGTTTGTAGTAAGCAGTTTAAGGGTTCTAAAAAAGGAATTACGATAACAGATCCATTTAAGAAAAGAGAACTCACTGACGAACAAAGACAAGCAATTAGAGATAGGTTCTCTAAAAATGTAGAAGAAGAGGATATTGAAGATGAGTTTGAGTAAAATTCAACAGGAAATAGTAGATTCAAAAGCTGCAAAAATAATTGTAGATGCTGGTTCGGGCTCAGGAAAAACAAGAGTTCTGACTGAACGAGTAAAAAGAATTCTACAAGAAGGAGTAAACCCGAAATCAGTTGTTGTTATTACCTTTACAAATATGGCAGCAGATGAATTGTATACAAGATTAGCAGATGTACCTAAAATAAAAGATTGTTTTATTGGTACAATTCATGCATATGCAAATAAACTATTAAAGAAAACAGGATACAATTTTGAAATATTTTCAGAATATTATCAAACTCAGTTTATGACAGAGCTGATTCCAAAGTATGCGAATTATTGTACTGTAGATGATTATGTGCAGTTCGTAAAGTATGAACGTCTAGTTACTGCTGGAAAGATGCCAAAATCTTCTATTAAAGATAAGTTTTCAAGTTGGAAAGTTTATGACGAACTTCTTGGTTTGTTAGGAAGATCATCAACAAGATATTTTGAACAAACAGTTGTTTCATTATGTAAAGCAAATAATATACTTACATTTGATGAACTAATAAAGCTAGCAACAGAATATTTTGAATCAAGTAATACAAATTTAGAATACTTGTTCGTAGATGAACTTCAAGATATTGGCTACCTAGAATATAATTTTCTAATGCAACTTAATGCAACAAATTATTTTGTAATCGGTGACGATTATCAGGCAATTTTTGGATTTAAAGGTGGAGATGTAAATATTTTCTTATCACTTATGAATAATAAGGATTGGGAAACATACTATCTCACTGAAAATTACAGAACAGCAAAACAGATTCTAATGTACGCTAATACGATTATATCTAAGGCAGATAATATAATAAAGAAAAAAGTTGAGTTTAAGAATACCAAACTTGGTTTACTTGAATTTAAGGCAAAATCATTGTTTGATAAATTCCTAGCAGAGGTTAATGAAAAAGAAGACTGGTTGATTTTAACAAGGTCAAATAAAGAAATGACAGCAGTAGATTCAATATTAAGAAAATTAAATAAAGAACATTATTGTTTCAAGCAATCAACTATATCACCTAAAAAGATGAAAGAGCTACTATCAAAACCATGCCTAAAGGTAATGACAATTCATTCAAGTAAGGGCCTTGAAGCAGAAAATGTAGCTCTGTATGGTAAGCTACCAATTAGAGGAACTGGAAACTCAGATGAATTAAAAGTGTTTTATGTTGGTATTACAAGAGCAAAAAATAAGTGCATTATATTTGTTTAAGGAGAATGATTATGAGTAGATCAGAAATTATTAACTACACTGCACCTACAAAGGAAGATTTCTTTGATATTGCAAAAGCAAATATTCACAGAGAAGGAATTGACAAACTTCTTAACTTTTTGGATGAAAATGGATTCTTTGAAGCACCTGCAAGTACAAGGTACCACGGTAGCTATAAAGGTGGATTGTTTCATCACTCCTTAAATGTCTACTACAATCTAAAGGATGAGCTTCAACTTATATTTGGTGAGAATTGGTCAGATAGATATTCATTAGAAACTGTTACACTTGTATCCTTGTTCCATGATGTGTGTAAGTATGATAAGTATATTCAGGGGGTTAGAAATGTAAAAAATAAAAATACAGGAGCTTGGGAACAAGTATCGTGTTTTGAATATAATCAAGAAGGACTTCAAATGGGTCACGCTGCATTGTCGCTACATATTATCGAAAAGTTTGTTCATCTAGATGATGTAGAAGCACAAGCAATTTATTGGCACATGGGAGCATATGATTTATCACAATATAGTACAGTTGGTAATTTAAGTGAGTCTTATAAAAGAAATATTCTAGCATTTGCCCTCCATATGGCAGATATGACTGCAACATATATTGATGAAAATGAATTGTTCAGACCTATTGGCCAAGAAGATCTGTAAATAATTAAAGATACTAATTAAAACCACAATTATCGAGTACTTTAAATAAGTTAAGGGAGATGGTAATTGTGGTTTTATTAGTATCAATTTTAGGATCTGTTTTTAGTCTTGGTGGGAATATCCTAATAATGTTAAAAAAGAAATCAGGTTGGATAACATGGATAATTGGAAATCTTTTATGGATAATATATAATTTCCTATCCGAGTTTAATTTACCTATGGTTTTAATGTATCTGGCGTATATGATAATCAATATCGCGGGATTCATAAAATGGAAAAGAAATGAATAGTTATTATAACATCCTATACAATATTTTAATGATATTGTATAGGTTATTTTGTTATTTTACTACTTGACTTTTACACTAAAATGTGTTATACTATAATTACAAAATATAAAGGAGAACATAGAAATAAAGGTTTACATTATGGTTGAGATAAACAGAGATAGGGTGATTATATGAACGCTAAACAAATAGAAGGAATAAAAGAAGCTTGTAAAAGAGTAAACAGTTTGCGGTATACAATCACATATAAAGTATCTAAATTCGATTTAACAGAGCTTGAGAACGGTGATATTCAGGTAGATTTTGGAATTAGTCGGATTGAACAGTTTAACGGAGAAAAGATTAAAACACAACAAACCGGAACAATTTATGTAGACATCAAAGGCAAACTTTATTGGATAAACTTTTTGCATAATAAGAAACCTTTAACCTTAATAGGTTATACAGTTTCAGATTTTGATCCGGTGGAGAAATAACGCTTATTGACAGATATTTTTAATTATTACAAAATAGTTACATTTATAAAAATCCTATTGACATTTTTGAAGTTATGTGTTATACTATAATTACAAACTTAATTGTTTGTAAAATAAAAATTTGGAGGTACACAAGAATGAAAACATTTAAGATTAAAAAGGGTTTTGAACTTGAGAAAAGACTTTGTGAAAATGGGTTCACGAAATATGATGGTGTAGAGCCTATGTACGCTGCGAAAATTCAGAAAGGTGAATACATTACCGTAACACAAGATTTTGAAACGGTTAATATCTATTACACACCTAATGAGATGACAGATAAAAAGTTCGTACAGTATTTGACAGGTAACCCGGAAGATTACAATAAGTATCTTGCAATGTATTGCCGTTCTGACTTTGAGGATACAAGGTGTAACCTTTTGTTCGCACTTGGAATTACCTAAGCACAAAAAATATCTTAGAAAATCCGGAAAATCACTTGACAAAAATGCGTTTATATGTTACAATATAAACACGGGGAGAGGAAAGGGTTTCGTTCGTTAAAAAACATAACAGCGATGTTTCTCTTAAGAGTTTTAGTAGCTGTATTTAATTATAATCCCTCATAGTTCAGTTGGTAGAACGGCGGACTGTTAATCCGTATGTCACTGGTTCAAGTCCAGTTGGGGGAGCCAAAGTCTCTTGTAAGTGTAGACTTCCAAAAATAAAACTTTCTGAACGACTAAAGTCGAGGTCTCCGGCAGCTTGTGCACAGGCTGGGGTGAATGTCCGGAGAATGTCGCAGAGGTAGTGGCAAAAAAAAAATGTTAGCGTAGCTCAGTCGGTAGAGCACCTGACTGTTAATTAGGGTGTTACTGGTTCAAGTCCAGTTGGGGGAGTTTACGGGAATTTAACTCAGTTGGTAGAGTAGCGCCCCTTTAAGGCGTTAGTCATGCGTTCGAGCCGCATAATTCCCATTCATATCTAAAACCCTATAATGGGTGTCCTTACCTTCTAAAATAGAAAAACATAGCAGCGATGTTTTATTGGTCTTTAGGTTACTCCTTTACCATAGACTGGGTTTTAGTAACTGCACTTTTTTAGTTAATAAGTGGTTAATTCCACTTAAATAAAATTTATTAAAGTTAATGGAGGAAAAGAAAATGCAGAAGTACACAATGACAGTTCATGAAGGTCTGGCAGAGCTTAAAATTCTTGGCCAGAGAATTGAAAAGGAACTTGCATCAAATGCATTTATCATGATCAACAAGCACGCAAACACAAAAATTGATGGAATGTCTATTGCGGACTGTCAAAAAGTCTTGAAAGCATCTATGCAGAAGGTGAATGATCTTATTAATCGCAGAAATGCAATTAAGCAAGCAATTACTAAGAGTAATGCGGTAACAGAAATTACTCTTACAAAAGATAATGGTAATTCTGTAACAATGACAGTAGCAGAAGTAATTGAATATAAGAATGTTGGTATTATGTACCTTGAAAAACTTCTTAGCACTCTTTCTTCGCAGTATGCAAGAGTGACTAGAGAGATGAAGTTGAAGAATGATGCACTTACACAGGAGGCCGATAGATATGTAGTTGGACTCTTTGGAAGTAAGGATGGAAATGGAATTTCAGCAGATGTAATTGAAAACTCCAGAAATTCTTATATTGAAGCAAATACCATTGATCTTATTGATCCGAATAAGGTTATGAATAAAATCAATGACCTAAAGGAAGAACTTGATTTTTACAATACAAAAGTTGATGCTGCGCTTAGTACATCTAATGCAGTAACAACGATTGAATTTGAAGTTTGAGTATTTGACAGATACATGAACTAAATGTGTGATTGCAACACGAAAACTTTAAATTAGGATTCGCTTTTCTTTGTGCGTTAATCAAAGAGATTTATTCTTATTCCTGAAGAATATTGAATTTTAAATGGTAAAACATCCCAGATCGGGGCGTTGTGGTTCGACTCCACTTCATCTAAAAGTTCAAAGAATAAATCTCAAAGGTTAAAGCTATAAAACTCAAATTTCAACAGCTATCTTCGGATAGTTCTAAATAAAGTTTATGCAGAGTAGGTGAGTTTGATAGCATATGTTTATGATGCTAAAGCAATCTTACCGAATTAAAGCACAAAGACAAAAGTTTTACAAAATCCACGGTTAAAGGTTAATGGAGCCAATCCTATGATCCTAAAGAATACCTCGTGGCAGTGTTGTAATCACATATATAAGGGTTGCTAGCTCAATCGGTTAGTAGCATCTGGCTCATAACCAGGGGGTTCTGGGTTCGAGTCCCAGGCAGCCCATTCATTCAGAACCATGCTAAATATTTAATTGCCCTGATTTCTATATGAAAAATAGAAACAAAGAAACAAGCAGATCTTGCGGAGAACGGTTTAGAACCTATAAGTGGTTGAGGGCTTTCACTTATTTTATAGTCATAAGCCGTCAATAAAGGAAAAAACTTCCTGTGCGCATGAGACGGTGGAAAAACGCAACCTGAGTGAAGATTAAAGACCGGTTGGTGGTTTAAATCAGCACTGTAAATCCACGATACTATCTGATCAATAGTGCAGAGTGGTAGGTGTCCGGTTTGAGAAAGGTAAAAACCACATTTGCAGATGTAGTTTAACGGTAAAACATTAGCCTTCCAAGCTGAGGTCGTGGGTTCAACTCCCATCATCTGCTTTTGAATTATTTTTTAATGATTCAATTAAAAATTTAATACGCTGCTGTGGTGGAATTGGCAGACACAAGGGACTTTAATGTTTGTACGCATATCAATGTGCGTCTGCGGTTTATTCGCAGAGAGTGCTCACAGAGAAATCTGTGAAGTAGAAGTCGGCTAAAACGGCGAAGGCACAAACAGAACGCCGTGCTAACCCATTCGGGTGAGTGTAGAGACTTTACACCGACTACCTAAGTCCGAAAGGATATGGTAAAGACCAAGTCCAGACTACAACACACATTCAGTGTGGCTATGGTAACATAGAGTAGTACGAAAATCCCTCGCTGGATACAGCATACCGGTTCAAGTCCGGTCAGCAGCATTTAACGGGATGTAGATCAGTTTGGCTAGATCACCACATTTGGGATGTGGGAGTCGCAGGTTCAAATCCTGTCATCCCGATTAAGGTTTAACGAGCCTACAAAGTCGTACCCTTACCTTATGAAGACCTTATTGTTGTGAAACAAAAAGAGTTCGCAAATAAGCATTGGAAGATGCTTGGGAATGAAGGTGCCAACATGAGCACCGTGAGCGTATCGGATGGGGTAAGGAAACTCCCTCAAAAATGCCTGTTAATGAAGTGGTAACATGGGAGCCTTTGAAGCTCTAATCGTTGGTTCGAATCCAACACAGGCAATTTGGCCCTATCGTCTAGTCTGGTCTAGGACGTAAGATTTTCATTCTTAAAACATGGGTTCGAATCCCGTTAGGGTCACTAGGTAAATCTCCTGTAGACAAGAATTAAAAGTCGAGAAGAAAATACAGCCACTATCACTGGAACACTTGGAGAACCAACTCCATCAACAAGGTTGTGAAATCCAGATGTGGATGCGTAAGGTTGAAACTACTTACCAGGACTGATTGCCTATTTTATAGTATATTTGTAAGCCCGAATAATTCAGATGGATAGAATGCGGTCCTTCTAAGACTGACGTCGGGGGTTCAAGTCCCTCTTCGGGTGTTCTTAAAATGATAATTGTTTGTAGGTTTAGAGATTATCATTTGTTCTTTTTGTTGGTTTAATTGCATATTTCTTTCGTGCAGGAATGTGCCTCCTTTGAGCAGAAAAACCTACTGCCGGAACAACACCTTTGGTGAAAGGTAACAAAGTTACCTGACTCTTGCAAGTTGTCTTAGACCTCCATTCTTTACAACTTGCAAGAGTTTCCGGAAAATAAAAAACAAGGAGGATTAAATATGTTAGTAGATAAAAATGTTTCACTTTTGGACGAACTAATTCAAGTGTCAGAAACTGCAATAGATGCACACAGATATATTGATCAACTTGAACAAGAAATTGCGGAACTAAAGAGCAATCCAGATTTAGTTAGTAAGGACAAAAATCAATATATAACAACACTTCCTCACATAATAACAACTATTTATCGTCCTTCATATAACTATGTAAAAAGCAATCAGAAATGTAATAAGTGCAAAGACGGGTTTATTAAAGTAGAAGATTCGTTTTATACAAGAACAAAGATTTGTGACTGTCAAAAGAAAGTTCTTAACTATTTTGTTCAGGAATTAAGCGCAATATCAGTATCCTGTATTGTTAATAAGGAAGAAACAGTAACATATGATTGTATTCCAAAAGGAAGTAATGATACTATTATTTCGGTAAATAGGAAGTATATTTATAACTCGTTTAATAAGAAACATTTATCATTAGATATTGGTAATGTTTTTTATACAAACAAAGAAGATTGTGAAGAATTTTGCAGGAGGAAAAATAAATGAAAATGAAGGGTGAACCACTAGAGGTAAAGTTTACGCACGTTGAAAATGGAACAATTAAAAAGACCATTGCAAGATGCACTATTCAGGATTCAAATGTACCGCTCGCTGTTTACCATGAATTTTTTGAGCTGTTTGAACCAGAGATGAATAAGGTTGTTTCATACTATCCGTCTGTAAGATTGTATGCTGAGACAACCTGTGCTCCAGATGATACATATGATCCGGTAATTGGTGAAAAAATTGCCAGGAAGAAGATTATGAAGAAATTCATGTCAATGGTTCGACAAGCCGCTGATAAAAAGATTGCAGACCTAAACAAACAGCTTGTTAAATGCACAGAGCTTAAAAAGTTTGCCGCAAAAAGTGAAATTAAAATCATTGAATATTTAAAGGATCAATGATATGAATAAAAAACCAAACAGATATTACAGCGATAAACAGGAAAAAAGAACTGCTAAGAACCTAAATGCTAAAGTACAAACAAGCAGTGGTTCAAGTAAGTTCCTAAAGGGCGATGTGGTATCATCAAACTGTTTGATTGAATGTAAAACAATGACGGAAGAAAAGAAATCGTTTTCAATTAAAAAAGAGTGGTTGGATAAAATAGATGAACAATGTTTTGCAATGGGTAAGAGATATCCAATACTTGCATTTGATTTCGGTGGTAATGAAAATTATTACATTTTAAATGAAACAGTGATGAAGAAATTCATTGAATTTTTGGATAATGAATAAGAATTAAAAGTGCTATCATAAAATACATGATAGCACTTTTTTCTAAAATTCTTAGATAAATTTTAAAAAACACTTGACTTTTTTACTTTAATATGTTATAATGTATATGTGAAATTGTAATAATTCACTATAAATTTTAGGAGGTTTACATATGCCAACATTAGCAGTTAAGCACAGACCGAAAACATGGGAAGAGGTAGTTGAACAAAATGTTATTAAAGCTATACTTCAAAATCAAATAAACAATAATACCGTTAAGAATTGTTATCTTTTCTGTGGACCAGCGGGCACCGGAAAGACGACCAACGCACGTTTATTTGTTAAATATCTAAATGGTGGATCTTTAACAAATGTAACAGAACTTGACGCTGCATCACATAATGGCGTGGAGGATATAAGAAAATTAACAGAGGATTCACATTATAAACCGATTGGAACAAAATATAGGGCATATATCATTGATGAGTGTCATGTTTTAAGTGGACAAGCTTGGCAGGCATTTTTGAAGGAGTTGGAAGAACCAACACCTACAAGTATTTTCGTTTTTTGTACTACCGACCCTCAGAAAATTCCAGCAACAATTATTTCAAGAGTTCAGAGATATGACTTTAAGAAGATAACTCATGGAGGAATTGTAAACAGACTAAAGTACATTATTGATGCTGAGAACAATGAGGGAAATAATTATACCTATGAAGAGGATGCTATTTCTTATATTGCTAAACTAGCAGATGGAGGAATGAGAGATAGCATCACTCTTCTAGAAAAAACACTTGCTTATGATCCAAAGGTTACAATGGAATCAGTAACAAAAGCTCTTGGAACATTAGACTATACAACAATGTTTGATCTAACTGATTGTATTTGTAAAATGGATAAAAAAGGAACTATAGAAATTATTGAAACAACATATAGAAACGGTCTTGATTTAAAACAGTTTATTAAGAATTATAATTATTTTGTTTTAGACCTTTGCAAATATGACTTGTTTAGAGACTTTGAATATTTGCAGATACCTTCAACATACTCAAATAGGGTTAATAAATATACCAAAGATGATTTTGCATTTTTTATTTCACTGTTAAATGAAGTTATTAACCTAAATACCACTATTAAATGGGAGTCAACACCGAAGCCAATTATTGAATCTACATTTGTACTTCTTTGCTCGGAGGGTTAAATCATGTATGTTTGTGGGCAAAAGAAACTTCTTGAAAGAATAGATAAACTCATTGATAATAACCTTTTTCCAAGGTTTATCATTCTTGTTGGAAATAGAGGTTGTGGTAAGAAAGTATTATCTGATTACATCGCAAGAAAACTCGAAGCAAATTTTGTTCCATGTGGAACAAAGGCAGACGAAGTAAAGGATGTAATTTTTAATTCATATACTGTGTCCGAAAAGACATTATATATGTTTTTTGATTGTGATGATATGTCGGTTAATGCAAAAAATGCCCTTTTAAAAGTTACAGAAGAGCCACCAAACAATTCATATTTCGTAATGACCGTAACAGATTTGTCAACAGTTTTGGAAACACTTATTAGCAGAGGAACGGTTTTTAATACAGAACCGTATACTATAGATGATTTAAAAGAATTTATTGAGTATAAAAAGTACGAATTTACTGAGGACGAGAAGAAGATTATATACCAAATTTGCACCTGTCCTGAAGAGGTAATAAACGCAAAGGATAATAATGTAAAAGAAGTATATGATCTTGCAGATAAATTTATTCAGTTTATAGGTTCCGCAAATATGGCAAACGAGCTAAAAATAGCAACGATGTTAAACCTGAAAAAAGATCAAACTGATAAAATTGATCCAATCGTATTTCTAAGATGTATTATGTTATGCTGTAATTCCTATTTATATGATTCTAGCAAAGAGGATGTTAAGATATTTGACTCTATTATTAAGGAAACAAGTAAGGCTCTGGTCGATTTGTCAAAAAAGAGTTTTAACAAGCAGATGGTTATTGATAACTGGATTATATCAACACATCTAAAAGTATCTGGAGGTGAATTTTAAGTGAACATTGTAGAACTTAAAAAATCTATAGATACTGGAACATTTACAAACTTATATATTTTTTACGGAGAAGAATATACTATACTCGAAGAGTATATTAAGATGATAAAGAATAAGATAGGTTGTGAATGTAAGTCTTGTGAAAGTGTTTCAATCATTTATAAAACACTGAATTCAAAGTCTTTGTTTGGATCTGGAAAATGTTTGTATATTGTCAGGGATGATAAAGAATTTTTAACAGCAGAGCAGATGTGGGATATTGAAAGGAAACTAAAGCAAAAGGGAATTACCATTATTGCAAAATATGGAAATATTGATCAAAGGTCAAAGTTTAGTAAGAAGTTTTCAGATAACATGACATCATTTGACAGGTTGTCAGAAAATATACTAGCAAAGTATATTAAAAAAGACATTGACATCAATAATGATAATTGTGAATATCTAATCAATGTATGTAATGGTGATTACGGAAGAATTAAATTAGAAATTGATAAACTTGTAAACGCTTGCGAATACTTCAAACTAAAACCAGACGATTGTTTTAGAATGTGCAAAAGTGCAGATCTTTTCTATGTTGAACCAGAAGGAGAAGCATTTGAACTTGTAGACAGTATTATGACACGAAACTATAAGACAATTTATCAACTACTTGAGAAATCAAAAAGAAGAAATGATAATTGCTTCTTGATTTTTACATTGCTTCACACAAATGTAAAACAGGTATTACAACTTCAATTAGCTGGAAACCAAGGGGATACTCAAAAAGCAACTGGTTTGAATGGTTTTCAAATAAAGTCAGCAATGAAGTATGTGAATAGATATAGCTGCGAAGAACTTGTAAGATTCTTAAAGTATATTAAATATTGTGATTCCGGTATTAAACAAGGTACTATATCAGAGGATATGGCTCTTGATTATTTGTTAGTAAATGTTCTGTGAAAGGTTGGTACTGTATGAGTGAAAATGTTAAGAAACCTGATGAAACATTAGAAGAAATTATTTTTTGCAATCGTTGTGGAAAACCCCTTAGAAGTGATCTTAGTAAAAAACTTGGATACGGTCCAAGCTGTTACAGAATGTGGAAGAAGGAAAGATCACAACAACATCAATTATTTGACATAGGCGGTGACATAAAAAATGGATGATTCAAAACCAAAAAGAAATAAAGGTATAGTACAAATAGAAAAGAGAATAACAGAATTAGTAGAAATGGACATTATGAATGAGGAAATATATGTGCTGCTAAAGAAGTTAGCACATATATACATTAACCAAAATAAATTTGTTTACGGTTATAGTGGTGTTGAGGATGTATGTCATGATGTCGCTTCGGATGTTTGGTTAGCTGTTATAAATGGTCGTGTTATTAAATCTTGGATGTACTATATTGGTAAGATGATAAAAATGTCTTATGTAGCTAATCAAAGAAGAATTGAACATGAGGTCATTGACACAGAATATGACCCCAGTTACAAGTATAATATCAAGGTAATGTGTACTGGTTCATCTATGTCTTGTATTAAAGATTTTGATAATATGGAGAGAAATCTTGTTTTAGATAATGTTGCTGGAATGATACTTAAAACAATGTCTAAGACAAAGTTTAAACCGGGAACAAAAGAATATTTAGATCTGTATACAAATGTGTGTATAAATCTCGTAAGAGAACTTGATAATGAAGATTATATCTATTTCAGAATAGATAATCATATAAAACCATATGTTCAAATAGTAATTGAGCAGTTTAAAAAGGATTTCAGGAATTCTGGTTTTACAGAATCAATCGCAGATAATGTGGATGATGATTTGGAAATGCTGATAACTTCTGACGAAGCTTTAATGAAAGAGCTGAAGAAAGGATAAGTGCAATGCCAAAAACAGTGGATGAACTTGTATCAAAAATGCAAGAACAAGATGTGTATTCAATCATATGTAGTTTTCTGTATGACTTAAAAAATATACCGGAATACACAACATTATCGGAACTTTGTTACCTTTTAGATGTTAATTCTTTTTTAAAACTAATTAAGTATTTTGGTGGTCAAACAATTACAATACCTACAAAGGAGGAACTTGTAGAAACCATTCAAGTATTACTTCTTTTCCAGTATTATGAAGTAGAACACAGACCTTGGAAAGATGCTGTAACTCTTGCTGGGTTCGATAGTAATCGTGGTAAGGGTGCTGGTAATAAATTAAACAGGTTAAAAGAAACATTGGAAAAGTATAATTTTGGAAATAGAAATTATTGAGGTGGTCAGTATGAATAAAGTAATACCTACAAGTTGCAGTCATATGTTACAATATTTAACAGATAATACACCAAAGGATGTTTTCTTTAATCAATGCGTTCAAAAAAGATTGACAAATATGTATGCAAAGGCCGATGAGGAGTATGACAACGAGTTACATAGCCTTGAGGTTGGAATTGACTATAATGATTTCGGGCAAGTTAAACGATGTGTAACTAGGCTTATGCGGTTAATGAAAAAGAATAGAAATTCTTTAATACAAACTATAGAGAGGATGGTTTAAGTTGGCTAGATCAAAAGGCAGTCTATCGACAGATGAGGCGAAAAAGATGTGTAAGGATCTGGAACTACTACTTGATACAAGTTTCAAATATAATTTCAACTGTTTACGATTTATTGAACTATTACTTTGTCAGAATATATGTGATCAATTAAATGAAGCAAATATTGAAAATACATTAGATGTTATTACAGAAATAGAAATACCACTTATTGGAACACTGAAAATAACTCCAAGAATTTTTCATGAAAAGCACGGTGTTACAGATGAACCGTCTGTTCATTTTGATTTCGAGTTTAAACCTACTAGCGGATTCAAAACAGATGTTTTACAGGCATATACATATAAAGATTCTGGAATTGGTGATGTGTTTGCACACCTATATGGTGACAGGCTAAAAGAGTTATACAAAAATCTCCAAGAGGGGTGATTAAAGGTGCAAGAAACAGAAACAAAATTACAGTTAGGTGACAATGAATCATCCGCATATTATATGATGGAACAATTAGCACAAAATTCAGAAGTTGTTAATCTAGATATTAACGGAGATAAATTAGTTGAAAGAACTAAACTGTTTATGGTGTCTCACGCAAGACAACAATTAAATAGAATTATTAAAATGACAAAATTCATGGAAAAACTTGAAAATAAATTCATGGATGCAGTTAATAGTCGTGTAGACGAAGAACCTGGTAATATAGCAATGATTTCAATGGCTATGGAAGTTGTAACAAAATGTCTAGAATCAGCAGAATCAGAGGTATTTCAAATTCTAAAGGATGATAGGCTACAAAACATAGTTATAAATACTACTAATATAATAACACCGGATGGAAATTCTGCAACTATTATTGATGCGGATTCGAGAGATGAAGTTAGAAATCTTGCATCAAGTTTATTACAACAACTATCAGATTTATCAAATGTAAAAGAAGAACAAGAAAACGGAGATGAAGAAAATGTTTGAAGTATTTCAAAATCTACATGATAATAGACAAAGTGACAGTATTCCATATTTCTCATTCTATGATAATAACGGAGATCTAATTAAGGGAAATATAGAAGTTTCTGTTGATGAAGATGGCCAGTTTAACTCCCTAACAACAGAGGTTGGTGGGGAGACAATTATATATCCAAAAGGAACATATTCATATGTAACAGAATGTTTATATGCCCTTGGAATAGGATTTTTACTCCCCGGAGATGTTGTAAAATTAAAGATTGATGAATTGAAAACATATGAACTTAATTTTGGATGGCACACTAATGTATCAGGTCAAACAATATACTCATGGTATCTTACAGAGCTACCAGAAGAAGATTATTTCTATAATGAGCGAAATGGAATTTTCAATTCTGCCGATCTGGTAGACATGAATATTGAAAATAAACAAATTCTGACATTTTATAAAGAATATTTAGATACTATAGAGGTAGTTACCTTTAAAAAAGACAGGGTATCTTTTAACGTGATTTAAGAGAGGGTGTTTGAATTTGGCACTACCAGAATCAAAGAAAAAAGAAATACGGGAATATCCATCATATCCAAGAGTAACTAAATTAACAGAACCTTTGTTAGTTCGCCCGGATAGGTTATCTTTATTAGTAAATGATACAATGTTTTATGCGAAAATAAAGTTAGGAATGGCAGCAAAAGGTTTTTTAATTTATGTTTCTGGATTAGGAATTCCAATCTACGACAATACAAAATCAGGCAATTCAAAAGTAGATCTTTATACGGAGTATGGAATTGGAAGAGGAATGACTGAAACTGCTGAATACAATGCAATTTTATCTAAAGCTAAAAAATGGTTAGATGATCTTGAAATTGAAATTGCAGATCAGGTAAATGACAATCCAATTAAAGCCGCTATTGATAGACTAAACTGGCAGCAGCATTATGATACAACTGGATCAAATACTGACTTTGTGGAAGAATTTAAAGAGAATGATTTTGCAGAAGTTAATATTGATTGGCGGAACATAGATCATGGAAGCGGTGTTGAAGTAGATACAATTCCTGTAACAGTTGAAAACGCTGTTGAAACTATAACTGGAGTAGACCCAGATATTCCAGGACCATCTCCAAGAGGAACATTGTGGACAGTTACTAACCAAATAAAGAAGTTAGATGACAATATGAATAAAATAGGTGTTGACAATACAGCAGGAACACTCTATTATATTGGTGACGCTTTATTAAATAGAAGTCTATCTACTCAGAAATCTGTATATATGGGATTACAAGATGTTAAAACTCAAACAGGTAAAGTCGCAACTAACCTTAAAGCTGATAATGATACATACACTATTTCTAAGGCACTTAGAGAACAAACTGATGACAGTGTTTCAAAATCTATTGATAATGCTAGAGTTACAATATCAAATGATATTCAAACATTGTCTGGTAAGGTAGACATTACTAATAACAAGTTAGACACTATAAATGGAAATATTCTAACAGCTAGCGGAACACTAACATCTATGGATGGAAAACTAACAACTATTGATGGAAGACTTTATGCGTCAGATGGTCAGACAATCGGTAACACCACACGCTATATACGTCAACTATTAGATAATGTTACATATGGTGGAGATGCTATTAACGTCAATAATACAAACTGATCATTTTAATTTTGTTCGTTGTAAAAATAAATTTATTCAAAAAGGTGATGAATAAATGAGTAACATACTTGAAATAAATAACTGGAACCAATTAGTTTCAGCAAAAGCAGATAATGAAAATCTAAAAATATTGGTAACAAGATATAACGGAGAAGATCTAATAGGAACTAAAATACAAATAGTAAATTATCTAACTAATGATATTTATCTAACACTATTTGCAAATGTTTTATATTCAGATATTATTCCTGTAACCGCTTCAATGCCAGAAGAACAAACAGTTGCAATTCTAAATTCTTATGGTTTTCACATAAGAATTTCACAACCTGAAGTTCTATCAGAAAATGTTGTAACAATTCTAAGAGGACTATACGCAGAAGGATATAGATATGTATATAAGGATTATGTTCATCAAGAAAATCCAATAATTAAAAATAAGTATGTAATCTATGTTTCTAAAGAAATAGATCTTAGACAAAAGGGTTACAATATCACAAATATGCCGGATTATATTGAAGATGAATGGGATTGGTGCAGAGCTTTTAAAACATATCCTATTGAAGATCTAATTGAAAACGGAACTGTAGATAACGGCGTTGAATAAAATTGGATTATCTATTTAGTAAAGTAGTAACTAACATTCCGGAACAATTTGAAATATCTTGTTATTATATTATAGACAATCATCTAAAGTTCATATCACTATACCAAAATAAATATTTTTACTTTCATTATGTTGATTCGTATAAAGTGGGAGAGTTTATACAGAAATCACAGAATGAGTATGAGTTCGATGTTTATGTACTTAAAACATCAAAACCAATTATTTCACAAAAAAGTGAGATAGAAGTAGTCAATAAAAAAGAATCAAGGGTTGTCACTGTAAAAACATACAGTGGCAATCCTCTTGAAAAGAAGAAAAAGCAAAAAGAGGAAAAGACCATAATAACAAGGTATCAATCAAATGGTAAAAAACTATTTTGAGGGAGTTGATGCCTGATGGCAAAGCAAACAAAAAAGCAAGAATATACACCGGACGATGCACCGGAAACACTTCATGAACACTCATTTTATGGTTTTAAACTAGACGAAGATCAAACATACTTTAGAGATTGCATTTGGGATAAAAATAAAATTCTGATCTTTTGTGATGCTAAGGCCGGAACTGGTAAAACACTTATGTCATTCGCAACTGCAAATTTATTAGTTGAATATGGATTTTACAATAATATAATCTATGTAGTAAGCCCGTATGGAGAAAGTAAACAAGGATTTTTACCTGGGGATATAACAGAAAAATCTGAGGTATATTTTGAACCAATATATCAAGCTATTATAAAATGTAACTTATTTCCTGAAAAAGTTATATACAATGAATCACTAACTGCAAGAACAGATAAGCAAGAAGCTACGGGATATGTTAAATGTTTAACACATACATATTTAAGAGGAACTAACTTTGAAAATTCGGTTGTGATATTAGATGAGAGTCAAAATTACAGTTTTGACGACTTAAAGAAAACATTAACTCGTGCTAATGATAATTGCAAGATAATTGTCATTGGACATAAACTACAAAGGGATACAAATGACTCTTCTTGTGGGTTTGAAAGATACATTGATTATTGTCAGCAAACAAATGATAACAGTTTTGCGGTTTGTAAATTAACAAAGAATTATCGTGGTAAAATAAGTCAATGGGCAGATAATTTGTACTAATTAAATAAAGATGTAAAAAGCAACCCTCCTAAGTAAGAAGGTTGCTTTTTTTGTTTAATACTATTGACAATTTTCGAAGTTTATGTTATAATTTATTTGTAAAATTATCTTTCTTTAAGGAAGTGATGACAAGTTGGACAGTATTTATCTAGAGTTTTTTGAAACTCTGCCAAAACACGCATTAGTACCTCTAATACAATTAGTGCCAAATAAATTTGAAATAATAGACACAAAATTACTTGCATATGTATTTGTGCAACATGGTATACTGAAAAAGAAGGTTACTGATAACTTAAAAGAGGCCGCTGATAAGATAGTTAAGCAACAGCTCAAAACACTTCCTTCAAAAAATGAAACATCGTCAGAACTTAAAGATATGAAATTATCTAAAGAGTGTGAATACCTAATAAAGAATTTCCTGTACTTTAAGAATAAGTATTCAGAAACAATAACATCTGATGTAATGACAACATACATATCATATATTATGATCTCGGATGACAAGTTAAAGTGCTTTAAGTTTTTTGATGATTGCTTATATGTAAAGGAAAAACAAAATGTAAAAGATGAGTTGTACTTACAAATATATAACTTTGCCGGCTCTAACTTGTCAGAGGTATTAAAGAACTTCGGTGAATACTTGACGGACCCACTATTTTATCAACAGTACGATTGTGCTTTCAGAGATAAAGAAATACAAGATACATTATCAATACTATGTAGGTTAAATAAATGTAATGTTATTCTTGTTGGAAATCCAGGTGTTGGAAAGACAACAATAGTAAATGGAATTTGCAATATAATTCAGTCACCGGAATGTCCAAAATATTTACAAGGTTACAATGTGTTTGCACTTAATATAAATAAAATAATGAGTGGAACAACGTATAGAGGAGATCTTGAAAAAAGATTAGACGATGTATTAACAGAACTAAAAAAGCAAGATAATGTAATTCTATTCATAGACGAAATCCATACATTATTCAGTAAAGATGGCGAGTTAGCACCAGTGCAAAATGTTTTAAAACCGTACCTAACTGAATCATCAAAAGTAATAGGATGCACAACAAATTCAGAATATAAGACAATAGAAAGTGATAAAGCATTTGAGCGAAGATTTTCAATAGTACGAATAGAAGAAATGTCAGAATTATCCACAATAGAAACAATAGAGCAATGTAAACAAAAATATGAAGAATTCCACAATGTCGCAATATCTAGAACAATGGTTCGAAGAATTGTGTCCATGTGTTCATTATATATTAAAAACAGATACTTCCCAGATAAGGCGTTTGACATACTGGATAAGTCATGTGTTCGGTGTAAATTGTTAGGTAGGGAAGAGTTAAGTGTTGAAGATGTTGAAAATACAGTATATGAATTCTGTAACATAAACCCAACATCCTTATCAATAGATAAAATAAATAATGCACAAGAAACAGTAAAAGAAGTAATAATAGGTCAAGAAGAAGCAATAAACACAGCATTTAACTGTATTAGAAGATATTGCATAGGAGTAAATGATAAAAGAAAACCTATAGGAAATTTATTATTTGTTGGTCCTACCGGAACAGGCAAAACAGAATTATGCAAACAAATAGCGAATAAAATATTTACACCTGAGTGCTTTATCAGGTTTGATATGTCGGAATTTATGGAGTCACATTCAGTATCAAAACTGATTGGATCTCCACCAGGATATGTAGGTTTTAATCAGGGAGGATCGCTAACAGAGTTAGTTAAACATAATCCATTTTCAGTAATACTATTTGATGAAATAGAAAAAGCGCATAAAGATGTAATAAATATACTGTTACAAATAATGGATGACGGTAGACTAACAGATTCTTTTGGAACAACTGTAGATTTTTGCAACTGTCTAATAGCAATGACATCTAATATAGGATGCAAAGAATATATGAATAAAAATACACTGGGCTTTTCTGATTCAGCAACAAGAGATACCTCAATCATCAAAAATGAAATAAATAACTATTTCAGGCCAGAATTTCTAAACAGACTTACAAATATAATCTATTTTAATACTATAACAAAAGATGTATTTACTACTATATTTGATATGGAGTTTGAAAACTTCATTAGGCGGTATAGGGATGTTGGTATTGAGCTAGCAATTCCAGAAGATGTAAAAATGTGGATTAAAAGTAAATGCTTTGATGAAAAGAATGGTGTTCGTTTTGTTAAGAATAAAATAGAAAGTTTAATAGAAAATGAGCTGTTCTGTAATATAACAAATGACAATAAAAATTATAACTTCCATTTAACAGACAATAAACTTGTTTGTAAGAAAGGAGAATGCTAATGAAAAGCAGAATCGTACAAAATCAGTTTCAATCTATAATTAGTGACGGTTACAGACGAATTGAAACTGAAAACGGAACTAAGATAGAATTTTCTTCTTTATTTAAAGAACTTATAAACGCACAAGCCCCAGAAATAATTTTTACTGACTGGGTTATTCTAGAATCAGGTGAATGGACTGTGAACGCAGAACATGAGGATTCTAAAAGAAAACTTGCAATAGTCGGTAAGAATGTGAATGATTGTATTCAAAAAGCAAAAGACTGTTTTGAAGGGAGATAATGAATATGTCAAGTCCAGGAAATGGTTTACCAGATGGGTACGATTTAACTGCGTATAAAGCAGAAAGTAATACAGGAGAAGGTTCACAAGCTGAACCATTTATTCCAACAACCTGTAATGGTTTTATGTGGGCAGTTTTACAGACAAATAAATATGTTAAATTGACAACACTACTAGATTTTAGCAGGGACGATAATTATAAAAACGGGATTACCACATATTTAAACATAAGTTGTGCTAGGTTATATGCAGACACAACTTTAGCCGATGGTAATTTACCAGGTATAAATGGTCTTATTGTGAATGCGGCACATTTTATATGGCTGAAAACATCTAATAATCAAACTATTGATAACGTAAGTTTTTTGAATTGTATTTGGTCAAGAGCAAATGAAGCACTTTGTGTTTGGTGGAGATGCGAAGCCGGTAATTGCACAGTCACAGGTTGTGTATTCAGTTTACTTATAAAACAAAATGATCATTATCCAATGTTTGAATATTCGGGTACGCTCGGAATACAATTTATATCATGTTCTCAATATTTTACATTTTCTGGAGGCATCCGCGCATGGACAACAAACGATAATAGTCAGGTAGCTGCATTAGGGTATACAAGACAAAATTGCACCATTCAATTATCAAACTATGTGTATAGACCTGTATCCTCAAGTATTGCTTCAGGTGTTACTTTTATAGGTAATAATACAATAAAGAATTCTACAATATATGGTGATGTATATTTAGTTATATCGTCCACTGATGATAATGTAAGAGTTAATAAAGTAGACCATATATGTCTTGCGTTAAATCTTACATATGAAACAAATCGGGGATATCCAGTATTAGTGTGGAACAATCAAAGTAACTCTATTATTGTAGACAAGGATATTATAGATGCAAATATTTCGTGCCCAACAGCAGCAGGAGTTAATTATCTAACAACAGCACAAATGAAATCCGATACATATCTAACACAAATAGGATTCTTACCATAAAAATAAAGGAGTGATAAATATGCCAGGAAGTCTAACTCCGATATGGGAAGATACGAATTGGGGATCGTATGACAATTATTTAGAGGAATATCCAGTTCCGATATCAGCGCAAGTGATAAGTGTTTTTGATCCATCAAAAGTTTACAGTGTTTGGGCAGCAGATACACAATTAAGTGGTTATGTATCTCCAAAAAGTGCTCCAAATCTTTATAGATTAGGTGCATTTGCTAATCTACCGGATTTAAGAACACTAACTCTTCCATTATCAGTTAAAAAACTAGGAAGATATAGCTGTTATAATAGTGGTGTAAGGTCAGTTTCAATGTCACCAACAGTAATATATTATTCAACAACTTTCCCCTCTACTTGTCAAATACACTTTTATACATTAGCTGGATATACTGTTACACCACCAACAAAAAGAACTTATCAAGTAGGTGAAACATTTGACCCAACTGGAATGGTAGTAACTTGCACAGTATCAGATGGAATTCATGTTACAAATATTGTTACAGAACAAAGAAATACACTAGCCGGAGAACTAGGTGGATATATAGTAAATGTAGATCTATCAACAGTTGGTGAAACAACAGCAGATGTATATTGTGGAGATAGGTTAATTAGTCAAATAGCTATCACAGTAACATCATAAGTGAATAGTAACAAAAACACAGATCATTCGGTCTGTGTTTTTTGTTGAGCTTTTTATCGAATAACCTCTTGACAAAATAAAAAATATGTGTTATACTATATATAACAACAAAGAAAGGAATTTATAGATATGAAAAAGAAATTTTGGTCAACAATTTACAACATTTTCAGTTCACTTGTAATTTACAATTTTGTTCTGCTATGTTTTTTAGGATATCTACTTTCAAAGAATATGATACTATCGTTTGTTCTAATGATCGCAACTGTTTTATGGTTTTATAGCCTTTTAATTGAGCTGCTTCATTTGTTTGGTTTTTTACATGATAAGGAGTAATTATAATGGCAAGTTTTAAGGATATTCCTCAGTTCACTTATGGATCTTATGAGGTGGATATTCATATTCGTCACCTTGAAAAAATGTTAAAGTCCTACGAAGAAGATTATAATCTTGAACTTAATCCTGATTTTCAGAGAGGTAATGTTTGGACGGAGGATCAGCAGATTAAGTTTGTTGAATTCTTCCTTCGCGGTGGAAAGTCTGCAAGAATTATTTATTTCAACATTGGGGAGTGGTCTTTCAAAAAGGACACAGACATTCCTCAAATGGTTTGCGTAGATGGACTTCAGAGACTTACTGCTATTCTTAGATTTCTTCACGGTGAAATTCCTGTTTTCGGACATTGCATTAGTGAATATGAGGATAACATTCCACTTGATCACACCCTTAAATTTAATATCAATAATCTCGCATATAAAAAGGATGTTTTGAAGTGGTATGTAGAGATGAACTCTGGTGGAACTGTTCACAGCAATGAAGAGATTGATAGAGTTAAGAAAATGATTGACGAGGCAGAATAATTACGAAAAGAGTAATAGGAATTTTACAAAGAGAATTAAAAAGTCTTGAGGAACGAGTAGAGTATTTCAAAAAACAAATTGAGTATAACGAGAAAGAACTTAACTTCTTTGAAGGAAAAGATTTTCGTGATTACATAGAAAGAACTTACAATGAATTCGATAAGCAACATATGTATAATGCAAACAGCGAGAAGGTTTATTGCTTGAGATATGGTCTGGAAAAATATAAAGATAATCTTAGATCATGTTATGAAGTAATAGAGGAATTAAACACCGCAATTAAAATTCTTGAAGGAAAAAAGTGATTAAAATGTCAATATTTTTATCATGGATGGAAGGATATCCAATTTTAGACAATAAGACAAGATATTTGTTAGAACAATATGAATCATGGTGTTCTTCATGTGGAAAATCAGGAAATTGTGAAAACTATCATTGTCAGGAATTAAAAGAACAAATTAAGATCAAATTCTACAGAAAAACCGATAAAAGAAAAATGCTTCTTGTAAGAAATAAAATTTTTGATATAGTAACCGTAAGGCATATATTCCATGTAGTAGATGATGCCGATCAAAGATTAGAAGATGTAAAGAAAGAATATTATCAAGACTATGCAGAACTTCCAGGTGATGAATTTTTATTCTTCATAGGATATCAATCAGTAATTGATTTTCTAAATAAGGATAAAACAGCATCAGAGTTGCAAGAAAATGAAAGGATTAAGTTTAATGAAAAATCTAAAAAGAATTGAACAAATATTCTATATATCAGTAGAATTATTTCTAGGAGTTTATTGCACAATATCTTCTCTAAAAACAGATAAATTCTCACAGTCAATGCTATTCACAATAATTGCAATAGCATTGTATATGATTTCGTTTCGATCAGTTGTAAAGTTGATTTTGAAGATTATTGCTGACGACTATTTTTATGAGGATAAAGAAAAGCGTTGTTAAAAATATACAAAAACCTCACATAAAGTTTGTGAGGTTTTTCTTTTCTATTTTTGAAAATGCTCTTGACTTTTTTCTTAAAATGTGTTATACTATATATAGTAAATGATACACACAACCGAAAGGAGTTAAACATGGATTTCACAAAGTTAATGATAATAACAGGAATGACAATGAAAGATTTGCATGAAATCCCGAAAAAAGCTCTTTACAATATAATCAAGGTGATGGAAGATAGACTTTATGGTTCTTGGCTTCCGGAAGCACAGAGAACTGATATTGAATATCAAATTAACTGCTATAATGAGCTGATGCTTACGGCGAAATGAGGTGTAATTATGAAGGCTTATACTGTTCATTACAGATTAGATGGAATAGGATCTGAAGAATTATCAATTTCTTTTCTCGCAAAGAATAAAGTAGATGCATATGATAAAGCCGTTTATGAACTTATTCCTCAAATGCATAAACATCCACCTTATCATGCATATGTTTATTCTGTTACATACCAGAACGGGAATGAAAGAATATTTAATGATGCAGGATGCCCTGAATAAAAATCCTTATTTTAACTAACTAATTGTGTGAGACACAATTTACTGTAGAAAATCAAGATTTTTGTGGAGGAGAAATTAAAATGGAAGTTTATATTCTCACAAAATATGACACGGATATAGAAGAATATGTAATTGTAAAAGTCTTTGATGAATTGTGGAAAGCGACAGAATATGTTTATTGCTTTTCTGCATTACATTATGGACAAGATGGTGTTAGCTATACAGAAACACCGGGATATTGTTCCTACACTGTTCAGACAAAGAACGGTGAAGATGTAAACTTCATTTGTTCTTTGTGGGAAGTTGAATAATACGAGGATTATTATGATGACTAGATATGTTTATTATTTTTCGTTTGATCATAAAAGAATAGGAAATCTGTTTTCAAAAGAACAAGATGCAAGGGAATATGCAGCGAAATGGTTGTTTTATAATTATAAATACCGAACAGAAGCTAATGTTTGGATTCCTGATATAGTATCAGGCAAAGTTTCAGAATTTGATTTTGCATCTGGCGGTCATGTTCACATAGGAAGCTTGGAAGTTGAATAAAAGGAGAACAAAATATGAAAATAATAAAAATCAAACAACCAGTAATTACAATCCCAGTCAGTGTAACGGTAAGGGAAGTTGATCCAGCACTTCCGGAATATAAAGATCTGTTTCCAGGAATGCCAGAACCTTTCAAGGATGTCGTAATCAAGGAAGGCATACCCTTTGAAAATATTGATTTAACTGCAATGTGAGGTAAAGTTATGAATAAAGATGATGTTGAAATGTTGAAATCATTATGTGAGATAAAATCACAGCTGGATGAGATTCCATGTATAAGTGACATGGAAGCTAAATCTAGATTGTCTTATCTACAGAAGATCAACGAAATAATCAATGAACTCGAATCCGATGAAAGGAATAAAAGATGAATATTTATAGACTTACAATTTGTAAAATAGTGGAATATCAATATAAAGACCAATGGGAAGAGTGGTTCCTGACAGAAGAAGATATGAAAAAATATAAGTGTGAGTATGAAAATAATCACAGAAGAGAAAATGGCAAATATATCCCGAATATTACAAATATTTCATATTATGAAGATACAATGACATTAGAAGATGCAAGGGAATTAGGTACATTATCAGTAGATGATTTCGAGAGATTGTTTAACGTGGATGTAACAAATTTATTAAAAGAAGAAACTGATTGGTATCTCGATGAACATGGTGAAATCAGATGTTCTTATTGTGATGAAAAATCTTATGTTCAAGATAAACGCCCTAAAAGAGAGTGTTATTGTTCTATTTGCGGGCATAAAATGTCAGATAATATCTTAGATGGGAAGGATAATTTATGACTATATATGTAGTAAGAAAACATTATCGTCTAATTCTTCAAAATGGAACTGATGTTGAATTAAACGATATATGT
This sequence comes from Methanobrevibacter sp., assembly GCA_017652345.1. The sequence goes on from JAGCBE010000113.1 coordinate 67,373, forward strand.
AATATTTGTGAGGATTTAGAGACAGCAAAAAGCACATTTGAATATCAAAAACCAGTCATTCATAATGAGTTTGTAGTAACTCAGGCAAAATCAATTACACTGGTTTTAGAATATTATGATACAAAAACCGGAGAAATTCACATAGTTAAAGAGTATCTTATTTAAATAAAAAGGAGTAAGATCATGGTAGAAAAAGTAATTAAGTATATTTTAACCGATGGCGAAAACTATGTTGTAAATTCTAATGGAAATATTCTAGCAAAAACAAAACCAGATGCTTTTATATGGAATACTAAAGAAGCCGCTGAGAATGCAAGAGAATATTCTACAAATAAAAAAGTAAAGGCAAATTTTTATGTAGAAGAACTAGAAACCTATATATCAGATGTTCCTGGTTACATTGAAATGGAAATGAAAACTGTTCTTGAATTTTATGATATTGTAAAAGATTGTGCAGAATCATTTGATTCAATGGTAGAACAGTTGTCTAAAATAGATAAAGAACTTTCAGACATAGATCATTTTATTGAGTTTACGGAATTGAACGCTAGAGATGGATATAAGATTTATAAAAGGCAACATGAACTCAGAAAGATAAGAAGAGAGTTAAAGTACAATATCAAAGTCGCTAGTGACATTAACTCACAACAAATTGATCCTGATGTTTTACTAAAACTTACAAATTACTTTAAGACAAGAAGATATATTCCAAAAGTTACAGATTTCAGCGATATTCTAAAATAATTTAGCAATAAAATAACAACATTTAGTAGTCACATATTTGTGAAATTACTAGATGTTGTTATTTTTAGTATTTCAGACATAAAAAATTTCATACCATTTCACATAACACTTTGTAGAAAAAGTAGAACTTAAAAACTGTTCTTGTTTTATCCTAAAAATTCAAAATAAACTCTTTCCCAAAACACTTTACTAAAACCAAACAGAATTTGGGTGGAGGATAATTATCTATTTTTAGGAGATGATCTTATGTATCAAGTAAAAAAGCGCAATGGGGAATTAGAACTATTTGAACTATCAAAAGTAAAATCAGCAATAAAAAGAACATTTGAATCTTGTAATAGAAATTATCAAGATAGTATAATAGAAACAATAGCAATGAGATCAATAGCAAATGCAGAAACAAAAATAAAAGAATCTGTTTTATCAGTTGAAGATATTCAAGACAGTGTTGAAAATATCTTAATGGGTTATGGATATGAGGATGTAGCTAAAGCATATATTCTATATAGGAAACAACATGAAAAGGCGAGAAATGCTAGAGAAACCTTGTTGGATTATAAAAAAACAGTTGAAAAGTATACGAATAACACAGATTGGCGAGTAAAGGAAAATTCAACTGTTACTTATTCTTTAGGGGGTCTTATCCTAGGTAACTCAGGGGCAGTTATTGCAAATTATTGGCTATCCGAGATATATGACGATGAGATTTCAAATGCGCATAGAAATTGTGATATTCACATTCATGATTTATCCATGCTTTCTGGGTACTGTGCAGGGTGGTCTTTAAAGCAACTTATTAAAGATGGATTAGGCGGTGTTCAAGGTAAGATAACATCTAATCCAGCAAAACATCTTTTTACCCTATGTAATCAAATGGTGAACTTCCTCGGATGTTTTACAGATGACACTAGAATTGTACTTTCCGATGGTACAAAACCGACTATAAAGGAAATGTTAGAATCCGGTAAACAAGAGTGGATGGTTAAATCATATGATCCAAAAACAAATAAAATCATAGATTCAAAGATGGATAACTTACATAAGACAAGAACAGTGGATGAATATATGGAATTAGAATTTGACGATGGTGATATTGTGAAATGCACACCAGACCATAAGTTTTATACATATAATCGTGGTTGGGTTGAAGCGAAAGATCTAACAGAAGAAGATGATGTTGCAAATATTAAAACAAGAAAATATATAGTATACAAGGTAACAAATGAAGATACAGGTGAATTTTATATTGGATCTCATATAACATTTAACAAGAATGACAGTTATATTGGATCCGGAAGATATATTCAGGATAATAAAGAAACGACAACTTTCAAAAAAGAAATATTGGAAGAAGTATTTAATAGAGAAGAGTTAAGAAAAAGAGAGTTTTATTATATTAACCATTATAAGAATGATCCTTTGTGTAAAAATAAAGTACACAGTATAAACCGCGGATTTGATAATATAAACGAAAACAATAGTATTTTTGAAGATGACACCCTATTAGGATTTTGTGTTTATAAGGATAATAAAGCTCGTTATGTAACAGACATAAATTCATTAGTCGCATTACAAGAAAATGGATTTCTTATTTGTGGTCCATCTGAAATCTATAACGATGGAGTAATAGATTACCATGTGTCTGAGATAATGGATACTTCTGGTCTGCATAAAGGCATGAGGGAAATATCCTTGTATAAATGTAGTATGTTAGGTAAAAAACATACAGAAGAAACAAGAAAAAAGATGAAAGAATCTCAGTCTACTAATGCTGTTGTTAGAGGAATCCACATAAGTCAAGGAATAAATAAAGTAGGCGAAGATGGACTAACCTCTGCACAAAGAACTCAACGAAGGGTTGGTTCTGACGGATTAACACATCATCAAAGAATAATGAAAAAACAGCTAGAATCCGGAAATAACAATTTTATTAAAAATAATCCAAATTATATAATTTGTGAAAATGGAAAATCTTTACCACATAATACTAATATGAAACGAGTTCAAGAAGGAACCCATAATTTTTTAGTTACAACTAACATGGGTTGTCATAACAAAACACTCCCTAAACGAATAAAACAGATATTAGAATATTTTGGTATGTGTATGTCATGGGATGTATCCGTGAAAACCTTTGAAAGTTTCTGTGATACATACCCTGATTGGACAGGAAAATTTAATTATGATGGTTTTTTGTATACTGTTAGAAAAGCAATAGAAAGAAATAACCTTACTGTGACTATAACCGGGGGTGTTTTATAATGAAAGTAGTAAGAAAATCAATTATAAAGGAAACAAAGGATGTTTATTGTGGAACCGTTCATAATGATTTTCATGGATTCTTTGTTAATGACGGTAAATTAGTTCATAATTGTTTACAAAATGAATGGGCAGGGGCACAGGCATTTTCAAGTGTAGATACATATCTAGCTCCATTTGTAAAAGTAGATGATCTATCGTATAAAGAAGTAAAGCAATCTATTCAGTCTTTAGTATTTGGATTAAATACACCGTCTAGGTGGGGTTGCCAAGCACCGTTCACAAACTTCACATTTGATTGGGTAGTCCCAGATGATTTAGCGGAACTTAATTGTATCGTAGGTGGAGAGGAACTAAACTTCAAATATAAAGATTGTAAACGTGAGATGGATATGATAAATAAAGCGTTTATGGAGGTTATGATCGAAGGGGATGCAAATGGAAGAGGATTCCAGTATCCAATACCAACTTATTCTATAACAAGAGAATTTGATTGGGATGAAGATTTTCCTAATAATAAACTTCTTTTTGAAATGACTGCAAAATATGGGATTCCATATTTTAGTAATTATATCAATAGTGATTTAAATCCTTCAGATATTCGTTCGATGTGTTGTCGTTTACGTTTAGATCTTAGGGAGCTTAGAAGAAAATCTGGTGGTTTCTTTGGTAGCGGTGAAAGTACCGGTTCCATAGGTGTTGTAACACTTAATATGCCCAGATTAGCATATACAAGTAGAACAGAAGAACAATTCTTCGAAAAATTAAAAAGATTATTGGATATATCTGCTAGAAGTCTTCATATCAAAAGAAAGGTTGTTACAAAATTATTAGATCAAGGTTTGTATCCTTATACAAAAAGATATCTTGGAAAATTTGATAATCATTTTTCTACCATTGGATTGGTAGGTATGAATGAATGTTGTTTGAACGCTTGTTGGTTAGGAAAAAATATAGAGGACGAAAAATCTTATAACTTTACAAAAAAAGTATTAGATTTTATGAGAAATAAGTTATCCGATTATCAAGAGATGTACGAAGGGGAGTTATATAATCTTGAGGCAACACCCGCAGAAAGTACAGCTTTTAGATTTGCAAAACATGATAAAGAAGATTATCCAGATATTATAACAGCAGGAGATAAAACAGATGGATCTCCATATTATACAAATAGTTCTCATCTTCCAGTAGACTATACAGAGGATATCTTTACAGCATTAGACCACCAAGATGACTTACAAACCAAGTATACATCTGGAACTGTATTCCATGCATTCCTCGGTGAAAAACTTCCATCATGGCAATCTGCGATGACACTGACTAGAAAAATAGCAGAGAATTATAAACTTCCTTATTTCACATTCTCCCCAACATATTCTATCTGCCCTGATCATGGATATATAAAAGGAGAAGAATGGAATTGTCCAGAATGTGGTAAAAAGACAGAAGTATATAGTAGAGTTACCGGATACTATAGAGCTGTTCAAAACTTTAATGATGGTAAAGCACATGAATTTGCCGATAGAAAAGAATATAAGGTAAATTCAGATTCTTTATCAAAACCTGAAAATGAATGTGGGTCTTGTAAAACAGACTATACCGAACTTCCCAAAACAGACATAGAACCAGATATTGAAAATACAGTAAGAACTATTCTGGCAGGAACTAGAAAACCAATGCTATTCACCACATCAACCTGTCCAAATTGTAAAATGGCAAAAAAGTTTATTTCAGAAGCAGGATTTGATTGTGATATACTTCTAGCAGAAGAAAATCAAGGGTTAGTTAAACTATATGAGATCACTTCTGCACCGACAATGATTGTATTTGATGACGGTAAACCTGTTAAGATTCAAAATGTATCTAATATTAGAAAGTTTTTAGAAGAGAATAAGTAATTAAATTTTAGTAATATCACACAAACATAATGAATTATTTTCTGCTATGTTTGTGTGATATTTTTTATCATTTACTATTGACATTTTCGATAAAATGTGTTATACTATATATAAATATAATACTTTTAATGCACTAAATTTAAATAAAAAATAAATATTTTTCTACTATATATATTGATAAGGGGAGGGAGTTTGTGTGATTAAAATCCCAACAAAATACAAGAATAATTTTCTCAATTCTCTATGTAAACTAATGACAGGTGCAAGCATTGACAAGAAGAGTATGAGTGAATTTGAGATTGAAAGAACCAACCTGGATTTTGGTGGCGATTATATTTTATTCATAAACAATGTTAAATACAACATAAATGCATTTACGGATAAAGCTACAGCAAGATATGTGTATGATAATATTGATATAATGGATTATTTTTATGATGATACTGAAAAATTTGACACCTTAGTAGGCGATATATCTAAATATATTACTAAAAAGTATAATGTTCAAATCTCTGATTTTAGATATATCTGCATGAAACATTCTTATATACAATATATTGCAAATATTAAGACCTCTCCGCAAAAACAAGATATAATTAAACAGATAGAAAGGAATATGTAATATGAAATTAAGAATAGAAGAAGAATATAAAAATGTATTTTATATTGACTTGATAAAAGAGGGATTTCCAAATAGTTTGTGTGAGGATCAGGTTTTACCTGATGAAACAATATTACCAAAGAATAGATATTCCGATCCTGTAGATACTAGAAATTTTCTGTCGTTGTATTTAGAACCACTTGCACAAAAGATAAAGAAGTTAAGGTACATTAAAAATGCATATGTTCATTCATCAAAAGATGAAGATATTGACGGTATGTCTAATTATGTTAGGATAGAGTTTAATCATCCTACTGGAATATCAGACGAAGAAATTCATAATTTTTATTCTTATTCAATTCGTTTTTCAGACCATAAACATGATGAGGCAGAACAAAATAGAGATGTAATTGAAAGTTATGAAATAGTCGGTGAAAAACCTAAAGATTTACCAAACATAGGATGGGAAATATTTATGGATTATGTTGAGGATATAAAAGCTGAGATAAGACAACACGAAATCGACGTTTATAGATTCCCGAAAACAACATTAGAAAAGAAGTTATAAATTTAACAACCAAGAACATCAAAAAAAAACAAAAGGAAAACTATAAAAATGTAACCAAAGTGAGAAGGTTATGCACAATTTATTGATTAAGAAAGGTTGATTATATATGGTAAGAAGATTAAGATTATGTGAAGATGAAACTCCTGTAAACATGAGAAAACAGGTTAGGATATTTGTTGATAAAATTAAAAATTTATCAGTAAGTCAATTTAATCGTGAACTGAAGGGGAATGTAACAACTTCCAAATTGAGTAACAACACATTTGAAACTGTGTTAGTACCAAAATGGGAGAGTTATCCTTCATTTAAAATAGCTATAAGTATAACTGAGGATCCGTGGTCACACACATATGCATCTGAATTTTCATTAGAGGCGCGTACTCCAGAAGGTCGTCGTAAAGACCGTAGCTCTGAGCGATTTGAAGCAGACCGGCTTGACGAACTCTTAAACTTATTATATGATTATATAAGTAATTGGATGGAAACATATGTAGATGTTTGGGATATCTGATATACAAAATATATACAAAATAATACAAAAAACAATAGTCTACTATATATAATGTAATGAGTTTGTTTAGCTCATTACATTGGATATTTTTTAATGATGATAAGAAAGGAATTGAGTATAATGATTAGAAAACTTAATGAAGATACGAACAAACTATATGGATTTCGTTTATATGATCCATATTCTGGAGAATATGTTGTTTGGTGGTCTACCCGTAAAAATGTAGTAAGCCAGATATATAGAACGGTTAAAAATTCTATGTGGGCGAGGTCTGATGATTTATATGATTTTGTTGATCAAATAAATCCAAGATTTAACCATTTTACTTGGGATGATGATGGCGGTTTTGAGTGGGATACAGATGATTATTTTGTGCAGGATGGTATAACAGAAGACGGAGATGTTATTGATATTATCTATGATCTTCCATATGAAAAAAATTAAGAAAATATGAATCTGTAGGTATTAGAAGATTGAAAGAATCCACCTCTTCGGATGGTGCAAATTTTTTTAATGAATATCTTGATTATATAAGCAGAGAAACACACAATATTTTAACCTATTTAAGTATAGCAAATGATAAATTTCCTGGTATTGCAGAATCGGGAGGGTTTACACCTTTAGATTTAGAATATATATCAGATGATTTTCCTAGTATGATTGGTGAGCGTTTAGATAAAGTTACTAAAGCTTTAAAAGAGTTACAAGATAATGCTAGTAATTTTTATTGATTTATAGATTAAGTAATATTAAACAAAAATACCCACATTTATCTATATGATATTTGTGGGTATTTTTATACCTAAAATTTCAAAAACCTCTTGACTTTTTCCTATAAATATGTTATACTATATACAGTAAATGAGGTGGATCTGAATGAAGCAATGCCCACTGAGTGTAATTGGTATATGCCTGATGAATAGTACATTTTCTAAGGAGGAAAGAAAAATGTTTACAAATGATGAGGTTTATGTGATCGAGAAATTTGATAAAATCAAGAACTGTTATGTTTTCTGGAATGTTGTATCTACTTATAAAGAAGCAAAAGACTATATCTACAAATATATGATGGGTTTCTCGGATATCGCCAGTGGTGCTAATATCACTCTTTCTGACGGTCAGGTAAACAATAATGACTATTTTACAGTATCTTGTTCTTTCGATGATTCTCCGACAATTACTGATAAATTTAGGGGACATATGGTTGTTATTGGAATGACTGATAATTACTATTTAGATAGATATACTAAGGATAATAAATTAAAATAATGATTTGTGGAGGTTTGTACTTATGGAAGAACTTATTTTTCACCCACTTGATAAAGATAACCCAGGTGAGTATATTAGCGGTTGTGATTTTATTGGTGGAATCTATCTTCACGGTGCTTTAGAAGATAAAGCAGGTTATGACTTGATTCAGGCAGACACTATAACTAAGGATTTTTTAGAAAATGCACAAGACGGTATTTATGATGTAACTGTATGTATTCCGAATAAAAAGACATCTTACTTTAATGATGTTACTTGTTTTAAAAGTAAGTTGTTTTTCTGGAAAACCGACAGTTGTTGTTTTAATAAACAGTTCAGAGGTCTTATTTGTGCCGTTGCTGATACTAAAGCATTAAAAGACGCACAAGAAAAATTTGAAAAAAGATCCTATTGGCTATAATTATTTTTTTTTATTAAATATAACTAATATCTTACAAAAATCCACCTTTAAAAAGTAGATTTTTTTATGTCAAAATTTCCGGAAAATACTTGACTTTTTCTCTAAAATATGTTATACTATTATTGTAAACAAGAGGAGCCGGTGAAATAAGGAAGGAGATTATGTAACATGAAAAATATTAACATTTCTTTACTTGATGAAATTGAAAGAATTTGTGAAGCACTTGCAGCTCTGGAAGATCCGTGCCTTTATTGTTGTGAAAATAACGGAAGTTGTTTTGATGCTTGTATGAATGGAAAAGTTTATGATGAAGCCGTACAATCTATCAAACATTCTATTAGTCAAGAAGCTAAACCAATTTATGAAAAGCTAGAAGAAATAGGATGGGTTAAGAATAAAATCCAAGAGAAGAGAGATATTTTAGATATCATTCAAATAAGAAAAGATCAAGAAGAATGTTATAATAAATGTAGTAATTTGTTGAAAGAATGTGGTTTGTTTGTGGATGATTGATTATGAAAAAAAAAAACCAATAGAGTTTATTGTAAAATATGTTCCTTATAAGGGATATCATGGAGAAAAGTGGATTTGCGTTCCGGCAAGCTATAGAACAGAAGCTTACTTCAAGGCTATTTATGAAGAGATTCCAAAAGTTGAAAATGGTGAAACAGTTGAGAAATATTGGAAGGTGGTTTAAAATGACAAATAATGAAAAATATTTGAAGGAAGAACTTGAACAACTTAAAAAGAACATTAAAGAAATTGATAATGATTCTTTACTTACAGTTCTTTATGAACAGACAAGAGACTATTATGATTACTGTTCCAGGGCAGATTATGTACCTTGGACAAAATTATCCGAGGAAATTGTAACTGAGGCATATTTCTTAGTTCGTAATGAATGTCTCAGAAGAATGAAAGATTTTGAAAACAAGTAGGAGGTAAGAATATCATGACTGTAAAAGAATTGATTGAAAGACTTGAAAAGGTTGATCCTACTCTTGAGGTAGCCGTTTGTGTATCTACACTGGCGGAAGGAGCTGTTCACGGAAGAGTTGATGATGAATCTGATATTGATCATTATGCTTTTACATTAAGAGAAGTAAATGGAGAAAATGTGAAAAAGGAAAGACTTGTTATTTCTGGATACGAATGGTAGAAGGTTTCAAGATAAAGACCGTACATCTCTATATAAGATTGAAAAAGTAGCTTTAGATTAAGGAGGTTATTTTCAATGTCAATTATCATTACAGAAAATGATAAAGAGAAATTATTTGAGTTTATTCAATGGAAGATTGATAACCCTCATCCGTGCAGATCATGTCCTTCTGATGCTTGTTCTTGCACTGGATGTGATAAACAGAGAAAGTATGATACGGTCTATTATGGTAAGATAAAAGATATTCCTTACTCAAATATGAATTATCTAAAACTGACAGACGCTTACGGTAGATTATATCAGGCCAAGAAAGCACAACAAGAGGCTATCAAGACATATAATGATGCAGAAAAAGATTATACTGCAACCCTTCAAGAATATACTATCTTGAATAATATTGATGAACAAGAAATGCGCCACTGATTGAAAAACCACTAAACTTTTCAGAATTAGATCTTTCCACAAATTTTGGAAATAAAAAATTGTTAATATTACACAAAAACTACCCATATTATTTGGGTAGTTTTTTATTCTCTATTTTCCAAAAACCTCTTGACATTTTCAAGATAATGTGTTATACTATAATTACAAACAAACGTAAACAGTTGAAATAGTTTAAGGAGGAGAATATTATGAAGAAGTATTATTATAATTGCCCCAGAGGGTTCAGTAATGAATTTTCGATTATAAGTGTTGAACAGACAAATGAACAGGAAGTAAAACAGTTTAATGAATTTTATAACAGATATCAGAAAAGCGATAATACAAACTGGGATTTACACCAAATCACCGAAAAACGTGCGAGGAAGATTATATCGGATGAACGTACCACAAAAAGAGCATACGAACGTGCTGGAATTAACCTTTGCTGTAACCCGGTAGGTGCTACTGAGATTACATCTGCAACAGAATTTTTTGAGGAATACTGAGAATTAAGGAGGATAAACATATGAGAACTTATAAGGAAAAAGATAAAAGAGCAGATGACATGATCAAGCTGCTTGATTATTATTATGACGAGAATAATGATTCACCACTCATTCCTCTTGTAGATAAGACAGAAATGACAGGAATGATTGATACTCTCAGAGAAGAATATGGAATCTTCTATTCACCGCAGGTAACATATTCAATGGCAAATACGATGGAGCAATATAGAATGGATATTTGCAAAGCTATTGGAGTAGAAAAAGTTTGGTGTTGGTCTACTACAATAAATGAAGTGGCTTCACTAAAAAGAAGATATGATAATCTTTTAGAAAAATATAATAAATTAGTAGAAGGTGGGCACTTGAATGATGATCAGTATGTAACAATTCCACGAAAAAATTATGATATTCTTGTAGAAGAATCCGGTCATCTTGATTGGCTTATAAATATGCTTGAAGAAGATTACTGCATTCATAATTTTACTTCAAGAGATGCTTTTATA
>JAGCBE010000014.1 GCA_017652345.1 Methanobrevibacter sp.
AGACCTGTATTATAAAGATTATACCCATTTTCATTTGCACAATCTATTACAGGAAGACCAAGATATTCAGCAATCTGTTTAGACGCATTATTAACAAGAGTTGTTATTTCATATCTTGAATCTGATGTAAGAGAAGACCGTGTGTATCTTACAAGCAGATAAATTTTAGCATTCTGATTCTCAGAATAGATGTATTCAATAAGTTGTCTAAGCGCACCCATATACGTGTAAGAATCGCCAAGATCAAGTCTACCAGAAAGACTACCAATATTAGCGTTTGTAACATAACTTGAAGCGCAACAAATTAAGAATTCATCATACTGACTGAGATCAAGTCCTGCATTAACAATCTTTTTATAGATACTATTAACACCTGCTTCATCACTATTCATATAGAATCCATCACTATATCCATAGCTGTCTACACTTTCGTACCACGGAACAAGATATTCTTGGAATCCACAAATAAGCTGTGATGTTGGTGTTGTATCATACGGCGGTGTAAAATCACCACTTCTCGCAAGCCTATCTATCATAACATTAGATGTACCAATAACGCAAAGTTTTTTATCTTTTTTAACTTCATAGGCAGGGTCTTTATCTTTAATTACAAGGTTTCCAGTAAGCCACACCAAAAATGCAGGTTTAGATGCAATTCCTCTACGATATGTAGGTCTACAATTTATACGAACATAACTACAATTCGCAGGAGTTGTAAATTTCCAAATATGCGCATACGTATTATAAGTTCCAGTAGCATCTGGTTTTCTATACTCATATTCTACAAGGTTTTCTTTTCTAATTGTCCCGAGAAATGCTTTATTTGCATCATAAAATCCTGCATATGTTGAAAGTCCATCAATAGATTCAAGATTATCACTTGAAAAATAATCAGTATTAGGACGTACTTTTAAGTATTCTGAGTGATAACCATCTGGACTATATCTACCATCAGAAAGAATCCACCCATCAAGCATTTCAAAATCTGCATATTGTTCATAAGCATTATCATTTTCGTCAGCAATATCCAATAATTCCCTATTTGAGTAAGTAAAAGCATCATAGATGCAGAACTTTAATTTTGTATTATTGAATGTGCTACCAGCAGTTATATAGAATCTAACTGACATACCAGTGCAATCATTAGGAATTTCAAAAATTGCATCATTATTTGAATTAACATAAATTGTAGGACCACTATTAAGAATAGTAAGAGAAGGTATAGCACCACCAGTTTCATCAATTAATACAGGTTTAAGCAGGTATTTTTTACCTTTTTCAAGGAACGTAGGAATACCATTTGCTGACTGCCAAATTCCGATAACAGTATTTCCTGTAGCAGTACCATTTACTGTTACAATATCATCGCTCCATGTCCAAGTAAGACCAGCAGTACTACCATTATTGAAATTTCCAAAAAGTTTTGTATATTCGATACAGTTATAATCAATTAAAGCATCAGCTAAAAGACCTGTTTGTTTCCGAACAGAATCACCTGCATTAGAGTACGTTTTACCATTAAAGCCTACACGAATATCAGCAAGTTCAGCGTCACCAGTAGTAGAACCTTCTGGAAGATTTGTAAATTCATCCATTCTTTCTTCAAGAACTCTAAGCTGTGTGCTATTAGCTTCTCCAATTTCACCAATACCCTGTGCATAATCAGACAGATTATCTACACGATTTTCAATAGCGGTTTGTGAACTTTCTAAAATACTAACATCACCACTAAGTTCTGAAGTTTTAGATTCAAGATTAGAAACTCTTACACCAAATCTGCCAACATCATTTTTAGCACTATCAGCTGTTGATTTAGCAGATTCAGCTACAGTTTCAGCGTTTTCAATATCACCTTCAAGTCTACTCACATTAGAATCAATTTTATTATCAAGTCTAATATCTTCATCTTCAAGTGATTGAATGTCGCCTTCAATTGCTGTAACACGAACTTTTAACTGCTCAGTTTCAGCATTACCCTGTCTTGCAACTTCATCCTTAATATCATAAATAACACCATTTAATTCTATACGAGCAATATCAGCCATTACAAATTTCTCCTTTGTATCTAAATGATAAAACGAATCTTTCATCTTCGCTTATATATGTCTCACTTACTATAAATTCTTCTACAGGGTTTATAATAAGTACAAGCCGTTCATCGTCAGAAACATAAAAACTACCTTCAAAAAGTTTATTAATATTCTTTCTGACCCATAAGCTAATATCATCATTTAGCAGTTTATTAGTAGCTAACCCAATCTCATTAATTTTATGAACGAGTTTATCAACCACTTCATAATAACTAAGAGATTCATCATACACAAGCGGTAAAACCTTTTGCATATAGAAATGTGCAGGTCTTATAGGATTATCATTAAAATGTGTATGCATTATTCACCTCACCATATATTAAAGAACAGCAATCTAAGTTCCTTAATAATTAATTCATCAATATTTAAGAAAGTATCTCTAAATTTAAGAAGAGATTCACTGGGATTTCTTCCTCTATATCCAGTTACTCTTTCCAAATAATCAATAGTATCATGTGCTGTACCATCAGTTTTAACATTACTATCAAATTTATCATTTATATTACTATCATAATCTCTAATCTTACCATAATCTAAGGTATCAGTCTTACCATATTCTATTGTATCAGTTCTTTCAACATCTGTATCACTTACCTTTCCATATTCAGTAGTATCAGTTTTTCCGTAATCAGTTGTATTTGTCTGACCATACTCTGTAGTATCAACTTTTCCATACTCTGTTGTATTAGTTCTTCCATAGTCAGTAGTATCTGTTCTTCCATATTCAGTTGTACTATCACTATTTGTACCAAGAGTATCACCAAAAACATGACGAGCATTTGTAAGGTAACCATTATCACCTAAACTGGGTGAATCTTCTGCTCCTTCTATACCTTTAATGCTACCCTGTGGAGTATCACTATATAAATCCCATGTATTTGTAATATCATTACTATTTAGTGTAGTAGTATCTTCACCACCAAGAGTTGTTACATCTTGACCACCAAGTGTTCCAACATCCTGTCCAGTAGTAGAAATAACATCTTGACCACCAAGTGTATTAACATCTTGACCACCAATTCTATCAACATCGCTTCCACTTAATGTATTGTTTTCTTCACTAACAATATTTGTAACATCTTGTCCACCAAGAGTTCTCACATCATTACCGCTATTTTGTTCTTTGTCTTTTATATTTTTAACATCTGTATTATCAGTAACAGTCTCATCTTCATGTGTATTATCTTGCTTAATATCTCTATCAGTAAGAAGGTCAGTATCCCAAAGGGGGTTAAATTTAATTAATTCACTATTATACAGCTGATTATAATAGGGCATAATTTCATTTAATTTAGCACGAAGCCTAAGTTTCCAAAGGCTATATGTTTCTTCTGAAATTTCCCTTGTATAATAGTGCATTAAAATTTTAGATTCAAGTACTGGTTTATAATCGTTATCAAAAATAGGATAATTAAAGTCAAAAATTTTAGGTCTTGCCTTTTCTATTATTTTGTCAACATCAAAATATCCTTTAGATTCACCCATGCCAGAAAGTTGTTCACAAATGAATCTTACCTCTGTTGTGTATTTACTCATTGTTTACTAACCTTTCTCATCTGATTTGGGTTTGCTGAATTATTTGATCTAATGTCAACATACATAGGAACGGCTTTATCATCAGAAGTAACACCAGTAAGCATGAATTCATCATCCTGCTCTCTGAAATCATCCCTATACTCAACATCAACATCAAGACCAAACATATCATTAATTTTTTCGCAGGCTTCTTTTCTGGCATTAAGTCTTGAATATCTACTTGCAATAACACCACCAAGATTTCTTGCAACTTCATCAGAAACAAGTCTTTCTTTTTTCTGAATGTTCAAGTTACTTATGCCAAGATAAGTAAGTGCTTCATTCCAATACTGTGTCTTAAGCATTGTAAGTTTATCAGCAACATAAGGAACACCAGTTTGAATAGCTTTCAAAGGTGTGTTTTGCAGAGCATTGTCTCCAAAAATAACAGGCTGATTTCCATCATATTGCATATACAAATTTTGTAGAGTAAGTCTTTGTGTTTCTTCGCATTCAATAAGTATAGGTGTTTTTTGACCATTAACATTAATATCAATTGTTCTGTCAATATTATACAGTCTTCTACTGAACATTTCAACATCAAGTTTACTGGGTGTTCTTAAGTAGTTATTATAAATCATAACGCTATCATCAATTGTTAGTTCAGCATTATAACCATTACTTGCATAGGCTCTTCTTCTTAAAGGTATTCTATAGACATTCATCGGACCCATATCACTAACCATCAAAGCCATATATCCAATATCTGGGTCTTTGAAAAATATTGCCTTACCTTTAGCAAAAAGAACCAGTTCTAAAAAACGTGGGTCGATTTCTTCTGGTAAGTTTATCCATTCAAACATACTTATAGCTAATTCTGTCAACCTATTATAATATTGTATATAGGTTGCATTGTTCATCATAGCACTATCCCAGAAGTTTCTATCTTTAGTTCGTCTACTCATAATCACCTCAATTTAATGAACGTCTAATATTTCTTCTGATCTTAATTCCTCTTTTAACATAAGCATTAAGAATATCATCAACTTCGCTACCATGAAGAAAATCATTACCAGTTTGTAAAAAAGCACCATCGTCTGTGTTTGCACCTACAAAACCATTTACACTATATCCATAATAAGAAAAGAACTGATCTAATAATTCAGCATCACTTCTGTAATGATGAGAATGAACAACATCAATTATAATTTGATTTTGATTATTAAGAATCAGATTACCTGCTGATGTATTAATACCTGCTGTTGGCATAGCACTTTTAGTAATATTTTTGATTACACCAAACATATTAAACCAACTATTAATCGCACCGCCAGTTATTTGTCTGTTATCTGGTTGACTAAAATCACGCGAAAAACTGTGACCACCGCCACCACCTCTACCGCTGAAATAATTTTCTGCATTATGTTGCGTACTACTTATTTGCTGTTCAAACGTCTGATTATATGGGTCGTGCATTCCAGTTTGTAACGAAGCAATATGGGCAAAATTTGATATAGCATTACTAATTGTAAAATTATCTTGAAAAGATATAGGAACAGAAGGTAATGGTATCACTAATCCTTCGGCAGTATTTTCCGCAACACCTTCGTAATTCAAAGGATATATAATTTCACATGGTGCAGGCATAAACATAAATTTAATTCTGAATTCTATAGTGGGTTTATTTGTCCATTTCATTAAGTCATATTCACGTGCAACACTACCTGCAACAACAGAAATTTTATTATATTGACCACCTTTTAATTTAGCATGATTACCGTAGAATGTTAATGTGGGTGATATATCAACACTTTGAGGAATAACACCTTGTGACATCGCTTGAGGAACAGCGTAAGCACCAATAATATTACCACCTGCTTCAACAATCTGTTGGGCATCCTGTGTAGATGGATTAATAATATACTGTATACCAGTATCATAACCAAGAATACTTAAACTATTAGCAGTAAATGTTGTATCACAAGTGAATAGCATCATTATAGCACCAAGACTTGTTACATTATGTGATACAACGGTAAACTCTACACCTTTTCCGAAAAAATCAAAATCTTCTTCATTATTTATATAATCATTATCTGGGTATTGTGTTTTTCTTATAACATAAGGTATAACATTAGGTGTAGTATCACCAAGATAAGTTGGAAATGGGTCAATAGTAAAATCAATTTCAGTAGTATTATCATTTATATAAACAAGTTGATCTATAAAACCAAAGAAAATCTTATTTCCATGTGAGTTATTTACAAAACTTAAATAATTACACCCTTCACATTCTTGAATTGGTGCTTTAACTCTAACATAACTTCTATTTTCTCTGGTATATGAATAATTTGTAAAAGTTCTATATATGTAATCCTGTAACTGAGTCAATGCATCTTGCTGATACACATATAGTACTTCAACACCACCCTTAAGAAGCGGTACACCTTTATACAAAATTAAAGAAGTATTAAATGTTGTTGCCATTTTTTCTCCTTATAAGGGGAGTATATTTCAACTCCCCTATTTAATGTGAAAGAATTAAACAACTTTTGTAAGCGTAATAGTATCACCTGCCACAGTTGCAGGAACAGGGGTCTGTCCACTGTTATCAGCAACAAGCTGAATATCACCAGCATACTGTTCTTCCATATGATCTACAACAACTTCAAGGGTGTCCTCATCATCAAACACACCAGCAGGTACAATGATTGCACCATAAGGATGAATGGCAATACCAAGTTCAGTTGCATCTTCTGTCTGTTCAAATACTACATTATCCTCAGCAAGCGTCAGCGTATAAATTGTAGCATTATCACTCGTGCTTACAGATTCAACAGTAGCAGTAAGAGTAGCAGGAGCAGTAGGCATAGCAGTATCTTCAATAAATACTACAGCGTTGCTAAAGGGCGAATTAGAAACAGTTTTCCAAACATGATAGAAATAATTCCAATACAGACCAGAAGCAACTTCTTTCTCTGTCATAACGTTAAGGTTATCATAAATCTGGAACCAGCGTTCATCAACAAGAATCGCTTTAACATTTGCCATTACAGCAAGTTCAGTAGAAGTAACCTCTTCAAGACCATCAGATTCAGCCCTAATAAGTTCAAATCTTTCATTATCAAAAGTTGTCCAATCATCAATAAGATGAAGTTTACCCATAAAAGTAGCTTTATCCATGTTAAAAGCAGAAGCCAAAACGTTCACATCATAAGATGCGTTAAAATCTGCATCCATGAAAATTCTTACTCTTTCCATAGGTGTTGTAGTTCTTACACCAGATTCAGTATAAGCATTACTCATAAATCCAAACTTGTTAGCAGTTGCTCTGAAAGCAATACCACCATTTTTCATATCAGTAGAAGTGTCTACAGAAACAGGTTTGAATTTTCCACTATTAATACCCTTGATGATAAGATACTTAAACAGCAGGAACTCATCATATTCGTTAGAAGTGTAAACCCTGTCTACAATTTCTGCAATTAAATCCTGCACACCCTGTAATGAAATGAAAGCCTGTCTAAGTGCTTCTCTTTCGATTGTAACAGGGTACATAACTTTCCAGTTAATAGAATGGAAAGCTGTATGAACATTCGGAAGATACCGCTTAAGTTCTCTTGCTTCTGCTTTTTCTGCTGAATAAGCAATAGCATTAATAATATCAGTAAATACTTCTTCAACAGTCTCGCCAAATTCAATATAACCTTTTTTAAGGTCTGCATAAGCATTATTGAATGTAGCCGAATTAAGTGCTACAAAAGCAATTCTGTTTACAAGAGCATTTACAAATTCATTTGCAAGTGCAGGATAACCATACAGCACTTCACCAACTTTAGGGATTTCCACTTCTGTAGTAATAACCGGAATACTTGACTGATACTGTAGTGAAGCATTCTGTCTGATCGTATTCAGAATATCAATAGTAGAAGCGTTTAGCTGTGATACAGCAATTCTTTTAGGCATAATTATTAATCTCCTTATGAAAATAAATCTTCAAACTTTAATACTTTTGGTTCTGGGTCTGGTGTTGGTTTGAATACGTCATCATCATTACCAGAATCATCACCTGTGTTAAAGAACCTGTCACGATATTTCTTCTGTAATTCAGAATACTTTGTCTGCAAATCCTTTAACTGTTCTGCATTGGCATTAGTTTCAAGATTTGCGAAAGTGTCAGTAATATCTTCCATGAAAGAAATATCACTTTCATCTTCCGTCTGTCCAAACCTATCAGCCAATCTTTGATTGAGTTCTTCTTTAGTTAATACCGCCATCTTCATCTTCTCCTTTATTTTTTATTTGTACTAAAACATCTTTGAGTTTCTTAGGTACTGGAAGTCCAAGCCTTACAGCGTTTTCTGTTATGGATAAGGTTTCATTCGCTATGTAGTATACACAGACCATTGTTCTTAATAATTCTCCTTTGAGAATGTATAGGTCTATCAGATTCGCTACCCCTATTAATGCAAATATAAAAACCTTTTTTGTTAATCCCTTAAAGCCTGTTTCGCTTGATAATTTTCTTTCATATACCGCACATAAAATCCCTGTTATATAATCAGCAGATACAACAGCTACCAGAGTATAAAAGATTCCGTCAAACCTTCCTATAAACCATGCCAACCATGTACCCAAAGCTGTTAGAAACCATTTTATGTAGAATCTAATTTCTACAGGGTTCATAAATTTATACTTCCTTCATAGTTAATCCAAGGTAATCTTCCAGAAAGTGTAAAGTTGGTGCTTCTGCCATCAGCATCATCAAATCTATATTCACGAATACCAACAAATTCACAGCAACCATCAATTATAAGTCCATTACCTACATCAGCACCAACATGACCTTCTTTCCAAAGAACCTGTCCCCACAAACCGTCTGGTATTGTAGTGATATATCTAAGATTATTTTTTATCCCAAGACTTGACATATCATTTTTTACATAGAAATCATAAATGTCACCTTGACATTGTGAAAAAGCTAATATAAGTGATGAACAGTCAAACACTTTTTTACCTTTTACTCTTTCTACTAAGTCTTCAAATTTATAACCTTTTTGTGTTACATATTTTTCAAAGTGTGATGGATATAATTCCCAATTTTGCTTGCAGAGTTTATAAGCCTTGTCATATGTATCAAGAATTTCACCGTTAGAGTTATACAGATAATCAAAGTCTTGTTTATGTATATACATTAGTCTTAAATCTCTAACAAAATGTTGCCATTGTTTCATATCTACAACCTCTAAATAAACGTGCTGTGTGAAAGAAAAATACTAAAAGAAAAACACAGCACTTAATACGAAAATTACTGACAGCTATATTACAAAAATGAAGGAACATGACAAGTTCAAGTATTTATTCTTTTATTATTTATAATACCACTATTGACAAAATTTGTCAAGTACTGTATAATTATAGATAGTAAAGGAGGAATGTTTGATGAGTAATTATTATGATGGTACGAAATTATTATCACTCAAGGATATTAACGGAAATGTTCCAGAGGTTTATATATGTACTTCTAACAGAACCGCTGGTAAAACAACATACTTTAACAGGCTATGCCTTAATAGATTCCTTGATAAAAATGAAAAATTTATGATAATCTACAGGTTTACATATGAACTTGATGATTGCGCAAATAAATTTTTTAAGGTAATTAACAACCTTTTCTTTCCAGATGGGTATATGAATAGTAAAAGAAAAGCACATGGATATTATCACGAACTGTATTATAATGATAAATGCTGTGGATACGCTGTTGCACTTAATTGCGTAGATAATATTAAAAAGACTTCACAGGTTTTTAGTGATGTTAGAAGAATGCTAATGGATGAATTTCAAAGCGAAACGAATCACTATACATCTAATGAAGTAGATAAACTAATTAGTTTGCATACCTCAGTTGCGCGTGGTGAAGGTGAACAGGTTAGATATGTTCCAATATATTTAGTAGGAAATCCTGTCTCAATTATTAATCCTTACTATGTTGCTATGGGAATCTCTGCAAGACTTAATGACAAGGTTAAGTTCCTTAAAGGTAATGGATATGTTTTGGAACAGGGATATAATGAATCTGCTTCAAGAGCGCAAAAAGAATCTGGGTTTAATAAGGCATTTGCGGGAAATCAATATTTAGATTATAGTGCAGAAGCTGTATATCTTAATGACAATACAGCATTTATTGAAAGACCTGCAAGTAAGAACAGCAAATATATTGCTACAATTAAATACAAAGGTACAGAATATGGTTTGAGAGAATATAAAGATTTGGGTATTGTATACTGTGACAATAGACCAGATACTTCATATCCTTATAAAATTTCTGTTACAACGGAAGATCACAATATTAATTATGTTATGTTAAGGCAAAACGATTTATTTATTTCACAGCTTAGGTTCTTCTTTGAAAAAGGTTGCTTTAGATTCAAAGACCTTAGATCAAAAGAAGCGTTACTTACTTGTATATCATATTGATATATCTACTGATGTAAAATTACTTGTAAACCGTGGGTAGCACACTTGGAATATAGTGCCATGGGTTTTAATTCGGTATTGCTAACCGCTTGTAATCAGCATCAGCTATAGATATAAGAAAAGGGTGGATTTTGCTCCACCCTTTTCGTTATTCAATTTTTGTTAATGAGAAAGCTAATACATTGTTCATGTCTACTCTGTTTTCTGTAAATGATTTTGATTCCTCTTTGTAGTTATAAAAAACTAATTCTCCATTTGTAAAGTAAGGATTTAAGCAATTATAATATAGGTTACAAGTACCATCTTCTTTATCTATAACAATGTTGTATTTATATGGAAATGCTGATCTGTTCATAATGCTCCTTCCGGAATACCATAGAAAATAAATTCTGGTTTTCTACAAAACGCAGTTCTTTTCCACTTATCTACTACAACAGATTCCTGTGAAGAAGGAAAAGAAAAAATTGTTCTTTCATTACCGCTTGAATCAATATTTTTAATCCATCTGCTGTTATTTTCGTTAAAATGATATGTTTTATTTAATTCTGAAATTTTATCTAACCATTCGGATAGATTGTTTGTTCTTAATAAACACACTACATTTTCAGTTTTGCAACCATTATGAGCATTTATTATTAGTGTCATCTTCTTTATCACCTCTTTTTATTAAGTATCCTATTATAAGTCCTAACATAAACATTGAGTCTGCAAATAAAATTATAGCAATTACCTGCATGTAATTCAATACCATAATGCTTTCTTCACCTTTCTTTCAATCTCTCTGCATACTCTGACAAGATTTATATCATCTATGCCGTAATATTCCTCATCCGCTTTCTTGCATACCTTTTCTTCTCTGCCAATTGACGCGAGGAAAATTCGCTGTTCCATGTCGGTCAGCGGTTCGGGCTGTACAGATAAGGCTTTGATGGCTATATCAACAGCTTTACAAAGTTCCTCAAAACAGCTTGATGGATAATTACGTTTCAAAATATCAATCGCCTCTTCTCTCGTCATTTTGTCTCCTTTCTCATCGACTTGTACCATTCATCCAGCCATTCGCAGTTGTCACAATCGAGTATATTTTCCATATCGCACAAGTACTTAGGGCAATCAGCTTCGCGTTTCCCATGATGTAAACAGAGAGTGTTATTGCAGTCTTTGCAGAAGCAATCACGGTTGCACTCACTAATTTTAATCTCATATTTCATATTCTGTTTCCTCTCTGTACGGCTCTGGTATAGGCATCCATGCTGTCACAAATTTGCCAAACATCATCCATACCCCAAAGTGTGAATAAAAGTCAGTATCAGCTCTTTTTTCCATTCTGGCTTTCGTAGATATTGACACCAAGTACATTCCATCTTTCTCTGGCAAGCGCTCCGTTACTGGAATCCACCTTGACTCTGGTTCAGCATCTTCGCACTCCTCTATGCCATCACAAAGATACTGATAAATTGATTCAGCAATCTTTGAATCCTTGAACAACTCCTCGCACTTGCACTCGAGTCCACGTCTTGCATCCACCAGCTTAATTATTGTCATTCTCTTGTCACCTCATTTCATAATAAGAATCAATTAATACAACACCACCTTTTATTCTTTTTGGCATTAGTTTGCCACTTACTCTTAATCCAATATCAAAATCTTTCAAATCTTTCATATTGGATAAGAATATTCTCTTGCTTTCTTCTGGCATTCCTGCACACTTTACGTTGTATTCTGGTTCACAATCCTCACCATCCTTCCTTGTAATATGCTCTATGTATGTTTTAGGTCGCACGAACCATCCAACATCCCATTCTGATTCCACTTTCCAACAGCAGAATTCTTTTTCATCAATTTTTATTCCTTTAATTTCAGAAGGAAGAAGATCACAATGTATACTGTCAGTATCAGCATAAATAAATCCTCTTGAATTTATACCGTGATAGTTTTTCTGAGCAGCTTTGATTGTGAATTGCCTTGCGTAAGATGTTATTGCACTTCCTACTGCTATGTAACCTGCATCTTTATCTTCTTCTTCAATATTTGAATAAGTTATTATGTCATTTTCTACAACAGCTAACTTAAAAGATGAATTTCTGCTACTTGCCATTTTACCATATAAATTATTTAAGAATAACTTTGCTAATTCTCTTAATGCTCCTGTGCTTTCCATTTTTAGCTTTTTATATTTATTTATGTATTCATCAAATATACCTATAAAGGCTAAGAAATAGCAACCATCCAAAATTTCAAATTCTTTAACATCGTAATGTTGTAGAAATAAATAATAATCAGTCTCTGTCATTGTTAGTTTTACAATGCTGTCTATTTCAGTACCGTCTTCAAGTCTATATTTTCTTACATACCTGTCTTCTTTCTTTATATAAAAGTCTGATGTTGTAAGCATTTCTCTGGGATTGTATAATAGATTTGATTTTATCTGAACAAAAGGTAATTTATTTTTCTTTATCTTAAATCTGCACTTAAATCTTATAAAGAAATAATGCCTTCCGTCAGTTGCCTGTTCTGGTATAAAATTACCACTCCAAAAAGTTGGCTTTCCTGTTGGGTATTTATTTCCACTTTCTGAGTGCATCATAGATGGGTACAAAGAATTAACATCTGCTGTGCATCCGTTGTATTTCTTTCTTCGTTCTTTACCTTTTACAACATAGCACCATCCACCATGATATGATTTTCGTATGTATTCATCAGCATTAGATGAACCGTATACATTTTTATCAATATCTATATCATATAAATCTGGAAACATTCCTCGATATGCTTTGTACCCACCTATTTCTGATTTGTATTCTGATAGACAGCATGAACCTATAGTCAATTTATTGTGACCTTCATTAAACATTATTTCTAACGCTTCTTTAATTACTAAAACATCATTCTTTATATATTCTTTTTCTTGATCTGTAATTTCACATCCAACATATCTAAATCCTTTATATTCCATGTCTAATTTTTTATGCTTAGTGTTAAATGATTTTCCAATCTTTTTAACAGAGAATGGAAGTAATTTCAAACTGTCTCTGATCTCTATAAAATGGTTATTTATCTTTATGATAATTGAATACCATTGTCCCATATCAGAAATAGTATATTTTATACTTCCATTCTCCATGTTTTTCTGATCTAACCATTGTGGAAAAGCAGACTGACTATCATCTACTGCCTGTCTTAATTTTAACTGAATCAACAAATAGTCTATCCAAAATGCTCCATCAAACTTTAGATTATGATAGTATATTATTACATTTTGCTTCAAAGAAACTAAATAGTTCCACGTATCGTCTATACTATGAAATATTTCTACGTTATCTGTGTATAACTCTGCAACAGCACTTGCCCATACATCTGTTCTTTCCTGTCCATCATATACTGTTGTTTCGAAATCTCCCATAAAATAACGATAGTTAGTTTGCATCAGAAATAATCCTCATTTTCCTTTATTTCACTTACTGCTAAATACCTCAACCCTTTTGCTATATTTACACTTAACGGTAAGTTGTATTCATCATCAAACCATGACCATCCATCATATGTTTGCTCTAAGTGTGCAGAAATCATTTCTCCTGTTAATCTGTCTATGAATGTTTCCCTTACAGTCTTATCTTCCTCATCATCCTCTGACAATTTTCTTTTTTCTTCAAAGTATTTTCTTCCTATTGTGCTTCTTGCTTGAACATGATTAGTACTTGTGTTATAGAAATTTTCTAAAGGTGTTACACCATTATTTATTAATTCTGTAGCTTTTGAATAACCTTTTGTTCCTGCATATATATTACTCGGCAGATATTTTTCTACTTCTGTTATTGCATCTATAAAATCTTGTTGATTCTCATCAAGCCAATTCTTTAGTTCCTCATCATCCATGTCTCTTATCATATCTTCAAATTCCTGTCGAATTGTATTCATCATATCATAATTTTGATTCCTGTTGAATATATCTTGAATTGTGTCTAACATAGTGTCTCTGTAGTTGTATGGTTCTGCTATATCTTCTGTCCATCCAAAATCATATGGTGGTTCGGGTTCTTCATATGATTCTGGTTCTTCATATTGTAATTCTGGTTCTGGGTCTGGCTCTGGCTCTGGTTCTGGTTCTCTTACCCATTGATATGGTTCTTCGGGTTCTTGATATTTCTCTGCTTCTCTCTCAACTTGTTGTTTCCATGCTTCTGCTTCACCTAATCTTCTATCCCATGCCTTGTCTATTTCATATTGCTTCTGTTTTCTTGTATAATCTTTCCAGTATCTTTCAAGATTAGGATTATATTCAAAAGCATATTCTTTACCAATCTTATTTAGATAACGCTTACTTCTTGCTCTTTCTTCTCTTTCTAATCTTAATTTCCATCCGGGTTGTCCTGTTTCAGTTTTTGCCATTCTGTATAAATCATTTTTAGAAATGGCTTTTAATCTTCTGATAGTTGCTTCAGTAGGCTTTTTTACAGGCTTTATAATATCATTTAAGGATTGAGAAAAAATACCACCCATTCTCTCAATATCACTGTAGTTCTTCTTAATCCTTCTTATCTGTTCTCTGTATTGTCTATTTAATCTCTGTTTTTTAGTAGGAGTTTTTCTTGCCATGGCTTACTCCTTAAACAGATTCCCGCCCTACCACCCTTTGTTTTATTTACAGAATACTACAGGAAATGAAATCCCTACCCGCATAATTCTGGGAAGGTCTTCTGTATACTCTGATTCCAAATTCTTCATCACCCATTTCTTCTGCAATATCAAACAGCGAATTTCTGAATGAATTGGAACCAGTTGCATAACGTGTACCATCTTCAGCGATTACAATAATATTCTGATAATCTGTAGGTGTGGCTTTGTCATTATGAATTTCAATCTCTACAATGTTAGCGATTTTTTCAATAATTACATCGCCTTCCTTTGTTGCTGTATCCAGTCTGATTACATCAGTCATATCTTTTAACTGGATTCTTTCTTTTTTGGTGAGTTCTTTGGTGCTTGCGGTTATAGTTGCGGAATAAGACATTTTAATTCTCCTTTTCTATAGGTTTTCGTGTTTTTGTATCATACAATTCTGCAAACTGTATGAATCGTGATTCTGAACAACCATACAATGTTTTTGATGTTTCCCATGATACTACAGAAACAAATTGTAAATTGTTATCAGTATAGTTCTTCTTTACATATCTTTCAACTTGTGGTTTTATTTTGAATTTTTTGTATGGAAGAATTATTGTTTTCTTTACAATTGTGTTAGTGTTTATGTCAGCAAGTAAACATTCAATTGTTAGTGTTCTGATTGTTCTGGTTACAATTCCTCTGCTCATCTTGTTCAATCCTGTAGAGTTTGTATCCATTGAAAAGATTGAGGTCTATTAAGACTTCCTTGTAGCAATCATAGAGTTTAGCATCCTTTATTTCATCAAAAGTAAGATTTTTTACTTTCATTCTCTGCTCTAATTCATATGCTCTTTTCCATAATTCTACAATGTTCATATTAAAATTCCTCATTCTTTACAATCTTGTAAATACAATACGCGACAAGAGATAAGATTATTAATAATGATAATATTATAAAAATCTTAAATCCATCACTTAGCATTGTTAGATTTAGTTTTATCATTTTTTCTTCCTTTTTTATTGAATAAGCGAATCAATTCTGAAAATTCAAAATAGGCTAAGGGTTTGATTCCTCTTGCTTTTATAATATCCTCGCATTCAGAATCATTATTTGCATCTATAACTAAAACACGCATTTCTTTATATGTGTTTTCGTATAGTACAGCAAATACACCATAACCCTGTTTAGAGTTCTTTTCTGGTTTCCTTGTCAAGTACAACTGAGTTTTCTCGAAATTTATTCTCGCTCATTCCTCTTAATTCAGAAGCATCTGTGAATGATAAAACAGCTACAAATCTGTAGTCAGTATCTTTTAAGTACCTTACTACAGCTTTTTCTACCTTTTCTTCATCGTCATATTTTCCAGAAAGGTAGATTTCTTTTTCTGTGGTTGTGTTTGTGGTCTTGTCGTATACTAAGCATACAACGTTTGTTCCATTAAATGTTCTTGTTACTAATTTTGCCATAATTTTTTCTCCTTTTTAATTTTTATTTTGCAGTTTGGCATTTCTGCAATTCCTGCACTGAGGAATCGAACCTCAGATTTCACAAGGCACGGTTTGCTGACATTTTTATTTTCAGAATAAATTGCTGTATGTGCCTTTCTCGTGTTCTGCCATTGAACTATGCAGGACTAATTAAATATTTGTGTATTCTTTTACTTGATCTGATAAATCAAACATTTGAATTATCTTAAGTGCTGACATTAGAGATATTATTTTCATTTTATCTACATCAAATTCAGCGTTCAAATACTCGTCCTTGTCTACATCTTTAAGAGTGTCTAATAACATGGATAATGCAACGGCTAAGGTGTTTTTATCAATTTCATTTAACTGTATTGTTTTCATTTTAACCTCTCTTTCCTGTAAATAGTTTTGATATTTCTGTATCTGCTACAGTAGTTTGTATGAATAATCCGTATTTTATGTATTTATTGAAGATTCTTATAAATTCATTTATTGTTTCTTCAAAAAGAATAACATCATCAGCTATATCTTCAAAATCTGAATCTGTTGGTTGATCTGGTACTGTCCAAATCCATTCTTCATATGCTCTTTCATCATTCATGGAAATGATTATTGCGTTCATTCCTTTGATTAAATCGTAATTGTATTCTTTATCATTATACATTTTTAACACTCCTTAAATATTCATATTATCGTATTCATAAACCCAGTCTTTAATTGCTCCAGTTTCATATACTGTTTTGATAGGAACGCTCTGATACCAGTGTGAAGGTGTAAAAACGATCAGATAAATACCTCGCTCATCTTCTACTTTGAAAGCACATGAAAAATTCCAGCCGTTATGTGATAGGATTCTGTAATCTTTACCGTTGAATTTATTTATCATCTGATATTTGATAGTAAATTCAATTGATTTTTTAGAATCAGAAGGTCTTCCATATGCTTGCTCTACACAAGTTTCTGTAGAATTAAGATACTGTTCTATCCAATATCTTTCCTGTTTTGTAAGTCTTGTTTTTTTCATTTTGTTTTTTCTCCTTTTTTATTTGTATTCTTTTTAAGGCAGTTTTACATCATGCCCGGGATGTGACAGTAGAACCTTTAGAGATATTTTTTAGTTAAATATTCAATTATCTCTGATACAATTTTATTTTTTGGAGTATCAGAAATCTTCATTACATATTTTCCATCTTCATCTTTACACGCTGAACCGTCTTCATTGTAAGAGAATGATTTATCATATACATAATTATCTAAATCATTCATTACACTTTCCAGAGCATATAATCTGTCGATTTTGTCTGAAAGTTCTGTGATTCTTGCGCTGATTTTTTCATTGTTTGTTGTTGGCATTGTTTTTTCTCCTTTTTTATTTTTAGTTTTTATTTGAGATTGATTATATCTCATTCATACAGGAAAGATTTTTCTTTCCTGCATTGTATCAGATAGAATCACGCATAAAAGATTTTCAAACAGCGGTCAATCACGTTTCCATATACTGCAGAGTGAAGAAAAGATATTGTGTTCCATGAATACTTGTAGTCCGTTCTTCTCGCAATATCTCGCTCAATAATGTTGTGAAGCGATTCAGTCATGTTGTTGTATTCCATCCAGTCGGAATAATTTGCAGAATACGTTGTCAGAAAGATCGGCATAACATATTCAGTCGCCTCGTCAATAATTGTTTCCAGTTCCTTGTTAAAAACATCTTCTTTCATTTTTTTGTTCCTTCCTTGTTTTATTTTTTGGAAATACTCTGCTTTTCACAGTGCGACTTGTAACGCATCATAGTAGCATTATTTCCAGGCGGTTTTACATCATGCCCGGGATGTGTCCAGGGTGATCATTCACCCTGTTTTTCATCTGACTGGTCATCTTCATCATTGAGTACAAAACCGTACTTCATAAAATCAGAATCCCAAATAGCCCATTTTACTTCACGCTGAACAAATTTGATTGACATGGGATTGACGGCTTCATACATACCAGAATACTTTCCGCAGATGTATTTTACCATGCTATCTGTATCAAACTTTCCACCTACTTTTTCTTCATGCTCTACCAGAGCATTCTTTTCAAAATTGTAGGCTGAGAACGTAACAACATTTTCAATAAATGTTCTGGTTACAAGGTGCTTTCTCTGTTCTACTGTCAGCTTCATTTTTATTCTCTCTTTCTCCATGATTTGTGACTC
>JAGCBE010000114.1 GCA_017652345.1 Methanobrevibacter sp.
AATTACTCTAAAGTTTACTTTTCTACCAGATTTGTGCATTCTTTGAACTAAATTTACATCCATTACTTCTTCTTCTAAATCAGGAAGCAATGCATCTACAATTTCTAATTCCATTATAGGGAGACCTTTTTCGAAGATTTCGTCAATATCGGTGATATTTCCTGCTTTTACTTCTTTACCTAAATTGGTTTTAGGTTCCCAATCATCCATATTAAAGCTCATAATTCAGCCTCGTCAATTTTATTTTTAATTTCTTCAAAGTGTTCAGGCAAATCAGTAGGTTGAAGACCTTTAGCTAAGTATTGGGAGAATTTTTTGTTTAATTCTTCTTCATCTAAGCTTTCTGCATATTCTGCAATGTGTTCACCATTAATTCTGTCTTCACTAGGGATAATAGATTCACCGTATGGTACGTTTAAACCAGCATCTGCAGCACCTTTAACAGCAGCAAATACTTTTGATCCTCTAATAGGAGATTTTAAACCAATGTCAGCAACAGCATATTCAATGCCTGCTGCAACAGCTTTTTTACCACATAAGTATGCAGTTAAATAAACAGCACTAGTGTTTTTGTTTCCTGCTAACCATCCTAATTTGTTTAATTCTTTACTGTGAGCTGATACGACAGTTTCGTCACCGTCTTTACCAACATTGACCACTTGAACAATACAGTTAGCATTGGAAATTCTTACAACTAATCTGGATTTATCTACATCAACTAATTTTGCTCTAGTAGCATAGTCAGTTTTACCTTCTCTTCTTCTTCTGAATGCTACTTTATAATTTGATCCGCTTGCCAAGTCCATTCCTCCTATTTGATTAAATCATGGTCTCTAGCGTAAGTTTTCATGTAAGATTTACTTCTGAAAGCTCCACCTTTTGCCATTTTGTATAATTTACGGTAGGTAGTACGGTCAATTTCACCAGCGTCTCTCATATCTTTTAAGTCAGTTCTTAAAGCACGGATGGTTTTCATCCAGACTTGTTTTTTAGGAGTACGAGCGTTTTTAGCTCCTTTGATACTACCTCTTCCTTTACGTTTACCTTTTTTCTTTTGTTCTTTGATTTTTTTAGATCTGTAGCTACTAATACCAGTTTTTGGTCTAGCTTTGATAATACCTTGATCTATAAGTTGTTTGATACCGTCTCTTGTAATAGCTCTAGAAACTTCTTCAATTTCTTCTGGGTCTATCCATACACGGTTTACTCCAACTTTAAGTATACTAGCAGCTAATCTTTTTTGTGTAGTAAGATTCATTAATAATCCTCCATTTAGTTAGCTGATAAACTTGAATAAAATTTCTTCAAGTTTCCCTTTAATTCAAATAAATTAAAATTCATTTGTTAATTCAATTGTTTTAATTTAATTGTTAGCTCTTTATAAGAAAAAAGATTCTCTTGCTTGACTTTTGGCCAATATATTTAAAAAATAAATTTTCCATAAATTTACTCATTAAATTACACACAATTAATTATTTAACCTTTATCCAGGAATTTAATATACTAAATCCCCGAATCAATTAATTGATTAGAATCATTGTCATATATGTTGTGGTATGAGGTTAAAGACGTATTCAATAATCCCTTACCAACTTTATACAACGCCCCTATTTTTCTTACAAGTAAGCTTTATAAATTTATAATTTTAAAAATTTACTTTAAATTAAATCGCTTAACAATTTTTAGGAAATGAAAAAACTTAGTTTTATCATCTATCATGAGAAAAATTTAAATTTTTCAAATTCATTTATTTATTTAAAACTTTAATACCTAATTCTGATGCTTTTTCTAACATCAATTCTTTTTTACGTTTTCCAATAGTAGCACTGATTCTTGCAGCTTCAGTTTCGCAGTCAAGTGCTTCTAATTCTTTCATGTTATTAACAAGAACATCTTTGTAACCAGAAGGATGTAATCCTCTAGTAGCTCTAGGAGTACGATAACCGATAGATGGCATTGCAGGTTTACCTGCTTCGTATCTTCTCATTTTACTAGTTTTTCCTCTAGGACGTCTCCATTTGGTTCCTAATTTTTTATAACGAGCATATTCTTGTCTTTTAAAATCTTTACTCATTCAAATCACCATTATAACTATTCTCTACTAGTTAAATAGATACCATCCTGGAATACTCTAGGATCTTTACCTCTAATTTTAGTAGCTTGTTCTAAGTTAGCCATAGTTTGACCGACTTCTTCCTTGTTAACACCAGTAATGATTACTTCATCACCTTTTACTTGAACTTTAGCATCTCCAACGATTTTTGCAGATCTAGGATGTCTTTCTCCAATAAAGTTCTCGATAGTAACAGTTTTTTCCTTGTCTTGAACTTTTACAGCCATTGGAAAGTGAGCAAATACAATTTTCATATGATAAGTGAAACCGTCAGTTACACCAGTAATCATATTGTTGATGTGAGCTCTAGTAGTTCCAATCATGGATTTGTCTTTCTTTTTAGGGAAAGCAGTTTCAAGAACAACAAGATTTTCTTCTTTTGAAATAGTTACATTAGGATAAGTAAATTTTCTGGAAGTTTCACCATTTGGTCCTTTTACAGTAATTTCATCTTCAATTATAACTTCAACGCCTTCAGGGATTTCAATTTCTTCCCTTATAGCTGCAGCTAATACCATATTCAATCACCTAATACATTTAAGCCAACAAACGTCCGCCGATAACTCTTTCTTTAGCTTCTCTGTGGGTCATGATACCTTCA
>JAGCBE010000115.1 GCA_017652345.1 Methanobrevibacter sp.
ACCGAAATCTTTATATAACATTTTGTTACTATAATAAGTATAGAGAAAGATAACATTTTGTTACTTTAATATAAATTGACAAAATAAAATCTAAATCCAAGGGTTATTTATTAAAAACAGAGCTAAAACAAATCAAAAAATCAAAGTTCTCTTGATAAATGGCCTAAACTCAAAAAGTTATTATAAGAAACCTATAAAATTCTAATAAATAATAACAAACTGGATAAACACAAATCAAAGAACATTTCAAAATCCTCTTAAAAAATCACACTATAAACAAAGATTTTCTTAGATTTAAGTACACACCAAAATCTAAAAATCATAAAACACTTTTCTATTAACCCATATGATAGAAACTACAAATCTAAAATTCTTTGATTAAAGTCAAAATATTAAAGGAGCTTATCGCTCTCTTTCTCTTTCATTATAATACTTTATGATAAATTCATTAAAGGTGAATAAATGGCTAAGAAAAACAAAACTAAAAAATCTGAAGAAGAAATTGATGAGGAAGATCAATCCAAACTTCAGGAAGATATAGAAGAAAGCCCTTCTGAATCTAAAGAAGAGTCTTCACAAGATGAAGATGGCGAAAATGAGCCATCCGAAGAAGATGAAAGTGAAGATGATGAATTAGATAAATTAACCAAAGACCTTGAGAGGAAAGATGAAGAAATCATAGAGCTTAAATCCCATATTCAAAGACTTCAAGCAGACTTTGATAACTTTAGAAAACAAGGAGAAAAACAAAAGCAGGACTTAATAAGATATGCAAATGAAGGCCTTATTGTTAAATTCCTGGATATCTATGAGGATATGGAAAGGGCTCTTGAAAACTCAAGCAATGAAGAGGAACTTAGAGAAGGTTTGGAATTAATTTATTCTAAAATGAAAAATACTTTAGAAAAGGAAGGTGTTGAAGAGATTCCTGCAGTAGGAGAAAAGTTCGACCCATTCAAGCATGAAGCTTTGCTTACTGTAGACAGTCCAGATCATGAAAACAATGAAATCGTTGATGAACTCATGAAAGGATACACCTTAAAGGATAAGGTAATCAAATATTCCAAAGTTAGAGTTTGCAAAAAAGCTAAAAAAGAATAAAATAAATTAAAAAATCATATTCATAAATTATTTAATTAAAAATAATTTTATAAAATTCAATTAATCAAATATTTCAAAAAAAATAAAAATATTTGACTATTAAAAAAATTAAAAAATCAAAATAACTTTTATTAAAAACAAAATGTAAAGGTGAAAACTATGTCTGATACTAAAAAAGAAAAAATTATTGGAATTGACTTAGGTACTAGTAACTCTGCAGCATCTGTACTTGTCGGTGGTAAACCTACCGTTATCCCAAGTGCAGAAGGTGCAAGCCAATACGGTAAAGCATTCCCAAGTTATGTTGCATTCACTGAAGACGGTCAACAATTAGTTGGTGAACCAGCAAGAAGACAAGCTGTAACCAACCCAGAAAACACCATCAGTGCAATCAAAAGAAAAATGGGTACCGATTACAAAGTAACTATCCAAGGCAAACAATACACTCCACAAGAAATCTCTGCAAAGATCTTGCAAAAAATCAAAAAAGACGCAGAATCCTTCTTAGGAGAACCAATCGAAAAGGCAGTTATTACCGTACCTGCTTACTTTGACGACAACCAAAGAACTGCAACCAAAGATGCAGGAACCATTGCTGGTCTTGATGTAGTAAGACTTGTAAACGAACCTACCGCTGCAAGTTTAGCATATGGTATCGACAAACAAGATGATGACGATGATGTAAACATTTTAGTATTCGATTTAGGTGGAGGTACCTTAGACGTAACCATCATGGAATTTGGTGGAGGAGTATTCGAAGTACAATCTACCAGCGGTGACACCCAACTTGGTGGTACCGACATGGACAATGCAATCATGAACTACTTAGCATCAGAATTCAAAACTGAAACTGGCATTGACTTAATGACTGATGACCAAGCAGTACAAAGATTAAGAGAAGCAGCTGAAAAAGCAAAAATCGAATTATCCACTACCTTAACAAGTGAAGTAAACTTACCATTCATCTGTATGGGTGCAGACGGTAAACCTCACAACCTCATTAACAACTTAACCAGAGCAAAATTAGAAGAATTGGTAGATCCTATCGTAAACAAATGTGGTCAACCTAACAAACACGCATTAGATGATGCAAAAATGACCAAAAACGACATTAATAAAATCATCCTTGTAGGTGGACCTACCAGAATGCCAATCGTACAAAAATTCGTAGAAAACTACATTGGTAAA
>JAGCBE010000116.1 GCA_017652345.1 Methanobrevibacter sp.
AAAGTAGCACTGAACACAAGGAAGAAGTATACAAAGTGCACAAATAATATTTATAAATATTGTTTATATTTTTTCTTGATTTTTTCTAGTAGATATGCTATTGTTATAATGAAGATAGTAATAATATATCTTTAATATGTATTATTATGTTTAAAATTACTACTTAGCTGACTAAGTGGAGAAAGGAGAGATTTTTTGCTATGAGGTATGATGATGATGCTTATAGGGAAGTATTTCCTAAACAGGAAAAAATTGTAGAACCTATTATTGAAACTCCAATAGAAACTTTTCAACCGTCTAGAGAAGTTGCTGTCGAAGTTGCACCCGAACCAGAGGTTATACAAGAACCTGTAACAGAAACTATTAACAATGAAACAAATGCTTAGTTAACTAAGCAAGAAAAGGAGAATGATTATGGCAAGTTATTTAGTAGCACAGATACCGAGCGTTGTAAATGATGCTTATGAAGATGTCATGGGAATGACAGGCGGTACACAAAATATTGAAACTACTGATGTAGTATCTATGGGAAAGGCACTTTCAAGTTTTGATTTACTTGATAAATGGTATGGTTCATTAACTAATAGAATAGTAAAGACAGTTATATGGGCAAGAAGATATAACGCTGATACTAGACAGATACTTAGAGATGAACATACTTGGGGAGCATTTATTCAGAAAATATATGTACATGCTAATGAAGCAGTAAATAACCCTGCATATACAAATGCACCATCAAGTAATTCTAGAACTCAGAATAGTCCTTATGGAGTTACTTCAACATTATCAGTAGAAACAATGTTATTTGGTGGTGAGGGAACTTGGGCTCATGAGTTTCAGATGCCTACTATACAGATTTCTAAGGCATTTCTTTCACCTGAGGCGATGACTGCTTTTGTTGATGGTCAGTTTGTAGCAATTCTTAACAGACTTGAAAATGAAAAAGAGGCTCTTATAAACGCTGCATGCAATACTGGTATTGCTGATTGTCTTGCAAATGGTAAATGCAGAAATCTATTAGCAGAATACAATGCAAAATTTTCTGCAAGTCTTACAGTTGACTCATGTCAGGTAAGTAAAGATTTCTTAAAATGGGCAACTAAGGAAATTAATAAGACTGTTAAGTTTATTCAGAAACCGTCAGTTAATTTCAATGTAGCAGGTTATGAAATTAATACACCTAAGGATAAACTTATTGTAGAAGTTCTTACTGAATTTGCTCAGGCATGTGAATACTATCTCGAAAGTGATACATATCATAACAATTTGGTATCACTTCCTAATTATGATGAAGTGCCTTTCTGGCAGAGCCAGGGACTCTCACAGTCTTTTGCTGATTGCTC
Source organism: Methanobrevibacter sp. (assembly GCA_017652345.1). The sequence goes on from JAGCBE010000116.1 coordinate 1,344, forward strand.
AAAGATTGATGTTAAGCATAATGAGATATCTCAGGGTGACCCTATTGTACAGAGTGGTATCATCGCTATGCTTAGAGATGAAGATTACTGTGCTGCATACTTCGGTGATGAATATCAGTGGTCTATGCCAAATGTAAGAGATAGAGTATCTATTTATGGTTATGAATATAAGAAAGGATATGCTATCGAAAGACACGCTAATGCTATTGTATTCTATATTGCTGATGGTGGTACTGTAACTCTTACTGATAGTTCACATATTACTCTCGCTAAGAGTCCTAGCACAGCTAGTGCTGGTGTAAAAATTACTATTACACCTACAATAACTGATGGTTATCATGTAAAGAAAATGGAAGTAACAATGGCTAATGGTAAGAAGATTGATATTACTGATAGTGTAGATACATCTGGAAAATATTACTTTACACCAAACGATAATGAAAATATAACCATTAAGGTTACTGAAGAAGCTGACGCTTAGTATTAAAAGAGGGGTAGCCAATAGGCTATCCCTCTACTTAGTTAACTAAGTAGAAAGAGGTTTGTATGATTTTATTGATAGTTGGAATAATAATTATTAATAAAGCATTATTCTGCATTCAGAAAGGAGATATATAATGTTTTTAGAACAGGTAGATAGTTATTCAAAAGACTATAAATCAATAGTAAAATTTGCTAAAGAGTCTAGTACTTTTAATGCATTTTATGCTTTTTGGAGAGAGCATTTATTTGAACGAGTTATGAAGTTATTTATATGGGAAAATACTGAAACATATAAAGAAGATGGTATCACACCTGACCATAACTTTGTAAAGCCTAAAGAAATAGAACAGAGATTGCTATTAGCAGGGCATTGTGGTATTACTAGAATTACTGCAAGTAATGGCATTTATTCTATTAAAGATAAATTAACTGCTATGTATGGAACTCTTTACGGAGTTACGGAGTACTTGGATGAAAAAACTAATTATATTGTACGTTGTCCTATTTATACTGGAACTAGGACTATTGGTAAAGATGTTGTTGTTATTGACAATACTTCTATAAGAAATCCTTTAACCCATTTAATTCATCATTATGCTATATTGTTAGGTCATACTGATGTTACACTATCATTGTTACTAGTTAATGCTAGAGATAATGGTGGTGTTCCAATAGTTACTACTGAAAAACAGAAACAAAGCGTTGAACAGTATCAGGGAAGATTATTAAATGGTCAATATGGAACTGTTACTGATAAGGCTTGTTTAGGTATTCAGTATGCTGGTGTTGATAAAGGTTCTCGTCAGACAGTAATGGAAGTAATTGAAATAAGAGAGAAATTACTAAAGAGTTTTTATTCTGCCATTGGTGTTAGAAGTGCTTTTGAAAAAAGAAATAATACTATTATGGCTGAGGTTGAGGCGGATACTTCTTTGTTACAGATTAATATATCTGACATGATAAAGTGTAGAGAAAATGCCTGTGAACAGATTAATAAAATGTTTGGAACAAATTGGAATGTTCATATTGCTGAAGAGATTGATTATGGAATTGAAAATGAAAGAGTTCAGTTTGATACTCTAGACTCTTATCATGATGCTGAACAAAATGACCTAAGAATGTTTAATGATATTGTCAGAAAGGAGAGTGAATAATATGTATAATGTAAAGAAAATGTATGAACTTACTAAAGAAAGAAATGTGCCTTTATTGAGTAATTATAGTTCTACTTTTTGGCAAGAATATGTAGCAAACTTTTCAGAGTTTGATAACTTGTTTAAGACTCTTTATAAAACTTTCTGTTACTTTGACCAGGAAGAAGATGAAAATATTTTAGAAGTTACTAATAACTTTATTGAAATAGTTAAGAATTGGTTACTTGCTAACGACAAAAGATATAATGAACTATGGAGAGTTAATGTAGTTAATGATAGTAAGTATGGAATATTAGATGATGTTGATATGACAGAAAACTATCAAGGTCTTAATACCATGGCTAGTGAAACAAGAGAGGGTGCAAGAACTGATGTAAGAGATTTTACAGAGGGTGGTCAAAACTATGAAAATCAGAATAGAATATCTGCTTTTAATACTAATGACTATGCGTCAAAAAACTCTGTGAAAAACGCTACTGGTACTAGAAATGATGTTACCGAGTATACTAAAGGTGAAATGGATAGCACTTATGCTAGAAATACTGGTGACCAACATTTATTAACTAGAACTGGTAATAATGGAGTAAGAACTAAAACTGAAATTATGGAAAAGCATAGCAATTATTGGAAAAGATATAACTTTTATATGTTTGTTTTTTCAGAAATACAGGAACAGTTTTTAATACTAGAATGAAAGGAGATATGGTATGGTTATATTAAAAACGCTTGTTGGTAATTTATCAGCGAATGTTAATGAAATTACATTTACAGATAACATTATAGATGGTAATAGTATTATAGAAGTATATTATAATAGTAATGATATTTATACTGTTGAAACTTGGCAAAGAGAACATACGGTGGGTATTGTTACTAGTGACCATGACTTTCCTGTTAGTGTTAAAATTCTTATTAATAATGTAGTAGCATTTGAACCTTATGATGATAGTGAAGTGCTTAGTCAACTAAGTGATTTGGATAATAGAGTATATCATACTGAAGATGCTATTAGTGGATTAACCGATAGAGTAGGAACTGCTGAAAATGATATTGATGCTTTGGAAAGTGGTAAGCAAGATGTTCTAACTGCTGGCGATAATATTACTATTGAAAATAATGTTATAAGTGCTAGTGGTACTTATACGGAATTAATAAAAGCTGCTTGGATTGCAACTGCAACTAGTTCTGTTTATACTCCACTAACAGAAACAAAAACATTGTCAGCTGGAAAGTATATTATAAATATACATAATGCTTACTCTACCACTAATTCTATTAATCAGTTTTGTTTATCTATAAATGGTGAAGCTGACTTAAACTCTATATCTAATGTTTCTATATCTTATGGAAATTCTACTTTTCTTATAGAATTAACGGAACAGTCAACCATATGCTTTGTAAGTGCTACTGGTCTTTCAATGAGTTGGGATAATCAGTATTTAGAACGTGGTGGAATGAATATTATGAAAATTGGATAATGAAAGGAGAATTTTATGGCTTATTTTAATAATAAACAAAATGTAAAAGGTGGTGGATATATTCCGTTACCTATACCTGAAGAACCTGGTTATGAGCCTACTCCAGTTCCATCAGTAGAACCTGGTAGCACGCCTGTTATTCCTTTGCCTACTTTTATTGGTAATGCAGTTGTTACTTTGTATCATAATGCTGATGAACATAGAGTTCTAAATAAAAGATTAAGTGATGAAAGAGAATTTAATATAGTGCTTAAAGAAGAAACATCATCACTTAATCCTCAAATAATTTTACAAAGTGATTATGATTTAAGTACTTATAATTATGCTTTCATTGATGTTACTAATAGATATTACTATTGTGTAATAACATTAATGGAGAATGGTTTATTTGTAATTAATATGGAAGTTGATGTTTTAATGTCATATAAAGATGGTATAAAAAATTTAATTGCTCTTGTGGAAAGAGTTGAAAATACTGACTATAAGAATATGGATATACCTAATAATGATATAATAACACAACGAGGTACTACTACAAAAATCATAAAGTATCCTAGAAGTCTTGATAAAAATAATCAATATGTGTTAGTTACAAATGGTAAGGCTTTTAATTTTCAATAGTCACTTAGTTAACTAAGCATAGAAAGGAGATAAAATGGCATATACACAAACTTATACTGATGTAATAGTAGAGTCTTTATTAAACTCTCCTATGTGGGCTGAAACATGTGATTATAAAGAAACATTTGACCATCAGCCTAGTGAAGAAGAGTTACTTGATTTAGGTATTTTTGTTGAAGATAATGCTTTACTAAAATACTTTACGTTAAGCGTTGATGGTCAACCTTGTACTATAAAGTTTAGAATGACTGTTTTTCATAATCCTATATCAGACCAATATGAAGTTACTTCTAGAGGTGCTGCTATAACTACTAATATTAGTGATTTGATAGATGATGTTGCATTAGGTTATGGATATACTGTTGATGGTTATACAAAAGAAGATATTATGCAGCTGTTATCTGATGAATATGAGGGTTATGATATTGACTTTAATACTAAAATAGTAAATGGAATTATAGATATATATGGAAGAAGTGCTTATGACCATGCTATTGCTGATTTAGTTTATAATTATTTTGAACAGTTTCCTAATATTAATAATCCTTGTGTTGTTAATCAAAGACCTTTACCAGACGGCGAGAGTTTTATAAATAATTATGACCACTCAAATTTAATTAATAATCTTGTTGCTTATGATAATAATGATTATATGAGCGGAATGTATACTCCAGTACAGTTTAAACAGTCTTTAGATAAGTTATATAATGGAGATGCTAATTTTAAAAGTATAATAGACAATAGTCAAATTATACGTGTTTGTATAAGGTCAGTAGCACCTGAGATTAAAAGAATGTATGTTAATGGTTATACTCTCAGAAATGCAAGTATTGTAACAACTACTGAGAGTGATAATAATCAACATTATTCTGGAGTTGTCACTCATATAAAAGGCGGTTTATGGTCAACCTCACCTAGTGATTTTGGAGATAGATATTTTCATAATGAGGGTCTATGGGACAATGATACTGGGTATACCACAGCTGATGTATTTTATAATTATTATAGAAGCGGATGGTTTGATTATAGTGGTCTGGCACATGTAGCTTTAGTTGGAGCAGGTCCTATTATGGACAGTATAGGAATTAGTTCTACTCTTAGTCCTATTACTCCTATATCTAATTTACATACTAAGTGGTATGAACCTACGGAGTCTAACCCATATATTCCAATAGGACATAAACCATTTGACCCTGAAGTTCCTGAGATTGATTTACAGCCTTTAATTAGGGATGGTGACCCACCAGTTATTGTAAAACCTAAACCAACTCCTGGTGTATTACCTAAACCTTTTATAGATCCAGTATCACCTGAAACATTTGATGATGATGTTTTCTTAGAGAATTGTGTTAATATATATCATCCTAGTGTATTTGATGTTAGTGATTTCTTTACATGGTTATGGGATAGAGATACGTGGACTGATAAGCAACTATTAAATTCTAATCCACTAGAACCTATTATCTCATTACATACCTTACCGTTACCTAATCAAATACCAGTAGATGAAGAGGGTACTTTACAATATTGGTATACTACTGATGGTTCTTTATATCGTGCTATTGTATTGGGTTATTTAACTGCTCAAAATATGAGTGCTGACCCACCTACTGATATAACAGTTCCTATTGTATTAAATAGAGTTATTAGGTTCTGTTTTGGTAAAGTTCTTATACCTAGAACTTATCTAGATTATAGAGATTTTGATAGAGAGATTTATATTTATCTTCCTTACATTGGATTTAGACAAATTAGATGTGATGATATAACTCCATATCTTAATCCATTAGTAGTAGAACATTTTGCTGAGTTGTATCTTGATTATTTCATTGACATTGGTACTGGAGATTTTCAGGCTATAATATCTATTAATAAGAATTATTCTGATAAGAAAGTTCTTTATATGTTTAATGGTAATATGGCTGTACAAATTCCTTTATCTGCTACTGATAAGACTAGACTTGAACAGGCTAAGTTTAATTTGTTCATGGGAGTTGGTACTACCGCACTTTCAATGGCTACTGCATTGTTTGCTCCTACTAGAGGATTGCTTGGTGCTGCGGCTGGTTTGGCTAGTATTGCTAATAGTGTAAATACTATTGAAAATCAGAACGTAATATCAGTTGATAGGTGTGGTTCATTAACTACTAATTTCGGTGCTTTATCACCTAAGACACCTTATGTGGTTATAAACTCACCGATAGGATATGATACTGCACATGAACCTTATTGTGGTGATAGTTCTTATTGTACTGTTAAGTTAGGTACTCTTAAGGGATTTGCTAAATGTAAATTTGTTCATGTAGATACGCTTACTTCTGCTACATTAGAAGAAAGAAATGGTATTGAAAGAGCGTTACTTGAGGGTATTATATTTTAATTAGTTCATCATCATACTCAGAGGGAGTTACTTAGTTAACTAAGCAGCTCCCTCATATTTTTAGATAAATCTATATTTTGCTAGTAATGTATTAAAGTTAGTGCCTGTTTGATTATCTAGGTAGCATACTTTATTTCTAGCAAAGCATTGTCTTATAAGTTCTTCAGGTCGTCTATCATATAATAGTTTAGGTGTTTGCATAAAGTCAGGATTGAATTTTTCTGTTAGTATTCTATCAACTTCTCTATCAGTTTTATATACAAATACTATTATGTTACCGCTTTCCTCTTCTACTTGTAATTGCATTACATAGTAGAAAGATAAATATCTTACACCTACTTCATATAATGTTTCCCAATTTCCTTTTGGTCGTTTAGGATATTCTTTAGTTTCCCAATCACCTGATGTAATCTGTTTGGCAACTTGTCCAAAGAACATGTTATTCTTTATGTTGATGTTCTCACAATATTCTACTGCAAGTTCTACAACTTCATCTATGCCTAGTTCATTTACAGTATGGAAACTAAATAGTTTTATCTCACCTTTCTTTAATTTTAAAACATCTTCTGTTATCTTCCAGTATTCAAAATAAGGGTTTATCTGTGAAACAGTATTACCTATGAGGATTACCTGTCCCAGCTCATGACGGAGTATTGTTGAAACAAGGTGCATAAGTTTTGCGGGTTCATCATCAAGGTATGTCTTATCGGTTATAAACTCTTCGTAGATAATAGTTCTAACATCTTCAAATACCCATGACTTATATCTTTCTGCTTCATTTAATGCACAGTAGTAACCTATCTGTTCTATCTTTTGTTTCTTTCCATTCTTTAAATTTATGTATGTCCATATCTCATTTGATGCTGCTACTAATCCATCAGCGTCTGGAAAGTTTCTTTTAAACTGTTTCTTGTCGAAATATTTTTCTACTTCCTTACTTTTTATATCGTCTTGCCATCTACGTAAGTATACAAATTTACCATGAAATTTATTCTCTTCATCTTTGTATCTCTCGTATACTTCCTCTCTTGCTGAGTATGATTTACCATTACCTCTCATGCCATAAGGTATTAAGTATTGTACTCCAGTGCCTGCTAATTTTTTAATACTGTAATATTGTGTAGCCATTAGTTATCTCCTTTCACGTTTTTCTTCTTCAGGTTTAAATATATCATCATATACCCATGAGCCTACTTTGTTTGCCCAGTGAAACATGTAATCATAATATTCACCTGTTACTTCTTTATATAACATATTATGTAATGATGCTATAACTTCTATCAAATCAATATCTTGATATCCATCATCACCTCTGATGGTTTCCTCAAACATAATCTTATTATTACGCATAACATTCTCTTTTATCCATACAGTTATGTTATCCAATTCTTCTTTTGTCATATTACACCTCACTTTCAAATCCTTCAGTAATATCCAATATATAAAGCCACTCTCTATGTTGTTGCCCTTCATCAAAATCCCACTCATAAATAGTATCATTATCATGTAATGTGATTAAAACTGTAAGATACTCCCATTCTTTTTCAAAATCATAACGCTGCCTAAAATAAGCTACAAAAGATGATTCCATGTGAGGATACGTAACTTTTCTAAATACATCTAGTTTTAACTCAAACTCCTCATCATTATATCCACCATCTAATGCTTCCCAATTAACTTTAGGTGGCATTATAAGTTTACCATTTACAATACAATATTTCTTTATCATATTTTCTCCTTTCTACTTAGTTAACTAAGCACTACATTTCTCATTCTCTGCTCATATATATCCCAATCAATACTGCCAACATCTAAATAATCTATTAACGATTTGTATTCATCTGTCATAGTTAATTTATATCCATTATTTCTAAGATTTATTCCAAATGAATATCTAGATACATAACCATCATGATATGTTACGTTCGGCATTGTTGTTATATATGTGCTTAATTTTTTAGTTACTCCATTAGCATCTTTATCAAAGTTTACTCCATCTTTAAAATTTCTTATATCATTTTTAAGTACAGAAACTGCTTCTTTATTTATTCCACTTACAGTCATTCTTAGAAAGTTTTCGCCTTTTCTTCTTTCACAATATCTTTTTGCACCTAATGTAATAAACTCTTCGCATGGAGTTTCCTCTTCAAATATGCCTAATGGTTTTTTCTTTCCTTTTGGTGTTAATGGTCTAGTTAATTCAAAATCAATATGTAATTTATCACACATTGCTTTTAATTCATCTGTAATATATTCATCATACCACGACCATTCATGTTTACCTAATGCAAAAATACTATCCGTGTCTACATAAAGCACATCATAACCATTTAAACCACATTTTTCTATACATTTCCATAGATTTTCTCTTGCATATGCAGTTACATATATACCCCAACTATATGATAAAAAATATCTTTTCTCAGATGTATATTCTCTTCGTAATTTTGCAAAACGCTCTTCTACCATACTTTTTGTAAGATGTTTTACTACCCAACTACCATCAGTGTTATACTCTACCATCGCTTGTATAATTGCAGTAACCATCATTCCAAAACAAGAATTTATATATTGTTTGCTTTGCATATAAATATCTTCCATACCCTCAACATCTTTTAAGTTAGTTTTATTCTTATATAGATTGAGTATATATTCTATAAGTTTTTTAGGTAAATAATCCTTGTTACTACTATAAGCCTCTAGAACTTCAAGATTTTCCCATGTATAATTATTCTTAATTATTTTATAGTCAACCTCTGTTACATACATAATTAGTTTATTTGCTTTTATTATTCTACCATTGTCATATATTGCATTAACGCATGAGCATTTACTTGCTTGAATGTATGTATTAAAGTTTGTAGAAATAATATTAGTAAATTCTAATTTATAAATGTACGCTTTTTTATCAAAATTTTGTTCTCTAATTTCTCTTACAGTAGTAACCCATGGTGACATTGGATATTTTTTGCAACACATTACCGCTGGATAACTTGAGGCAAAATCTCTATGTTCTATGTATATATCATCTGAATTTATATAATCTTTATTTATAACTTTTCCTGAATGTACTCTATTTGCATGAGTATATCCACCACTAAATAAATTCTGTAATAATATATATTCATCTACACTTTTTGGTATTAATCTTTTTATAAAATAATTATATTTAGTATCTTTCATTAGAATATCTTTTACTTCTTGTCTTATAGTGCCTGTTTGTGTTAATGGTATTTTCCAAATAGATTTATATCTATCTTTATATTTTTTAATTCCATTATAAACAATTACACAATCTCTTTCTGCATAGTCATATTCTTTTTGATACAATCTAGTTAAAGGAGTTCTTATTTTATAATAATTTAAGTTACCTACCAATTTTTTAATTCCTAGTTCATTACCCCAACTTTCTAATGATAATCTTGTAAGCATATATGAGCATCTAAATTCAATATTAGGAAATTCTTTACTACATGCTCTTATTGGTTTATGTGAATTTCTGGCAAATACTACTGTCCATGTTAGAATATTTGCTAGAAATACAAATTCAAAACCTAAATTATGAACCCATATAATAAATTTTACGTCTTTAGGCAAATCACTAAAAACTTTTACAAGTTCTTCGATATTTCTACCATAATATACTTTGTCATTAAATGAAAATTGCCATAAATAACATAGAGCAAGTGGTTCTAATGAATTCCAATATTCAGTAGATTTTCCTTTTTTATATCCTTTTACCTTACCATCTTTAGTTAACCATGCACTTGTAGTTTCAATATCTAGAGTAAGAATATCTTCACATCTTTTAATAATTTTATATGAGCCATCAGAATGTCTAGACCTAGTTTTATGTATATCATAGCTAACATATTTTAAATTATTAATGTATTGTATCATTATTCAATTTCCCCTCTTAAATACTGATAAACTCTGTTTGTTCTTGTAGTTTCATCTAGTCCTTTTTCTTTTGATGCTTTTGCTAAAGCACTTATTAAGTCTTTCATAGTATAATCGTTATCTTCACTATTTACCTCATCAAAATATTCTTTAATTTGGTCACTAGAAAAACCTGCTGTTTTATCTTTAAAAGCAAATATTAATTCAACAAATGTCTGATATTGGTCTTGTGTTAAATATACATTACCTGGTTTATCATTATAAGATTGCCATGCTCTTCTATATTTTTCTTCGAATATATCTTGAGTTTCAATACTAGTATAATCCCATTGCAAAAAGTCATGTAATTTTCTTGCCTCATATAGTATCTCTTTTTTCGTTTTTCCTATTGTTCTTGCTGATAATAAACCTTGTTTTGTTATTCCAGTTATATTTTCTCTTATATCATCTAAGTAAACTTCTGAAATTACATCATCTTTATTAAATTGTCTTTCATTTATTTCTTTAATTGCATATGAGATATATTCTCTTAACTGCGTAACTTTTTGTTTTGACCATGCTTTTTCATAAAATTTTTCTAAATCCATTACATTTTCTCCTTTTCTAATTGTTCTATTATATATTCACCAACATTTGGAAAAGCTAAATTAAATATATTACTTTTAAAAAATTTTAATGACTCATTTGCTCTTAATTCAAAATATGCTCTTTCATTTTTATTTAGAGCTCTATTTTTTAATACAGTTTTATATTCTCTATATTCTTCTGCAGCATCATGAGCCATTGCCTCTATTAAAAGAAGTATTCCTTCATCATTTATATTATCCATGTACTCTCCTTTCATAAAAATAGGGAGTGGTGTTTGCCACTCCCTTGCTTAGTTAACTAAGTGATTAACAATCTTTCAGGTTGTAAATAGGAGTAACCTTCTTCACCTTTGCCTGAATTTCCTCGTCAAACACTTCAACCTCTTTGATTGAAATGTCAGTTATCATAAGATGTCCCGACAATACTGCATTTAACATTGTTTTGTTATTTGCAATTTCCTTGAAATCTTTTACTGCTCTCTTTGGCATGTTTATCTGATAGCCATTACCTATAACTACCAACTGTTCACCAAAGAAACCTTTGTTATTAAAGTAGAAACCCTCTACCTTAACTTTCATTCCGGCAAAATCTGATAATGGTTTAAATTCCATTTCAGAAATATCAACTCCTTCTCTGATAGTATTTGTTAAGTTAAATTTTTCAAACATAATTTTATTCTCCTTTTTTGTTTAAACTGATTTCTACGTTACTACTTAGTTAACTAAGTATTCGGTGCTCTAATCATTTAACTCTCCTTTCTATTTATATTTCTCTTTTAACTTTTCCAGTTGCTTTTTACATCTGTAAAGATTTTCGAGTTCTTGTTTATTTTTCTTTTCATGCTCATATATCCAGTTATTATTCTTCTTCGGTTTGCTCATTCTTCTCATTTTCTTCCCTTTCTTTTAAATATAATTCAGCACACATTTCTAAATAACAAGCTTGTAGCATTTCAGAATCCCATTCTTCTGGTGTTACATGAAAAATACATCTATAATGATTGTTCTTTTTTATGTCCTTTGAAAACGGACAATCTTCACAAGAATTTCTACTTTCACAATATGTTGCAATTTTTCCAAATATCATTTCTATCATATTATTATAATCTCCTTAAATTCATTTCTTGAAATGAAATATTCATTTTCATTTGCTATTATTGTAACTCCATTATCATGTAATGATACTGCATCTATTTCTGCTAATTCTATATCAAATATATCTCCAGTTTCATCCTCTTTAAATTCACTTATCTTAAAAAGTTGTTCCTCAAATATTCTCACGCAATGACTTACTGTTAATCCATATATTCTTATTTTGTTCACCATATTCTCACCCCTTATATGTCCATTGAGATTCCTGTGAAATCTCTATTGAATATTATCATTTGAAATGAACTCATCAACTCTTCATTGGATATATATATTGTAGTTGCTCTTCTATTCCTTCTTATGATTATTTTATTCGACTCCATCAATTCGATACATAACATATTTGACGTCCTCAGCATCTCATCATGTAATATCATGTTACCCGTTTCTGTATATATTTTATAGTCTACCATGTCATATCTTAAGAGTTCATTTATATCTGTTTTAATTCCTTTTATCTTTACTGTATACGTTCTTTTCTTCATTTTCTTTTTTTCCTTTGCATTGCTTAGTTGACTAAGTGGTTTAGGTTTGGCGGTATATCTTGTATACCGCCTTACCTTGTTTGTGTTATGCTATCTTGTTTCCGTCCTTGTCATATGTGCCTATTATGTAATCATGACACATGTTTTCGATTTCCTTAGCGATACTTTCGGGCATCTCGCAAAGAACCTTATAACCATCAGCGTTTATGACTGTAATTATTACGGTCTTTTCCTCAGTTGCTTCCTCAGTTGCTTCCTCAGTTGCTTCCTCAGTTGCTTCCTCAGTTGCTTCCTTGTTTTTGTCCTCTAGCATTTTATCATACTCACGTATAACCGCTTTAAGGCTATTGTCGGATAGTTCCCAGATATTGCACTTGTATTCAGTGTAGACATAATCACTAACCGCACTAAAGTCCTTGATAGTTCCTAGTAGGTATGATTTAGATACTGTAGTATCAATGTCGGGATGCTCTTCTCTGAATTTTACTGCATTAACAAATTGACTCATGCCGCCGCTTGTCATTCCTACGAACTCCGCAAACTTATTTTGGCTATTGAAGTCACGTTCCCACAGTTTATTGTTAACTATGTTAGCATATCCCTGTGCAATTTCCCACGTTGCCTTTTTGCCCTTCTCAAGTGCTCTAGAGATGTTGTTTAACTCCTTTTTAAGTGGTGCGCTCTTGAGGTTTGCAAGTTTGGTGCTACTAGATGGCTCAATAATTACGTTCTTCATAATTCTTATCTCCTTTTTCCTTGAACGTGTGCTTAGTTGACTAAGCATTGTTTGTGAGTTACCTTAATAGACCGAACGCCTGTTCGATATGAACTCTTGTCGAACAGTTGTTCGACTATCCTTTATATTGAGTTGTCTTGTAAAGGTGTTTATGTATCTCTTCCTTTACTATGATATAAGTATAACAGGCAATTATGAACTAGATATGTCTAAATTGTTAACAATTTGTTAACAAAAGTTGTCAGACAATTTATATGAGTTGAGGCAAAAAACTGAAAATTAAAAAAATTGCAAGTTCAGTGCAACTTT
>JAGCBE010000117.1 GCA_017652345.1 Methanobrevibacter sp.
TTCAAAGGTTCCTTTCCGTCCTTTTCAAACTTGAAATATGTGTTGTTGTCTCCCGAAGAATATGCTGGACTATACCAACAAACAGGATATTGGTTTTCAGCACAGAAACGATAAACTTTTTCTTCGTTGCTAAGTTCATCAAAATCTTTGCGAACAATTTTATTCAATCGTCTAATCATTTGTTCTTCTTTCGGGTCCAATTGGAACTTTTCGCCTCGAGCATAAACTGACCAGTCAAGAAACATTTCAATTTCTTCTTCTGTAAAAGTATAAGTCATAATTCCTCCTTATGGTACATAAAGAATTGTTGGATTATCCTTGTGAATACTTACACATGGAAGGTTAATCTTATTTTTCTTACAGAACTGTTCCCAAAGACCAAGTCTAGGTTTTGTACCAGCATCTTTAGCCTTTTGAATTTCATTTGCATTTGGTACATGACTAAATGCATCACGATTGAATGGTTTGCAGATAATGTGCTTACCACTCTTCGTGGGAACAATGAAAAATTCACCCTTGATCTTTTTTCGGGCTTCTTCTTTGCTTAAGCCTAAATCCATGTAACTTTTAATATTTTTGTCATATGGCGAACAATTCAAAATCATATCCTTGATTTCTTCTTCATAAGGCAGGTATTCCTTATCAAGGTCAAGCAGCCATGTTTTGTTCTTACCAGCACAATTTGCCACACCACAAGCACTTGAAATCAGATGATATGGAGAAGCATAAGTTTCGCCACTATCTACCTGGTCGGCAATATGTTTGAGAATTTTTGTGGTAATATTTTTGTAAGAACGCTTGTTCAGACGAATGTATGCACGAACATTGAATGTCTTACAGAATGTTTTAACATCGTCTTCAATATCGTCAAGATGTTGGAGGTCCTTAACAAGATAGTCCTTGATACTGCGACTATGCATATTGCCGTGGTACTTCTTGTCTTTCTTACCATCAATCAGTGGGTCATCTGCTTGTCTACGAAGAAGTTGCAGATAAAAGCAATCTCCATCTTTCCATTTACCACCATTGATTTCCTTTTCAAGGTATGAACGAATAAGTTTAAAGTTATCTACCATTTATTACCTCACTTTTTACAAATATATAAAAATCCATTGATTCTGTCAATGGATTTTAACTTAAATATTGTAATAAAAAATTTACACTATATTACATCTGTGCAGAAATAAAAATACCAATAAACCAATAGTACCAAGACCCAACAAGAATAATGTCAAGTCATAGTTAAAACTAGACTCATCCCATGAAGTAATTATTGGTTTCTGTTTTTGTTCTTTTTTCTTCTTCATATAGTATTTATGAAAAGTCTTTACTTAAGTCTTGTTTCTTCTTATGTATTTTTTGTTTTTTCATATAAATTTCAAGAAAATTAGCTTGTCTAATATAGGCATCAAAATAGTAATCCAAGTCTTTTATATCAAATTCATTTAGTTCTTTACACATTGCTATGGCTGAAGATATTTCGTAATCATACCATTTAACCAATCTGAAAACTGTAAGAATCCACTTACCATAGTAATTTCTTTTCAGCTCTAATGCTAAATGACCACAACAATAATATTCAATTGAATTTTTAGTATTAATCGGTATTTTCTTAATGTCTTTGTCACTTAGCCAGTTTTCAAATTCTTCTAAAGTCATTTATCATATTTCCTTTTTATCACAAGTAATATAATTATCAAAGTTAATGCTGTTCCATAATTGAAATATTGAGGCCACTGCCAATATCCACTAATGTAATTCGTTCCAAAGATATAAATTGCTGAAAATATGTTTCCAAATATTGACAGAATTATATAGAATAAACTTATATCATTCGTGGATTTTGTTTTCAATGCTTTAATGACCTGGGGTAAAGCACACGAAGCAAAACAAATGGCACCTAAAATACCGAAATAGTGTAAGCATTAATCATCGTCTCCCAAAGCAAACATTGTTAATTTATTATCTACGATATATTTTATAAGGTCAGATTGACCACCACCAGCTTTAGCCATATCCACATCAGTAATTCTAACTAAATCAGGGTCTTGATTACATCTATTGATAGCTTTTACAACAGCAAAATCTTTAGCTTCAGCACGAAGTTCTTCTAATGATTTTTCATTGCAATAATAAACATACTTATCAGCAATTTCAGCTTCCTTAATTGCGATATAATCCATGTCAGGTTCTGTCAATCCATGAATAGTATCATTTATAATCTTAAAATGTTTTGAACCATCTTTAAGTAAATGTTTCAATCTATATGGTTTTAAAAAATCGTCTGACAATACAAAGAAATCGTCAAACAATCTTTTTCCATAAGTAGACAAATATTCACGCTGTGCCAAATACATCAAACAGTATAATTTCTTCAAAGTTATTGGATTGTCTTTCAAAATATAAAGAACCAATTGTAACTCAGAATTTTTCATTGATTTTATTTATCACTCCAATAAAGACTGTTGCAAACAAAGCATACATGAAGTATGCCCAGATAGGCATTGAATACTGAATGATTAATGAGAATATCACCACAGCAATCAATGAATTAATATACAATAAAAGAAATGTTCTCATAGGATTATCCACAAGATTAAAACAATTGAAATTAATATAGCAATTTTTGCCAATAAATCATCTAGCTTCATTTTATTGTTTTAGTTTTATCTTTTTCTACGGATTCTATACTAAATTGAGTATCATAAGAACTTCTTATGAACTCGGACAATTCTTTCTTAACTTGTTCAGTTGATTCTCCATATCTCTTAAAAATCAATGGTTCACCATTCATAACAACTAAACAAATATATCTAATTTTTTCAGACATAAAAACTCACTTCACCTGAAATACTACAATGAATATTATCTAAGATTATAACATCTTTATCAGTCTTAATTTCTTCTGGTTTTACAGGTTTAATTATACAAGTTGAACCTTGACCATACAATATACAAACCAATGTATATTTGTTCTTATACTTCAAATAAATGTTATAGTTTTCAAAACCATCTGATTGGTCAAAATAACAGAATGAATAAAAGACTTTATTACTCAAACTAGTATAAAAGAAATCAAAAATTTTAGAAATATAGTTTCTATCTTTACCTTTATAATTATAGAGAAAAGATTCTTCTTCAAACGATTTTTCGTGTTCTACAATTTCACGAAGTTTACCTATAACTATATTTGTGTCTTGCCAAAGTCTTATACAATTGTCAAAATTACCAATTGACTTTTCACGAACAATAAACTTATATGGTTTATTGCCACCAGTGATTTTATCCAATAATTCTAATGACTTGGTATCTTGCATATTAATAAATCGTATAGGTCTGATTTCCACAATCCATTTGAGTTGAATCTGCATCAACTATTTGACAATTATTAATCGGTGCATTGGTTGTACTTTCGGCACATCCAAAAATCAATAAAACTATGAAAATCAATAACCACTTCATATTTATTTCAATTCCTTAGCCATCTTTTCCAATGAACCATCTTCAATGGCTTGTTTGAGTTTCAATCCAATATACTTATGAATTGACATTCCTTCATTATTGGCTACTTTCTTCAATCGTTCCAATTCATCTGTAGTCAATTCAATATCAACTTTTTCCATTCCATCTTCAATGAGTTCAACGCCGATTTCTTCCAACCATCTACGAGCAACTTCATTTTCAATCTGACAACCCTTAGATTCCTTCCAACCAGGTACGAAATAGATAATTTCAGCACCTGCCATATTGGACAATGCTTGACCCAATAGATTTACTGCACTAACAGCATTGTATTCTGTTTCACCTTGTGGCTTGAACGAATCAATTACCACGATTTCATTGTCTGGGTAAACAGATGAAATATATTCAACTGCTTTCTTCCTTGTTTCCAAAATGGTTTCATCAGACAAACCACTCATTGGTTGTGAAATAAAAAGTCTCTTTATAGGCTTCATACGAAATCTCTCTCAATTTTAATTTGGTTTTTTAATTGTAACATTTGTTTATAAAGTTTTCTGTAATAGTGAATCCTACTTCTAAGTTCATCTAGACTTGTACAAGTATAACTATTTGTAGTGAACATCTGGAAATCACCAGTTGACATAATTTGAAAATAAATATCTTCTATGTAGAAAATACCACTATTATTGTCATTGGTTATTTTAATTTTCATATCACCAAGTGGTAAATATACTACTTTAGCCCTATTGTATTCTGAAGATTTACCAAATAATTCCCATAATTTTACAAATTCATTATAGTCTTTATCCATCTACCAATCCTTCTTCTTTGCAAAATTGTTCCCATTCTTTATCAGTTATTTTTTGTTCGTCTTTTTGTGGTTTTTCTTCGTCTGGAGAATCACCAACAAAACCACAACCATTTGCATTTTCATATTCTTTAAAAGATTCTTTAAAAGATTTCTCTAATGCCTTCATTAATTCGTCATAGTCATTCATATTCATTACATTTCTCCAATAAACATTTCTTAAAATCATAGAAATTGTTTGATTTCAAACATTCCCTAATGCAAAGCTCTTGTGTGTCAGGGACCTTACTTGTGTCCGATACCATAATTGTATCATGCACAGTAACATAGACAGTATCGTGTACTACTGACAAAGGCTCCTGTTTCTCATTTTTCTTTATCAATGCATAAGCAACACCATTACAATCATGTGGACTTATTCTACAATATTCTTTCAAATCGTTTATATCGCATTTTTCAGGTCTTCTATAACACATGTCTTGATAATAGTGTTCACTCATTTCTTTACATTTAACACCTTTTTCATCACAAGCATAGCTAATGATTCTTGGTAAAATTGCAGATACAAGAATACCAAGTACAACAATTACACACATCAATTCAATTACTGAACCGCGTTTCAAATTATGTTCCATAGTATTATACCGCCAATTAGTAGATAAAGTGATACAGTGATAATAATGTCTTTCTTATCAATGTTTTTGTATTGTTGAGTGACTTCCTTTGGATCTGTGGTAGGTCTAAATGTAAGGTCACATTTGTTATTCTTTTCTTCAGTGTACAATATCATATCAATCAATATAGAAAATTTTTAACAGTTTTGATTTAAAATATTGTAAATTTTATTTTATGTTGAACTGAATTCTTTTTCAATTTTTAATTTTCTTTTCAACATTTCATGATATTTGTAAGCCCAATTCTCCATTTCTACATATAATTTCGGTTTATAGTAATAAAAATACCATAATGCATCAATAAGTGTTTTATTTGTTTCTGGAGCCATAGCCTGATATCCGATTTCATGCCAATAATAATGCCACCAAATAAACCACCATTGGTTGTAGTAAACGAGTTCACCATGTTCTTCTTTAACAAGGATTCGTTTAAATCTCGGACAGTATTTCTTTATTATTTGCATATCTTTGTAACAACTCTATCCACAATTTCAAACTTATATTTTGAACTATCAAAATACAATGTACCAAGATTCTTTATAACATTATCAATCTTTTCAATGTACTTTGATTCAGCTGGGTGGTGTAATTGATAATCTTTCCATTGTTGGTCAGTGAAAAAATCTATGAACATAAATTCATACAAATTTTCTTCTATACAAAATTCTGTCCATGTATCATTAACTTTTTTACCAGGAAAAGTAGAAAATATTAATGATATCTTATGTTTAAAATCCAGCTTCCAAAAAACGAAAAAGAAAAGTTTTAAAGTTTCAAAAACAACCTTCGTATAAAAGATATCAGATGGTCTTAAACCTTTTGGTCTTATTCTAAATCTCATGATTTCCTTCTTTAAGTTTGATAATCCAATTTCCAGAACAATAAATCAATCCAGGTTTTTGCTGTAAATTATAAAGTTTTCCCTCACAACCAATAGAATAATTTTCTATGTCTTCAAAAGTCGGACCATATCCAACGAGTCTAACTCCATTGTTACTTGGTTCTAGAATTGGATAACCAACAAGAAATTTCTTTTTACTGAATTTTTCATCAGGTTTCTTATTGTCAATAATCATTGTATCAATCTTGATTACATCAGTCCCATCAATACTGATATTGACTGTGTCATGTATAATCTTAGTTATTTCAATTGTATCGTGTACAACAGTTTCCAATGTTTGTGCAGCAGGAATTGTTTTCTTATCTGGTTCATTTTCCCATTCAGATATATCAGATGTAATCTTAATTACCATAATGATAATAAAAGAACATACTAGAAACCAAAATGATTTCTTTAGAAAGTTCATAGTTTCCTCCCACATTTAGGACATTTTTCAATTGCAGTTACAATGCTATATGGTTTACCTTCATTATCTAGAAATTCAACAATCAATTCTTTTTTATCAATTGATATGCAAACTTCTTTAAAATCTGAACGAATTATTGGTAAACTATCACTACCTTGACAAAAAGGACATTTCTTTATATTGGCACCTTTTGGGTGGACTTCGTGTGTTTCATTATTTAAAGGATATTTAGACATAATCCAAATTTAAATAAAAGACTTTCTTTTGTCAATATCTACGATTTCCAAATAGAATATACAAGAAGAAACAAAGAAAGAATATACCTGGGCTAATTGTACCACAAGTACATAGAATAAACATTACTATTAGAATTAGGCATCCACAGCCTTGAGAGTCAGGTTGATTCAATACATAGACTCCTTATAATTTACACAAATTTTAGATATAAACATTTTCAACTCAATAATGTCTGTGAAAGTTTTCCAATAATCACCATAATTGAAACCATCTTCCATAATATATTTTTCTTCATTGAGCATAATGTGAATGTAATTTACGGTATGAAATCTAAAAGTATAACAAACCGGATGTGTTAGATTTGGTTTTATATCTTTAGCAGAATAATCAATGTTTTCATATCCGATTTCTTTATACGGCAAATCAAACAGTTCCAAATATTCACGAACTGTTTTAATAGCTAAATGAGAATCAATTAATCTTTTATTCATAGTAAAAAGTAAAGGGTGGTGGTATCAAACCACCACCCCTTTTATCCAACCAACCAATTAGACATTTTCAAGCTTTGCCACAACATCGTTGATATACTTATCATCCATAATGTTGAGGTTGTAATCAAACTTGTCCTGAATACCCTTGGCAAAGTGGGTCACGATTTCCTGCGACATATCGGCGCGGGAATATGCAGCCACTACTTCACCATTGCGAGTAATGTAGCGGAAGGACTTCCAATCGTAGAACGGAATGGACGGGTCAAATTCTTCAAAAATCTGAGCCATCTTGCGGAATACTTCCAGATGCTTACCATCCTTGGTCTGATAGATACGATTGGTGACAAGGTTGTCAGTGTTGTTCTTCACATACACATTGAGCGGAGAGAGAACCTTCTTGTCGGTAATGACGTGGTTGAACTTCTTGAACACCACAGTCTTGGACTTCGTCCAAATCATGTGAATCTTGTGATTCATCAAGAGGTCTTCTTCAACACGAGACATCTTTTCGGTATATTCCTTGTTCTTCACCATGCGGTGGCTATTCATCACCTTCTTACTAAGGGCGAGAATGTCCATGTGAACCTGTTCAGGATTTTCACGATAGGCATCAGCACCAACCACATACATAAAGTCCGGCGAAGTGATAATCTTGCCATCCTTGTGACCAAGATAACGATATACACGAATGTTCTTCTTTGCATTCTTGATGCAGAAGTTATGCTTCACCAACCAGGTCTGCAGGGTAGCAGCTTCATCAGTGGTGAGCGGTTCAACACAAGTACGAGTGCGAACCTTCTTGGCAGCGGTGGAAGTGGAACGGGTGGTGGTGGTCTTGGTATTCTTCTTCATAGTTACCTCGTTGTTAGTTTTTGTTTGTGAAACACAATTGTTTCGTTTGTATAAGTAAATATAGAACTTTTAATTAAGTTTGTCAATAGGTAATTGCATATTTTTATGTAAAACTTTATTTACACAACTCAATAAGTTCATCAATAGTATTTTTCACATGTTCTTCAACTTCGGATTTAAACCAGCATTTACCACAAATGATTAAGCCGTTATTTTCCATATAGTCCATTGCGTGAGCATAATCCCATCCAATTACTCTAGTTGTAATTGGAACGAGTTCTTTTCTACCTTTACCCATAACTGTTAAATATAATCCTTTAGTATCATAAGTAATACCACCGTGTGGTGACATTAATTGTTCAACTTTAACATCACAATTTAAAGGTTCATCAATAACAACATATGCACAAGGTGTTAGATTGTTTTTGTTTATAAACCAATTAACACCCCGATAACAACCTTGGTCTACAATATAAGAACCAGGTCCGTACATTAATCTAGTTGGTTCATTACTAATCATTTAAAGTATTTGACTCCCAGTAATACATTACAAAGTGTTTTTCTTCAACTACCAAAATATTTTGAATATCGTTTTGTTTTATCTTTTCATCATTGACGAATTTTGTTAATTCTTCTCTATTGAAAAAATATTTACTCTTTAATATCTTGTTCATTGTTCTTCACCTCACTTTCAACTTCTTTTTTGAATTCTGGAGAAGATTCCAATTGTTTTGCTTGCATTAGAATAGTATATAAATTGTTCTTCAAAATGTCAAACATCACCTTTTCAGCAGGGTTGTCTGAATTGTTTGCTGCAAGTTCCATTCTTTTAAGTGTAGATTGCAATTCGTCTAAGATAATCATTTGAAATCATTCTCCATATTTTTAAGTTTATAATCAATTTCAGCTTGTTTAATTTTTTCTACCATATCAAATAGAATAGATTTAACCATACCAACAGTCATGAATTTACTCATTTCTGGTGTTGGTTGTAAACTATATTTTTTGTTTATTTCATTAAATTCAAGTTTCAAAAACCAATCAATAGAATCTGGTTGAAATTTAACATTTGAAAAATAAGCATACAATAATGTACTTGGGTCTATTACATCTGTATCCCAAATTTCAGAATTACTTCTATATGAAATTTTTATAATTTTATAAGTTGATTCATGACTATTTGCACCACTACATACAGTTAAACCTAGTTCATTACAGATTCTAACAAGTTCATCTGCATCAATTTTTTTCATTTCTAATAATGCATCTTCATTTACACCAAAATTATTCATTCAAAATCACTCGCAAATTTAACTTTTTTAATTTCTGATAGCAATGTAAGATATTTCTTATGAATACGAATGAATTGTTGTTTAAGTTCATCAACAGTCACATTGTCTAACCAAACATCTTCATTCCATCCATCAGTAATTACACCATTTTTATTTATAGACCTAATACAATAATCTTCCGACAGATTGCTATATTCATAAGTTAAATCGTATGGAACAACTACACTGCCATTTTCTGACAACTTAATTGTAAATTCATCTGAATGTTTGAATTTTGCAACAACACTATTACCATCATTAGCAACAGCCATGTCCATTTCCGGTAGAAAGGTTTTTAACAATTCAATAAAAACATCATTTTGCATTTTCAAAGTCCTTATTAATGTCCGCAGTTTTCTTTCGTAAATCCAAAATTTTAAAAATGTTTGGAGTCAATTTATCCATTAACAGTTCTAATTCAATGACATCATCATATTCATCTTTCTTGATATATGGTTTTACCATAGTCTTATAAAGGTCATCATTAACCACAAATTCATACAATTCTTTAACCAAATTTCTATATGCCAATAAGTCTAACTTCTTCATGACTTCTTCACCATAAGCAACATAGTACCAGTTGGCACAAATCTGATTAATCAAATGTTTTGATGTATATGTCATAATAACCCTTTTACACAAATTCGTTAAACTTTAATTAAATATAGAAAAAGTGGTAGTTCTGGCAACCACCACTTTGTAAATATAAGTTTACACTAAAATTACATCATACCCATAGGCATTTGAATAGTAGTGCTTTCCTTCTTCTCAGGAATATTCGTAATAACACATTCTGTTGTTAGAATCATACTAGCAATGGATGCAGCATTCTTCAAAGCAGTCTTTGTTACTAGACATGGGTCAATAACACCAGCTTCAACCAAGTTTTGATATTCACCAATCTTTGCATTGAAACCATTGTTACCAGATAGTTCCTTAACCTTATTGACAATTACACTAGCTTCTAGACCAGCATTTGTCACAATTTGACGAAGAGGTTCTTCAACAGCACGAACAACTATTGCATAGCCTGTTGCTTCGTCATTCTTTGCAGATAAGGTTAGTTTATCAGATGCACGAATCAATGCAACACCACCACCAGCAACGATTCCTTCCGCTACTGCTGCGCGAGTAGCGTGCAATGCATCATCCACTCTATCCTTCTTTTCACCCATTTCAACTTCGGTAGGAGCACCAACATGAATTACTGCTACACCACCAGCCAATTTAGCAATTCTTTCCTGCAATTTTTCCTTTGCATAATCAGAATCACTTGTTGCCAACTGGTTCTTCAAAGATACAACTCGTTCCTCAATCTTTGCTTTATCACCAGCACCTTCAACAATGGTTGTTGAATTGGAAGTAATGTTAATTGACTTTGCTTTACCCAAAATCATAGATGGTTCAGCGTCAGCCAAATTGACTCCCATTTCTTCAGTAACAACAGTACCACCAGTCAACACAGCAATATCTGAAAGATTGTTCTTTCTACTATCACCATAGCCAGGTGCTCTTACAGCTGCTACCTTGATTGCTCCACGCATTTTGTTCACAATCATGGCAGACAATGCTTCGCCTTCAACATCTTCAGCAATAACTACCAATGGTTTACCCACCTTAGCGGAGTATTCCAAATGTGGAAGCAAATCAGCCATTGTACTAATCTTTCTATCATAAAGAAGTACAAGTGGTTCTTCAAATTCACAAGACATCTTTTCACCATTTGTTACGAAGTATGGAGTAATGTAACCATTACCAAATTGCATACCTTCTACAACATCAAGTGTGGTTTCGGCAGTCTTGCTAGTATCAATTGTGATTACACCATCTTCACCAACTTTTTCCATTGCTTCAGCAATTAGATTACCAATTTCTTCATCGTTGTTTGCAGAAATGGTTGCTATTTGAGCAATAGATTTCTTACCTTCAATCTTTTGTGCAAGTTGGTCAAGATTGTTTGTAATGTCCTTGACAGCTTTATCAATACCAGCCTTCAATTCCATTGGATTTGCACCTGCAGCCACATTCTTCAAACCTTCTCTAGCAATTGCTTGAGCTAGAACGCAACTTGTAGTTGTACCATCACCTACAATATCAACAGTTTTGGATGCCACTTCTTTAATTAATTGCACTCCTTGATTTTCTTCTGGATCTTCTAAATCAATAGCTTTACATACAGAAACACCATCTTTAGTTATTGTATGTGAACCATTTTCTTTTTCAATTAGAACTGTTCGTCCTGCGGGACCAAGTGTTACTTTTACAGCATCAGTTACAGCATTTACACCTGCCATCAATTTATTTCTAGCTATACTATTGAATTTGATTTGTTTAGCCATTTTTTTCCTCATTAATTAATTTGTTTATATTCTCCAAAATATAATGTTTAGTTTCTAAATTATTATTATCCCAATCATATTCTTTTATATGAATAATTTTAATACCAACATCTTGACATAATTTGTTTTTTTCTTCATCAATTTTCCATATTTCTTTAGCAGTTAAATTTCTTTTCAAAGTAAAAACAAAATCTTCATTATAGAATCTTGGGTCAGCATGCCAATATGTACCATCAAATTCAAAAGCCAATTTTAAATCTGGTAAGTATATATCAAGTTCTTTACCATTTAAAATAGTTCTATTATTTAATATAATATCACCTTCATAATTTTGACTTATATACTCATACAAAAGTTGTTCTTTTTTGCTTCTTAAACTATAACCATCTTTTGAAATAAATGCATTATAATTTTTTATTCTACATTCTAATGTTTTAAAATAATTATCTACACCGTATTTTTTAAAACAAGATTCTTTCATTTTTTCTTGTATTATTGGTGATTTAGATGGTGATTCATAACCATATTTGATTAAACAAGTTTGTTTAGCTTGTTTTCTATTATTATAGTTTTCATTACCATATCTTTCAAGTTTAGTTCGTTTTGCAGCATTCATTTTATCTATTGATTCAAAACAATTCTCCACACCAAAACGATTTAAACAAGTAGTTTTCTTTTTATTTTTAACATTTATGTCTAATTGTGCTAATTTATTTGAACAATGCTTACATACAAATGGATAATTTAAACATTTAAAAACTTTAATAGATTCTTTATTACACAATGAACATATAAACTTAACTTTAGTATTTAGTGTTTTTTTAATTGGTTTAAGTTTTTTAAAATTTAAATAATCTTCTTCATTATGTAATAAAACAAACTCCATTATATTTACCTTTAAATGAATAAAAGGGTAACTGGTTAGAGTTACCCTCTATAATATTTTATTTTAAATTATTCAATCGTTAGTTCACGAGGTTTGGATTCTTCCTTCATAGGAATCTTGATTGTTAGCAAACCATTTTCAAGAGTTCTAGATGCCTTATCTATATCCAAGGTATTAGGCAACCAAATACGAGCATCCAAGTCGGCGAGATTCTTTATCTTACGAATAGAATAAACTCTCTTTTCTTCAGCTTGTTTTTGTTCTTCACTCTTTTCTGGAACATTGGATTTAATGTAGAGATATGTGTTACCATTTTCAACTTTAATGGTAAGTTTGATATCTTCCTTCTTCAAACCAACAGCTGCGATTTCAATAACCTGTGTACCAGTTTCTTCTTTGTAAATATTCATTGGAATTGTTACCTTTTCCAATGCTTTATCAACAATGCGACCAGTTTCACTGAATGCAGTTTCCATAGCTTTTGTTACAGAATCAAAATCATTAAATAATTGACTATAATTAACCATATTATTTTGTCCTGTGGCCTTTATTAAGTACCACGAAATCTACGAAATTTGAAACTATCCTGCGTTCGCTAGAATAGAAGACCAATATCGTAGCAATATCAGTCTTTTTATTTGTCATCCAATTCTTTAATAATAATGATAAACTAAAATTATTAAAGAATCTTCAAACAAAACTCTTAAACACCCATAGCCTTAATGAATGTGGCTAGGTCACTAAGAGCTCTAAGATAACCTTCATTGTATGCAGCATTCAACTGATACTGTGGAGATGCTTTGTCACCGGTTGGTGCATGCTTTTGTACTTCAGCAGTCTTCTGTGGAATGTATTGCTTGATTGCTCTTAGAGCATTGGAAAGGATATCTTCGCCATTTATGGTATCGTATTCTTGCATAGATTTTCACCTCACATTTAATGTTTTAAACAATTGCAAATGTAACAATTTATTTTATTTTATTTATTTATAACTTTTTTTAGTTTAAGTCTAAACTTTAAAAAGGTGAATGGCATTTCTACCATTCACCATTATATATAACAATTTATTTCAGACTTACTTTATATTTAGAAAAACTTTCATTATTTGAGCTGCAAGTTTTTCCTTTTCTCTTTTCAATATGGATTTCTCGCCTTTCAATATATTAATGTAGGCTATCAAATCCTGTTTGGATAAGAGTTCAAGTTCTTCATCAGACATTTCCTGTGGGTCAGATTTTGTCAATCTTTCATTTAGGAACTGTCCAATCTTATTAAAGCCTTCAATAATCATTAGTATTCAACCTTAAAAACATTAATATCAGACATTAAAAATGCCTTATAGCCTTCATAAGTACTCTTAATATCTTCTACATGGGTGATTTCCATTGGAGAATGCATATTCAATACAGGTACACCTGCATCCAATACATTCAAATTCAATCTACAAACAATGGAAGCAATTGTACCACCACCACCGACATCAACCTTCCCCATAGTGTCAAACTGATACTTGACATTGGAATCGTTCATTGTCTTTCGGACAGCAGCAATAAATTCAGGATTTGCATCTGCACCTCCAGATTTACCTCTACCACCATTGTACTTGGATAGCATGAATCCACCACCAAGCTTGCTAGACTGTTCCTTATTTGCTACATCTGGATAAAGTGGGTCATAAGCAGCAGAAACATCGGAACTCAACATATTGGTATTTGACAAAATAGTAGCTAGGTCATTGTGGTCTACGCTTTGAGAAACATTGTAAATTACATCTTCCAACCAGCGAGATTCACTACCAGTTGCACAAATTGAACCAACCTCTTCTTTATCCACCAGTACACAACCACAGGTGCGTTCTGGAGTGATTCCTGAATCAGCCACATCAATCAATGCCATTAATGAAGTCCACGCACAGACACGGTCATCCTGTCCATATCCACCAACCATAGATTTATCCAATCCAACAAATGAAGCTTCACCGGCAGGAACTACTTCCAATTCTGCAGAAATAAAATCGTCTTCTTCAATTAGATATTCGTCTTTAAGAAGTTTTAGAATGTTTTTCTTTACAGGGTCCTTTTCTTCTTTATCATCAATCTTGATAGTACCCAATAGAAGGTCCAATTTTTCACCTTCAATTGTTTCAGATGCCTTTCGTTCACCCATCTGTCTATCCAAATGTGGAAGCAAGTCAGTAATACAGAATGTATATCCACTACCAGTATCACCGAGTTTCACAGGAATCTTTGTACCATCAGTCTTACAAACTACACCATGTATTGCCAATGGTCTAGCAGTCCACTGATATTTCTTAATTCCACCATAATACTGCAAATCAAAGAATCCAATTCCACTATCTTCATACAATGGTTGAGTCTTTACATCCAAACGAGGTGAATCAATATGAGCTCCAAGTAAATTCAAACCATATTCGTCATAATGCTTACCAACAATGAATGCGGCAATATTCTTTTCTTTATTCTTGTAATAAACTTTAGTGCCGTATTCCCAGTTTACAATTTCACTTCTCAGTTTGAATCCGTGATTTCGTAATTCTCTTTCAGCATATTCTACACACTCTCTTTCAGTCTTATTGTGTGATAGAAATTCAATGTAATTTTTTATATCCATTTTCTTTTAACTCCATTTTGAATGGAATCAAATATAGAAATATTATTTTAGTTGTCAATTATATTTGCTTAACATTTGTATAGTTGAAACTTTATATTCGTGAATAAGTTTATCCAAATGCTTCTTATAGTCATCAAATGTTTTTAGTTCTTCTATATAAGTTAAAGGTCCAAACTTTAAAACATTTTGAAATGCATGTGAATATAAGTCTCCATAGCCATAGCAAGTTACTTCTAATTTATCAGGTACTAAAAGTGCCTTACCATTAAAATGAATCATAAACATATTTAAATCTTTTGCATGAGCATAATCAAGTCCATTTTCATACAATCCATATTCTTCTTTCAACTGTTCATATATCAGCTTGTAAGGATTGAATTCTTTTTCAATTTCAATTTCTTTAAGTTTACATTGACATTTTTTATAGTCTGCCAAAGTATTAGTTACCATTTTAATAAGTTCATCTGAATTTGTTTTTTTAGCATTAACACGCGTTAATGAACTTTTAACTATACCTTCTTCATAACGAACATCAGTTCTAATTAAAAACTCATTGTCATAAGTATTGTACACAATCATTGGCACACCTTGTTTATAACCACCCCAATCTCTAGGTGTATTTTCTAAACCTATTTTATCGCAAACTTCCTTAAATATGTGACCATACTTTTTGATATGTCTCCAACAGACATAGTCTTTCCAAAAATCTTCTAATGGTTGATTCAAGAAACCATACAATGAATATTCACTATAACCTATCTTAATTTTCAAAATCTTGCTCCATTTCGTTAAGTCTATCTTTCACACAACATTCTTTAAACCTCTTTATAGATTCTATCAAACATTTTTCAATTTCATCAAAAGATTTTGTAGTAACATCAATTGTTTTTGAGCAATCAATGAATTTATCAAATTTCCAATCAGTAATTACAAGTCTAGTTCTTACCTTTGTAGTACCATTCCTAACATCTATAATTATCCAAGAAAAATCAGCACCGTTTATAAAACCAGTACCAGAACCATATTCCAAATTGTACTTATCACATAATGTTTTACATATTTTATCCAAATCTTTATACTTAAACATTATTCACCATATATAAAGTCAATGATAATCTTATTGGCTTTACCCTTCATTTTTTCGTGTACTTTATTAATGGCTTCTTTAACTGTATTGGCTTCAATGATTTCGTTTTTAAACTGCCAATCATTATCCCACAGTTCTTTGTAAGAAATTTTCAATACATAAGTTTTCATATTACAAATATAGAAAATGGACTGCAAAAATGCAATCCATTTTCTTATCTAAGGAGAAAAATTAAATTTTACTCTTTATTATTTTGTTTAATGACCTTTGCCAATTTAACAGCATAGTCAGATTTCTTTTCAATCCAACCATACTGGGAAGCAATGATGGTCTGATACCACTTGAGATAATCGTCCCTAAATGTCACAGACATTTTCTTGTCTTCTTCATACCATTTTGCAGTTGCATAAGTCTTTCCATTATATTCAACTGTATAGTATAGTCTGTTAGTACGGAAGTCTGTTTTACTACCAATCTTACATCCGGCTTTGGTTGAAATGTCAATGAAGTCTTTTAATTGCATAAATCTAACTCCTCTGCAAGTTCTTCAGTGTATTCTTTACATTTTTCTTCAACATCAGATTCGTAAAAATCATCTTCATTATTGGTGAAAAATTCATGAAGTTTAATGGTTTTCTTACCATAGATAATTACTTCATCTAATTCAATTTCAATGCCATCGTTATTGTCATCGTGATAGAATCCATCAGCAGTGGCACCAAACAAATTGGTATGAGCGGTGTCAATAATTGACATTAAAGATTCATCTTCCATTTCATCAATCCATTCACAAACTTGAACCTGTGTGGTGTAACCAAGCAAGGTACTCTCAATGAGTTTACTTACTTCATCACTTGACAAATCCATTGTGTCAGTATGAGAGGTGATTACTTCCGGTGACTGATTGTAGTCAGTTTTCTTGAAAATGAGTTCTACTTTCATTAGAGTGCTCCTGCGTTGTCAAGTTCGTGAATGTAGTTATGAAGCAAAGGATTCGTGGGTTCAAAAGCTGGAATACGAATCATATCAGTCTTAAACTTATTTGCCTTATACTTTTCAATAATCTTTTCGTAATTCGGTCCCTTGACTCCATTACGAATAAGTTCATTGATTTCGTGATAAGTCATTCCAAGATT
The DNA here is from genome assembly GCA_017652345.1 of Methanobrevibacter sp. The sequence goes on from JAGCBE010000117.1 coordinate 17,242, forward strand.
GTCTTCATCAGTCTTACCACACAAACCATCAGTAGGAGTCTTGTGAACGAGGTCATAAGGAAGACCAAGTTCATCACCAATGGCAACAATTTCTTCAGTGGTCAAACGAGACAGTGGTGCGAAGTCTCCGGCACTATCTCCATAAAGGGTTGCGTAGCCAACTGTGTCTTCGCTAAGATTGCAGGTGTTTACCACTCGACCACCAATGTTCTGTGCCACACCATAGAGAACAGTCATACGAAGACGAGGTGGCATATTGATTTGAGCCTGACTAGAAATGTTCTTTTCATTGATCTGGTTCACGAGATTCATGTAAGCATACTGAATATTGACAACCAATGCCTTGATTCCAAGGTGTTCAATAATCTTTTCGGAATCTGCAATATCAGCCTGAACACCATTTGGCATCATAACACCAATTACATTTTCCTTACCAAGTGCCTTTACACAAAGTGCAGCGGCAACAGTAGAATCCTTTCCACCACTAATACCAATAACAGCCTTGCGACCATTAGTAGTCTTGAAGTAGTTGCGAATCCAGTCAATAATTTGTTCTGTGAGAGTTTTATTCATAGCTCAGTTTTTTCCTTTTAATTTTATCCATTGATGACATCAATCTGTTGCATGGTGAGAACATACTTAGTAGCATCGCGGCAGAATGTTTCGTCACCATTTTCATCTGCCATAAAACCACAACCAGCATAGTCCACAGTAATCTTCTTGTTTGGATATGCGGCACGAAGAAGAATTGCATTTGCCGTCGGACAAATCGGATTCACTGTTCCCATAATGACAAATTCATCAATGTTTTCAGCTGTTCCAAAAATTTCCTTCCAACCAGTATAACCAAATGTGTTCTTTTCAACAATGATTGGTGTCTTCTTTGCTGCATTCAAGAGTTCCGGAATAATCTTGTGGCCTTCAGTTCCCTTAATGCAATGAGGAACCTTGAGTTTCTTACCTTCAAGTGTGTTCAAATAATTTTCATCGTGGGTATCTTCAGTATATACCACCGGAAGTTCTGCACTCGAAATCGCAATACTTACATAACCAAGCTTTTCATGGAACTTGGGGTTAGGAAGTGCACCAGTGTCAAAATCAATTTGACCGTCAATAACAATAAGTTGCTTTGCCATATTATTTTATCTCCTTATAATAGTGATTTTCTTGAATTTTTACAACTGTCAAGTTGAAAACATTTTTAAATTTCTTTTGGATGAAGTATTTGATTCGTTCCTGAGCAACTTCCTTCTTATCAAATTTCATTGCCCATTCAGGGGATTTACAATAGATAACCTTCGGTCCATAGCAATAGCCCCAGTTTTCAACCAATAATCCATTACCATTTTTGATTACATAAAATTCTCTTGTCATATGTTACCTCTAATTTTATTCAAATAATAGAAAAATTGTGTTCAAATGTCAAACGATTTTATGTAAACTTATTTTTACTTCCCATGTTTTGTGGGTTCTTTATACCTATGAATTTCAATCTGTTTTGTCTCGGTATCATAAACCATCAAATCACAATTCGCAAAATAGAAACCTTCACTATTGATTACCTGGAAAGGTGTAATATTTGGATTACCATTAAGATAATGATACAAATAACGAATAAGCATTCCGTGAGAAATTACAATAACATCTTTGACATTTTCATTACCAAGATATTCTACCAAAACCTTGAAAATCTGATGTGCTCTTGTTTCCATGTCTTTGCTAGTCAATGGAACGAGCTTTTCAAATTCTTCTTTGGTCATTTCCCAGAACTTTCGCTTACCAATTCCAGAACAATCAAATTCACCAAATTCACTCAAACATCCAAGTGGTTCTTTATTAAACAAAAGTTTACAAGTCTGTTTGCAGCGTTTTACTGGCGAAGATAGAATGTAATTGGTATCAGGAACAAATTTTCCAACTTTTTCCTGCCATCCATCTGGATAGTCCGAAACTATATCCACATCGTCATAGTTCTTAACCATTTGACCTGTAAGATTAAATTTCGTTCGCCAATGTCTAATAAAATAGAATTTCATCTTATTCCTTTAGTCGGAGTGTGTAGTCATCCAAACGATTTCATCTGTATCAGTGTCTACAATGATAGTTACATCGTAACAATTGAACTCCTGACCATCGCCGCCATCTGAAAAACCATAGATTTTATAATTCTTCGGAAATACCTTAGTTGTGTCATACCAAGTATCATCACAACCACTATTAGGTCCCCACACAGAAAGTGGTGTTGTACCCGGAACAAGTGTACCATTGTTAATATCTTCGGTAATATCTTCAATGTCAAGTTCGGAGTCACTTTCATCATAGAAAGATGTAATGTCTTCATTCACCTTGTCTGCAAATTCTTTCTGTGTCAAATAGCACTTGTTGTCTCGGTCATAGGCATGTTGAAGTCCATATACCATCCAAGGTTCCCAAGTTGCCAAATCAAAATTTGAATACTTTTGATTTGACTTGATTTTTAATGCTGCATTTACACTAGCTGGGTGATACTGATTAATTGTAATCTTCCGATTGTAATAATCATCCCAGTATGTCAAAGCATCATTGAGTTCCTGAGAATAATTTTGATTGTAGATAGCCATAATACCTCCTTTACAGCCACGGGTTTTCAACTTTGAACTGATTACCATTGGCATCAGTTGCTACAATGTCACCGAAATCGTAACTACCATATTTGGAAAGATGAAGTTGATTTGTTACTGCATCTGTTAGTGTATCACAATACATTCTATCAAACACAGACTCTTCTTCTTCCTGAGAAGCACGATATGCATCCTTTACATCTTTCCATTCGTCAATTGTAAGTGTGACATTTACAGTACCAATCAATTTCTTTTGGTCTGCATTTTCAACGATTTCAACCACACAATTCAAATTGCCAACAGGTGCAGGTGGCAATGGTGCAGGCATTGTTTGAGAACCATTAATGAAGGAAATTCCAAGAATACCATTGGTAGCACTATCAACCGTAAAGGACATTTGCCAATACTTAGGTTGCTGAGATTGTGCTTTCATTTCAACATCACAAGTATAGTTGAATGTCTGATAACTAGGATTGTTTGCATAATTCTTATCGTATTCGTCTTCACGAAGTGTTGGGTCACGCCATTCAGCATATTCAATTGCTTCGGAATACAAACCATCCAAATCACGCTTGGAGAATGTATCAATCGGATTAACCACACTAACCACATTATTCAATCCAAGACGCTGACAGAGATTCATAATATCCTGCGGAGTCCAATTTTCATTGAACAATTCCTGTGGTGTCCATTTTGCTACAGCTACATTCGCAGTACTTGTTGTCTGAGTAGCAGTTGTAGTAGAGGTGGTAGTGTTTGTTGTTGGTGTAGGATTGACTGCAACAGGCGTTGCAACCGTTGGGGTCTTTAGATTGACTTCACCAACAGTTTCAAACTTACCATCAGTAGTAACGAACATTGCACCGACAATTGTAGCACCATCTTGCCATTCATTCGTGAAACGAGTATTGACAGCAAATACCACACGGTCAGGATAATCAGGATTTTCCTGTCCAATTACTTCTTCCAAAGCGGTTTTCTCGGCTGGGAGTAAGTCGGTCGGAACAATCCTCGTAGTTTTCTTGTCAGTTGTTTGTACAACCAAGATAGTATGGATGATAGTGTCTTCCAATGACCCGACAGGACGGCCAGCAAACTTTGGGTCGTTAGTTTGTGCCTTAGTAAAAATATTTTCAAACACCTGGTCAGCAGTTGGATTACCGAGACTTTCAAGACCAACACCAGCAATAATCTGGTCAGATGCAATAATGTGTACAATGTTTTCATACACAATACCGGAAATGTCAATCTTCACATTGTAACCACGATATTCTACCTTGGTCGGATATTTCTTTGGATTCACCAATCCCTTAAATGCGATTACCTTGTTGTTTGGATTGTTCAACTTTGAAGCCTTATAAGTTCGCTTCATAGTTAACTTGTACGAACCAGAAAGCACCTTGCTTTCGTCAATCGTCTGTTCAATCCAATCCTTCAAATATTGAGTGTCAATCTTCTTGTTGGTTCCAGTCAGAGGCTGAACCTTCTTGACAACCTTGGTTGGTGTCGGAGTGGTTGGTGCCGGAGTAGATTCAGGTTCCTTTTCATCAATTTCAATTACTTCTTCATCTTTATTTTCTTCAGTTGTTTCATTGGTAGTTTCTTCAGTACCGATACCAAGAACATCCTTATCCAAATCTACAACCTTCATCAACAAGCAATCCTGACCAGATTCGGCTTCAACGAAGAGTTCACGAACAGTAGTGTCTTCAAAAGGGGTTGCTGTATCGGGGTCATTCCACTTCTTCTTCAAATTTCGTGCAGAACTAGCATACATCAAATCGGCATTGGACTGGGCAGTCACATAATCAGCAAAGAAAGCATAATTGCTATAATCAGTATTTTCAATTGTGGTCACATCACAATTTTCAGTGTAACCAATCGGAAACACGAAGAACTTCATTTCGTCAGGAATTTCAACCACGAACGAAACCACATTAGAACCACAGCCATAATCATTACCATAGAAGGTGCACTTATCGTCTACCAAATTATCAGTATACCACTTGAAAACATTCTTGGTATCGGAACCTTCAACAATTAAAGAAACACCAAATGGATTCGGTGCCTGCTTTGCCAACATCTTATCGTCGGGGTTCAAATTTGTGTAAATGTAATCCGCAAGATACTTGAGTGCATCTGTCTCAGTATCGGAAATATTCATATCGTGAATCTTATGACCACCATGAGTCACAGAAAGAAATTTTGACATAGTTACCTATCCTTTGTTAAGTTATTTGTGTTAATATTATAGAAAAATTTTTGAAGTTTGTCAAATGAAAAAGTTAGTTTTTATGTAAATTTAGTTTTACAAAGTCACCATCAATTTCGTCTTTTTTGACTTGAACTTGAATTTGTTTGGCTTCACTAATAATTTTCATTACTTGCTTTTTTGCTGATTCTAAGTCATAAAAATTTTCAGCACCCCAAAAATAAAAAACATCTGAATTTCTATCTACATCTACACCAGTTGGTATGCTTACATAATCATTAGTAGTGTAAGCATCTACAACAAATCCCTGGAAATTCATATACTTAGCATAATAGTGTTCTTCATTATGAACACTTTCAAATGGTCTTAAAGGAAATTCCTTGACCAATGCTAAATAGATTTCTATTCCTTTAGATTTGTGTTTCTTCATTCAAAATCCTTTTCAATATCTTCCTTTCGTTTTTCAATATATTCTCGCTTTTCTAATGTTCGCACATATGCAATTCTAGCAATCATTTCTTCTTTAGTAAATTCTTCAAGACTATCTTTTTGTGGAAAATGATAAGTTGATGATACTGAACCTGCACCATTAAATGCTATTGGAAAAATCCACATTACAGTTTTCAGATTATCCCTATCCGTTGTAGAATATAGAGTATATCCACTACCATAATCGTCTCTCTTAATCAAGCAATGCATTTCATGTGCAGTCTGTATGATTTCGTTTATGGTCATTAGTCATTCCTTGTCTTAAGCCAATCTTCAATGATTTGTGCATGGTGGAATCCCAAGTTTGGTAAATCGTCCAAATCAAACCAACGAGCATCAGCAGCGTCATCACTACCAAGTGCTTTCTTCATCATATTCTTTGGAACACGAACAGCAAATGCAGTATCTACAATCTTCATTCGTGGGTCAAAGTTATGACCATAAGTTCTAATTTGTTCAAACTTAGTCGGGTCCAAATCCAATGTGGTTTCTTCTCGCAATTCTCTTGCAGCACCATAATTCAAATCTTCATCAGACTTTTCAAAGAATCCCCCTGGAAAACACCAATAGTTCTTGTATGGATAATTACCACGGCGAATCAATAGAATTTGATTACCATTGTAAGCAATAGTATCGGTGGTTACACTTGGTTCACCCCAATTATTTTCTTTCTTCTTAATTGCATAGTCGGCAAGGAATTTCTTTTCCTTCTTATCATAGTCAGGACCATTCTGCCAATACATTTCATTTTCTTTAATGTATCTAAATGTGTGATGTGTAATCAATTCCTTTACATCTTCATAGTGGCTATCTGGATTCTTGGAAAGAATTTCCCTAACCTTGCTTGCACTAATGCCTTCACCAATGTTTGCTTTAATTACAGTAACATTTGTATTGAATCCCTTTGGTGCTTTGATTTCATTCGTACTATCACGATTCACCACAAGGAACTTGAAATGCTTCAATAGAAGTTCATAGTTTACCCATTTTCCAGCACACAAAGACTTCCATTCGTCTTCACCAATACAAATAGTGAAATCATTAATTGTTACACCAGTCTGAGCAATATAATCCTGCAAAAACTTATATGTACGATTTTCCTGCTTGACAACACGAATATTGTATTTTTGCAACTTTTCATTCACCATGTCTTGAACCATAGTAAATCGGTAATTGATTGCTGTCTTATAATTCTTTTCATCATTATTAGCAACACCAACCATAAGCATATCGTTGGGTCGCAATTTCTTACTAATGGCTTTAAGAATGTCAATATGTGCATTGGTTACAGGGTCAAAACTTCCACCATAGAAATAAATCATAAACTTATCCTTTCTGTTGAGTGTTATTAATCCAAGTTTCAATTCCAACAAGAATATCCTTCAAGTTTTCACTAGATGCCCAAGTTTCACCTCGTTCATCAAATGCATAAACAGTCGGTCTATTCATATTCATTGAAGTACTGTAAGTCACAATTCGCAAAAAACTAACCGGATATGGTCTGTTAGTTTTCACACCAACGATTTCATCTTTTTCGTTTTTGATAATCATTGGCTGGTTAGGATTAACCTGTGGTTGTGGATTAGTAGTGTTTTTAGTGTAGTCAGACCAAGATGGTGTATTCATTAATTACTCCAATGTAATTGTAAGTTTACGAACTGTAGTGTTGTTCCAATCCAAATGTCTTGCCGCCCAGCCATCTCTAATGACTTTCAAATTTTGTTCGGCTCGTTCTTTATTGGGAAATGTCATGGCATCAAATACATCCTTGGTGAACTTATAATTGATTTCAGTTTCAGCCAAAAACATATTGTCCTTCATAATCACATAATAAATTTCATTCATAGTTACCTCGTTTTGGTTAAATATAGAAAAAACAAGTCATTCTGTCAATGACTTGTCTTACTTATTATGTAAATATTTGTTTACTCAAAATCAGAGAGGAAACTTTCCTTAGTGATTTTCGTTTTCTTGGCTTTAAGATAAACATTATATTCCTTGATTCGTTTCATAATGTTTTCTACCTTAACAATCTTAATTGTCTTATAGCCAGATTCCTTGTGGGCAATTTCATAACCACCCATGCACTTGGAAATTCGGAATGGATAGTTCTTGTGTTCATAAGATGAACCAGTCAATGACCAACCATTACTCGTTAGAATGTTATTTCCCTTTTCATAGAAAGTATTGTCCTTAACATCAGACACTACTTCCTTGATTTTAGTAATGTTGATTCGTGGAATCGGTGAAGTTGTTGAGCCAGAACCACTGGTAGAACTTGATTTATCAAGTTTCTTTTCCAACCAGTCGCAGAATCTATCTAAGATATTCATTTGTTATCTCCTTGTTGTTCAGTGTAAAAGTCTTTAATGAGGTCACATTTTTTAGACAATGATTTGTACATTTTAAATGCTTCGTCTTCATATCCATCAGTATGTTTTTTAATAATCTTTTCTAATTCCAAAATACAATTTTTAAGGTCTGAATCATTCGCAGTTTTAGGATTATATCCGCACAATTCTTCCTGTAACATCATCAATTTTCCATGATACAATCCCAAATTGAAATGATATATTCCTGCATTTCTACGATTAATCTTCATACAAAATCCTTTTCAAGTTCAAGTTGCTTAACCAAACTATCACAGCGTTTTTCATATGTTTTATCGTTATTATCTTCCTTTTCAAGCATATCAAAAATTTTCAATTGCATTTGATAAAAAAGTTGTGCTTCTTTATTTTTGTCCTTATTGTCAGCAAGAACTCGTTTACAATTAAGTATATTGTACAAAATCTTCAATTTCATTGAACCATAATATGAACCATCCATTAATTTATAATCTCGTTCATATTGTTTCAAACAATATTCAGTACTTCGTATCAATTCTTTACTGTACTTACTCATACGAATCCTTGTCTATAATGGTCAATACATTCTTTAACTATTGGATTCAATGAACGATAGAACATATTGGTGTCTGTCACCCAATGATACTTGATAACTTCAGGAACTTGCTTTCCATTCTTGTCTTCAAACATTGATTCACATTTCAAATTGTTCAAATCAATGTCAGCAACAATCAAATACAAATGCAAGTCTTTATTTGAAATGTATTGGAAAATACCGCAATCGTGAATTTTCTCAGTTGTAATCACGAACCCAGTTTCTTCTTTTAATTCACGCTTTGCGGCTTCCAAATGGGTTTCATTGCCTTCTACATGTCCTTTTGGTACATCACAGCAACCAAATTTGAATTTGCGACCGTATGCTTGACAAGCCAAAATTTGACTTTCATCATTCTTATTCAAAATCACAAATCCACATGACATTTCTTTCATACAAAAATTCCTTTATTTGAAATAAAATATATAAACTTTTTGAGCAATTGTCAATAATATATTTTATTCAGAATGTAAATTTTTATTTACATTCAAAATCTTGTTTTAACAAGAACTTCTTAACCAAAGCAATTCCACTTTTATGCAAATATTCATCTGCACAATTAATTGGATTTACCATCCAGTTTCCTTTACAAACAGAAAAAGATTGGTCAATTATCTCAACACATTCATCAGCCAATTCATAAATAAATTTAGCTTCTTCTTTAGCTATCGTATCATAATCCAAATCATATTTTGAAAGTTCATATATAACTGTACGTCTAATAATATCTCGGCGATGTTCTACCGATGTAACATTTTGTGTTAAACGCAAACTTCTTATTAACAATATTCTTGTGAACTTATTTGTGAAAGCAGATGTTCTTAGATAACCAAAACTAAGCATTATTTGAACTCTTTGTTAATTTCAATAAGTTTCTTCATACCTGTTTCATATTTAAGATTATATCTATAAAAATCATTTTCATGTTTTTCTTTTTCAGCTTCTAATACTTCAATCTTTTCATTAATTACTCTGCATTGTTCCAAATAATCTTTCCAGACTTGAACATCGTTTAGAACTTCTTTGCTTTGACTCCATTCCAATCCTTCAGATATGTATTTGTAACAGTCTTCAAGCATAGTTCTAATGTATTTTTCAACGGTGGCTTGTTGTGTACAAGTTTTAGATAAATGTTTCATATGACCATAAGTACCCCAAGATGGTATCTTATTTTCATAAGTATGTTTGTAACGAACTTCTTGAATATTGCCAAGCATAAAATGACAAGGACATTTATATTCAACCTCATAAATCAACTCATTTCTTTTTACTGGGTATATGACTAGATTTCCCATCAATCCATCTTTATATTCAGGATTCAAGTCCTGGAATGGCTTCAAATTTCTAAAATTTATTTCAATCCTTTCTTTACGATAATAATCTTCCGTTATCTTGTAGATTATCGGTTCATTATGGAATTTTTCATTATCCAAAAATTTAGCTATGTTATTGTTTCTTTCGTGTACTGCTGTTATCATAATCTTAAATAAAAATGGCGGTCACAATTGACCGCCATTGAGTTAATTGTTTAAGCGGCTAGTGGTTCTTGGTAAATGTCCGACAGTCGCACATCCTTGAATTGTGGCAGCATGACACGAATTTCGTCAGCAGTCATTTCATCAATGGACTTGTAATTGTGAACAAGCTTCACATATTCAATGTGACTTTCATCGTGACACATGCATTTTCCAAGGGAATCCGATAGCTTTACCGCAGGCTTGCCATTTACTTCCACAACCTTCATTACCATAGATAATGGTTCACGCTTGGTTCCACACACAGTAGCACCCAAGTATGTGCCAATACCAAATGCAATCTTGATACGGCCGTTGAAATGCTTTGCAATAGCAAGTGCCTTGTCAATGTTCAACGAATCAGACCAACAAGCAACCTTCGTGGTTGGGTCAATTCCCAACTTCAAATAATGGGCAATCAACATTTCACCCCAACGAATCGGGTCACCAGAATCGTGACGGCAACCATCAAACAACTTGGCAAACTTCAGACCAAAGTCATTCAAGAAACTCTTGAATCCATAGTTGTCGGACAATGCAATGCCAAGCTTACCATCGTATTCATCAGCCCAGTCAGTCAACTTCTGTTTCTGTGCATTTGCAATGGTAACATTAGAAAGTCCCTGATATGTTGCATCCAATTCGTGAGCAAAGGTTCCAATTGCAGTACAATTGTGCTTGATAGCCAAATACACATTGGAAGTACCAACAAATGCAGGACACATAGCAAGCATTCTTCCAACCATGTAGTCTTCCCATTCACTCGAAATGGTACGGCGTACAGAGAAATCACTAATGGTAAACTTGATACCTGCACGAGTTGCAGCATTAACCTTAGCAATTTCATTGTCAAGATTAGCCTTAGCCAAATCCCAATCAATTTCTTCACCATTCATCCAAAGAGCCTGGACAATGTGCAATACATAGATTTCCCAGGGAGAAACATTCGTTTGGGAACCTTCAGCTTCAATGAACAAAGTAGTTTTCTTTGCATCAGTATAACACTTAATATGTCTACGCTTCAACTGGAAGTCTTCAAGAAATTCCACATAATCGTGAGTAAAATAATTCTGTTTCTTAAACCAATCCAATTCAAACTGTTGGAACTTCAAAGTACACATCCAATCCAATTCTTCATTGATTCGGTCACACAGCGGTGCAAGATTTACACCCTTTGTACGGCACTTAAATTCCCATTTGGCTCGGTCATTGGAACGCTTGTGTTTATAAAATTGCTGCTGAGTAAACTTGTAAAGGTCAGTCTCAGTTAAGAAGTTAATTACATGCTTGTGTGCATAGAAATCTGCACCATCGTGAACCTTCAACTTCTTTGGTTTACTCAATACCTTTTGTTCTTCAGCCTTATTTGCTTTAACTACCTTTTCAATCTTCTTTTCGGATTTAGTGAGTTTCTTTTTAGTTGCCATTAGTTATCTCCTTATATAAATTTTGTTCAATATTACAAAAATTGTTTCCTTCTGTCAATTGGTTATTTGTAAATGTTTGATTACATTCTACACAATTTGTCCACTTGTTTAATCAAATATGGTATTCTGTATTCTCCAGACATATTCTTAACAATAGAAATATAATCTCTTTGTGAACTTCCATTTACATATAATGGTTTAGTTGCATCTTTTCCGCGATAAACAAATCCTGCTACTTGTTCGCAATCATGGAAATAAGTCTTTGCAATACCAATTACTTCAATATCTATTCCCAAATCCATTAAATGATTTTTAAGTCTTGCACCCAAACCCAAATGGTCTTTACAAAGCATATACAAACCATCTACAACAATGGCATCATAATCAGTCTTTAACTTATCCAAACCAATTTGATTTTCAATCAAAGACATAATAGCTGGTAATTCTCTTTTATAAAATTCACCTGGGATATATTCACTAGCTATTGGACTTTCATCAATATAAAATTTGGTTTCAATCTTATCAGTGAAATCGTCAAATTCCAAAGCAACAGTTTTTGCTGTATTTGTATCATCGTGATATGTCACATCAAAAATCAATTTCTTCATACAAAGTCTTTACTAATTTCATTAAGTTTTTGTTGGATATTTTTTAACTTATTCTTCTTCATAATGTTATTAAGATTATAGTCAATCCACTTTTTCATAAAATTGAAATCAACATCTTCTTCATCAATATCTTCCCATATTGCAAATATATAACCTTCAGGAATATCAGATACAAAATTAAAACAATCATTTTCTTTATTATATTTTATGAATGATATGTTATACTTATAATCAACATCATAAGTTTCTACAAAACATCTGAAGAAAATATATTCCTTATCTGTTCCATCAATTCTTTTTTCATGTAATACTAATTGATATTCGGTCTCGCTATCATTATAAGCTGAATCACCATCAATGTAAAATCCGTTTCTTACAAAGAATCCATAAGAACCACATTCCATGACTATTTGTTCAAAATAAAAACGAAGTTTTTGTTTATCTTCCGAAGTCATGTAAAGTCCTTATTCATTTTAATGATTTTTCTAAAATTATCCATGTACTTACTATGATAGCCACCAAATCTATAATTTTCATTATTTACTTGTTTTTCAATTTTATCTAACTTAACATTAAGTCCACAAAGAATTTTTCTGTGTTTAATAAATTCAACACAGTCTTGCTTTACACTATCACTGATACTCCATTCATAGCCCTGTTTTACTAGAGTTACTGACATATCCAAAAATTCAGTAATGGTTTCAGTAATTTTCTTTGTGGTTGTATATGTTTTTGTACAACTCTTATATGGAGTATACATTTCGTAAAGACCCCATATTCCTGGCTTTTTAGTTTTTTCCAAATATTCTTTCCAACGCATTTCTCTAATTTTAGAAACAGCATCTTCTTTCAAACAAGGACAAACTAATTGTATTGCATAACCTGTACTATAATAAATATCAATCTGACCAGTAATGTTTTTATATTCTTTATTAATATCTAAAATTTCTTTGAATTGACTCAATGGAATTTTAATTTTATTAGCCAAATCATCAATGATGTATTTAATTTTTTGTCCATTCCAAGTAAGATTTTTTAAAACTTCAATTAATCGTTCATAGTTGTAACTACTATACATTTTAATCCTTAAAATTCAAAAATGATTTTTTTCTGCTTACGAATTTTGCTCATAATGCTCTTCTTCATAGCAGTTAGATTCTGATGTTTGACTCCCATTTCATCAGCAATATCTACCAATTTCGTCTGTTCATGTCCACACAATCCATAGAACTTCAAGAATACTTTCTTTTCCTTCTTCGTCAAATCTTTAATTGACATTTTGATTCGTTTGGCAAAGTCCTTTTCCTTAATTCTTTCCATCATTGAATCGTCTTCAAGGGTGTCAATCATATCCTTTTCGGATTCCAAACCAGGTACAGGTACATTCAATGAATCAACATTGACAGCATTAATGACCATATTGTACTCCATAATTTCATCGTTTGTGAGTCCAAGTTCAGTAATGGCTTTGTTTTGTTTTTTCAATTCGTGAGTAATTTTATTTGCTGCGTGTTTCTGGTTGGCAGGAATGTAGATAATACTAGAATGACAGTCAATGAATTTACGAATCCTCTGAAGAATGTACCACACAGCATAACTCATAAATTTGACATCACCATCTTCATTGTATTTGAGTGCCGCGGTTTTCATACCAATGACACCTTCTTGAATAAGGTCTGATATGGCTACTGTTTTTGAAGCATATTTTTTGGCACACGAAACAACAAACAAAATATGGTTTTGAATAATTTTGTTCATTGCTAAGTTTTTTATATTCTGTTCTACTTTATCCGAATGAATAATCTTAAAATAACCAAATTCTTCTTTCGGAGAAAGTTTCAAGTTTGTTTTTTCAGCCTGTTTCAAAAACATATTAATATCCATCAAACTACTCATAAGACACTCCTTTCTAAAGTTCTAATTTTCAATTTATACTTATATTTTGGTGCTGTCAATAGTTCTTTTGTAAAATATAAGTTACATTGAAAAATCGTTTAAAATGGTTTTTCGTTTTTTAAATTGTTCTTGCTGTTTCTTATACATATTGCTTACTTCATCGCTTATTCTAAGATATTCACGATAAGCTTTATCTCTTTCTTCTTGCAATTCGTTAAATTTTTTACGAGCTTCAAATATTCCAGGGTCATTAACGAACTTTGTAACTTCAATGATATTGTTTTCCATAGCATTGATTGCTGCATTAACTGATTCAACATAATTAAGGTCTTTACCCTTAATCCATTGTTCTTTATAATTGCTAACTTTGAATAGTCTAATACGGTCATAACCAGCATAATCCCAACATCTGTTGAAATCAATTTTTTCTAAACTAGCAAGATTATAACTTACTGAATGACATCTAACAATTTTGCCACAATCTTCAGAATGGAATCCAACCCGAATCAATATAATCTTATCGTCTGTAAGGTTGATAAAATTATTGATTATTTCCGAATCAATATCTTTAGCCAACATATTACAATTAATCTTAAAATCTTTACCATTATTGCAGTCTTCAATATATGGGTGATATTTAAGAATTCTTGTTCTAGTTTTAAATTCTTGAGAGATTTCTCTAAGTTGTTCAATTTGATATTCGTTATACATCGTTACCTCCAAAATCATCTTCAATCTGTGCTTTCTTTAAAGCCGATGTGATGATTTTATTTTTATAGTTTTTAAGTGCTTTTTCCAATGCTCTGATTTGTGTTCTATATTCACTGCATTTTGTTTTTACATCCATGCTAAACAAAGACTCATAAAATTCTTCAGACCTCTTTATTTGTGGCAATACCATTCTTTGTTTAATATCCATCAATTCATCAAGACAAGGTTTAAAATCAGCAAACTTAGTAATGTAATAATCTTTATTTAATGTAATTCCAATACTTTCAAGACAATCTTCTTTACTATATCCTAATGGTTTTGATGTTTTATTTTTACAATACTTTGTAATGCTATCCATCAATGTACTTTCATTAAGCAATGGTCTCCAAATATTTCCACCTTCTTTTAATACGATTATTCTATCTTTTTTCGCTGCATCAATTTTAAATCTACACCAGGCATTAGTATAATCTAAATTTTTATATTGGTGGTCAGTAAACAAATGAATATATCCATAATCTCTATAAAGAGAAATATAATGTCTTATTCCATATGTCTTCAATAACATTTCTTCCAAGAATAATCTAAGATTATTACAATACTTTTCATGTCTAATATCAGTTTCGTTTTCAACTACTTCCTTCAATTTCATTTTTACAATTTTTGGTTCAAAAAACATATTAACATTCCTTCAATATATCTTCTAACTTCTTATTCGGATATTTTCGTTGAATTTCTTTCTTCCAAGCATGTAGCTTCATAAACATATCAAATTTTTCATCAATGCTCATTACACACCACACATTTTAACAAAATCGTCTTCGGAAAGAAGATTGGTTCCCTGCTTGCGGGCCTTCACTGCCTTACTAGAAGTGCTATTCACATCAGCAAGAACAAGGTAATCAGTGTCCTTCTTGATAGATTCGTGGATAACACCTCCATTCTTTTCAACCAATGCCCACAGTTCCTTACGAGGACGAGATGCAGCACCAGTGAAACAGAACGATTTTCCACCAAGAACACCACCAGTCACAACCTTCTTCGGTACAGGATTCTTAATGGTAATGAATGTTAGTGTCTTTTCCATATCCTCACGCAGTGCTTCCAAGCCCTGGGCAAGTTTATTAGAGATTGTATCACCAACACCATCACACACAAAACGCAAGGGTGATTCAGCATAGGCGAAGAAATCGTTAAAGGTCTTGTACTTCTTGGAATTGATAATGTTTTCAATCACTCGTTCACCAACACCTTCAATGTTGTAACCAGCAATGAATTGTGCCAAAGTCATTTCCTTGTGAGAATCAAGTTCCTTCTTCATCTTTGCAGCAGAACGCTTTCCCATTCGGTCAATAGAAGCAATCTTATCCAAATCCATAGTGTAGAGTGAAGAAATAGAATCAATCACACCATTATCAATCAAAGTTTCAATGGTCTTCAATCCAAATTCCTTAGCTTCAATGGTGCTAGTCCACTTTCCAATTCGTCCAGACATTTTGGACTTACAATATTCATTCACACATTTCAACTGACAATGGTTGTCAGAAAGTCGCAATTCACCACCACATACAGGGCATACGGTGGGAAGATTCCATTTGTGGGAAGTGGCGAGAGTTTGGATAATGTTCATTTGATACCTCATTGGTTAGTTTCTAAGTATAATATAGAAAAAAACATCCATTCTGTCAATGGATATTTGTTAATAATTGGTAAAAATAAGTTTACATTTAAACACCGAAATCAGATAACATAGACAATTTTTTAAGCCCATAGTCTTTAAATTTTTGTCTAATTTTTTCTTCTTCTTTTTCCAATTCTTCTCTTTTTCTTGAAAGTTCGTTCATCTGTTCTTTATATGTCAATAAAACAGGGTCTTCAAATGTTTCAATTAGACAGTTAAAACTTCTATGGATTTCATTAAGTTTATCACTCAATACTTCAATCATTTGACCAAAAGGTATGATCTTAACTTCAGTGTGTTTGAAATGTGCTCTTGTGAGATAATGTTTATTAAAACCATTCTTATTCATTGTATAATCATTGAACACTTGAATGAAGCTATATGGATTATAGTCTCTTGAATCTACTGTCCAATATTCAATATTCATTACTTCCGCTTGTTTAAAATCCAAATCATCTGATGGTACAGTAATTGTTGCAGACAATAGATAATTTTCAGGCGAAATTAGATTTTCAAATGGTTTAAATTTTTCACCCAATTGTTTTAATTTGAGTTCAAACCTAATATTGGTATGTTTTTGGTTCATTAGAATATTATTGAACCAATTATAATTTAAAGAGTTTAATCCCAACTTAGTTTTAATATCATCGTAATAATCTCTACTGAAGATTGATACAATTTCTGAATGTTCTTTAGGTTGTGGTGGCTGTGGTTGCCATTCTACATAATCTATCATAGCTTTCGGATATGACATTAATCTTCCCCTAATTGAAATTTGTCTTCAATAAAATCTTCACTGATTTCTTTTTTCTTTCGTTCAATTTCATACATTCTCTTTGATATCTTAATGGAATCAACAATTTCCTTAATATGTTGTTTCATATATTCAAGGTCAAATGTATTATTATTAAAATACCTATAATCTACTGTATAACGTTGTTCCCACCAAAGAACTTCATCTGTTTTTAATTTATAAAAACCTAAACGATAATTATTTAAAGTATTATCATTTTCAAATAGATAGCTATTGTCAAATGTAATTTGATTTGTATTTTTACCAAAATGAGTGACTGTGCAACCTAACTTGATTGCATAGTCAATGAATTCAGTCATTTGTTTATAATCAATTTGCATCTGTTTCTATACTATATTCGTAATTTGGTTCCGGATTCTTCTTGAAATTTTCCACAATGACATTAGCTTGTTCAATTGTCATATTAGGATAGATTCCAATACAAATCTTATTGGTTGTTTCACCATTCAACTTAGTTAAATTACCGTTGAGATATGTCTTCCAAATTTTAACCATAATTAACTCCTTACATTGTAAGCATTGTTGCCAACTTCGTAATCTTCTTGTCCTTAATTTCAGGACTATCGGTTCCTGCATAGACCTGGACTGCAGCACTAAGCCACTGCCGGCATTCTTCACATTCCATTCGTTCAAATGCAGTATCAACCAAAGTCTGAATCTTCAAACCATGCTGCAAGAATGCCTTCAATCTACGATAGAACTTATCCACATCCTTGATTCGTTTCAGCTGTGCAGTTGCAGCGATTACCGGATTAGGTCGCTTCCAACAATCTTCAGCTCGCATATTGTCCTTCGGTTCAGGATAGTAGTATTCATAGTTCTTTGCGAACTTATAAATGAAGTCCTTCTGTTCAATTGTTCCTTCTTGTGCCATAATGTTACCGCCTTTTTTAATTGTTTGTATGTACAATATATAAACTTAATCTAAGTTTGTCAATAAACTTTTAGTTAAAATTAATTTACATTTCCTTATATTTCTTATAAATCAATTTAAAATAAAATTCATTTTCGCTATCAGTCAAACCTTCAAACTTATTAATCTTCATCATGTAGTTAATAAATTCCTTTTCAGTCATTCTAGTTAGACTTCTAATACTTGATGAAGACAAATACATCTTATCTTGGTTCGTGGTCAAATAGACTGTTTTGATACACGAATCAATTTTATGAGTATACCATTCTTGTGACATTTCACTTTCCAAATCAGAACCATTGCGAAGTCCTTTAACGATTTTGAATGAAAGATTTTCTTTACAATAGTCAGCAAGCATTTTGTCTTTTGGTAGAATTTCCACCTTATAAACTTCGCTATCCAATCCCATTTCAGTAATAATTGTTTGAATCATTACTTTCCTAGCAGTACTTGAAAGCTGATATTGTTTGCTGGGATTATCTGCGACAAGCAATGTAACACCACCAAACAGATTTGCTGCCCTTAGAGCTATGTCTAAATGACCAGAATGGAATGGATTAAATGAACCTGGGTAAATAATCATACGAAGTCCTTTTCTAATTCGTTTTTCTTCATTTCTGATTCTTGAAGTTTAAAAATTTTTATGATACTATTAAGTTCACGAACTATATCACCAAATGTTGCACCCATTATATACCATTGGGTATCATATATGTGAGTATAAGTTTTGAATTTTTCCATAAAGTCATTTTGGTTTAAAAATCCCCTATAATTTTCACATTCAAAATGGAATTTACATTCTCTAGCATTGAACCATAAAGTAATCTTTAAATATCTATCAGCATCAATGGTTGCAATTTCATATCTAACTCTAGCCCAATTGTTACCTGTTTCAGGGTCATAATTCATATTTGTATATTTGGCAAGTTGAGTAAACCACTTGTCAATTTCATCTTTGTCCGCCAAATCCAACCAGTTATTTGGACAAAGTAAATTATCAAATACGAATTTTTGTTTTTTATAATTCATTAGTTCTTAGATTACATTCCAAGTGATTGTATAATTTTTACCAAATCTAGAAAATGAATAGGTTGCATTTGTTTTATTGAATTTTAAATCAAATGGTTCATGAAAACTATTCATTTCCATTAGCGTCTTGAGGTCTGTTTCAATTACTCCAATTCCTTCTTCAATAGAATTGATTGTAACAGTCGGTCCCCACTGATTTGTATTAGAACCATCGCAAATTGTTCTTGTAATTTTTGCCATTGTTACCTCCAAATTAAAATTCATAGCCTTCGGCATACTTGCTATTTAAGTAATAAAATAGAAAATTATTATAAAACTGTTAATAATACTTTAGTTAATTTTTATTAACATATTCCCATTTTAATTTTTCTCCAGTAATTGGATCTTTACCTGCAGTTTCACGATGTCCATGTAAAACTTCAACGATTTTTGACGCTTGCACTGCCCACTTCTTTGCTTCTTCAATAGTTTTAAATTCCATTCCATTATTAATACATCTAATAGGTTTATAACGATTTTCCCAAGGATTCCAACCAGCAGAAACTTTCTCCTTATATTTTTGTTGCGACAGTTTTCTTTGCTCTTCTATCTTTTTCGGATCTGACCAAGTCTTTAAATTAGTTTGTCTAATTTTCTCTCGCCATTCAGGTTTATCTTTATTTTCTTGTATATTTTTTCTTAATGTTTCGCAACATTTATTATAATAATCGTTATTATTTTTTAAAGCATTTGATGTTGCAATAGATTTTTTGTGTTTTATATCAGGTCTATTAAAAGTTTTACTTAATTTTTCGCCAATTTCTTTTCTTTCTTCTTCAGTTCTATTTTTCCACACAGTTTTTAAACTCTCAGAGTGTAATTTTCTTCTTTCTTCTGTAAAAACTGAAGTATTAAATTCATTTCTAATTTGTTCATATACTTTTGAAGAAACTTTAAAATTTCTATTATTTGTATTTAATGATAAAAAACACCACATAGCACAGGCCATTTCTTTGCAAGGCCATATTTTATAGCATAAAAGATGTGCTATAAAATGTTCTCTAGCAGTTAATAATACAAAATTATGTTTATTATTTGTATACTGTGGATATATAGATTTAGGGAATATATGATGTTTTTCATAATATATTCCATTATGTTTCTGTCTGTTTTCTTTTATTGCTCTGTTTACTAATTGTATATAAATTCTTCTGTAATTCATATATTATTTATAATAAATGGAACTTTAACCCCTATGGCTATTGTTCATATTCAGGAGCATATTTACCGGTTGTTACATCTTTAACAATTTTAGGGATAATCATACCACATCTACAGACCAAAATTTTATGACCAATCTCAAGTCCCATAGTTTCCAACATCTTAACATTACAAAGAGAAGCTTTAGAAATGGTTGCCCCTTGCAAATCAATTTTTGAAAAATGGGCAACAGGAGTGAGTGTTCCGTTTCGGACCTGCCATTCAATGTTTTCCAAAATCGTTTCCTTGTAAACCTTCGCCGGCTTCAATGCAATGTTGGTCTTGGGGCGTTCATTTTGCATATCCTTCATATCAATGCGATTTTGCTTCCAAACAATTCCGTCAATATCGTATTCAAGATTGTCAAAATCATCAAACACACTATTGAGGTATTCCATTGCAGACTTACCAGTAAGGTCCTTGAAGAAACGATATTCAGCAACCTTAAATCCATTAGATTCAAGGAACGAAATCAGATTTTGCTGAGTACCAAATTCTTCATCGGGAGAAAGATACTGAGCATCATAGCAAACCACATCAAGATATTCACAACCAGAACCATCAAGATGCTTCATAATGCCACTAGCACCATTGCGGCAATTCTTAAATTCAGGGAAATACTTTTCCTTGTTTTTACGAGAAAGAAGAACTTCACCACGAACATCACCTGTGTAATTGGTATTCAATTTGAGAGGAACAAAATTCATCTTCTTAACATTTTCAGTAATGTCATCACCATAGTCACCATCACCACGGCTAGCAGCCTGAACAAGTTCACCATTCACATAGGTAAGACGAACACTATTACCATCCATCTTGTGACCAGCAAGAACCATAGAATTATCAATCGTTGTAATCCAGCCATTCATTTCCTGTTCAGTATTAGCCTTGTTCTGGCTACCCATTTTAATGTTGTGTTTGACCTTCTTGAAACCTTCAGTATGGTCAGAACCAATCTTCGTGGTAAGCAATTCGTTATCAGGGTCAAGCATGGTGAGTTCATCAACCAATGCATCAAATTCACCATCACTAATTACAGGCTGGTGATTGTAGTAGAGTTCCTGGTGTTTACGGATTTCGGTTTCAAGAATTTCAATACGAGTCATTGTTTACCTCTTGTTGTTGGTTTGATTATAATATAGAAAAATCATTGGCATCTGTCAATGATTTAAACTTATTTTTATGTAAAATTTTTTAAATATTTCGCACACCACGCGACTTCATAAATTCCTTAATCAGGTTATTTCTACGAATGGTAGAACTACTAACACAAGTATTGCTGCCTCCACCATAATCAAATGTGAAAGATTCGTTGTGGATGTTAATGGACTTCACATACTGCTTGTCATTTACAGAATTTCTCTTGGTTACACAATAAAGATTTTCTGTACCATTAAAGCAACCAATAGCAAGGAGCTTAATTTTATCTTCTTCCGTTTCATTATGGAACTTAACAATTGCCACATTGTCATTATCTACGATAAGTTCACACACTTCAGCAATAGCAGGAACCTTGGTGATTACTTTGGAATCGGTTTCAGATTTCTTTCTCATATTGTTACCTCGTTGTTAGTTGTTTGATAAATGGAATTTCCATTCTAAGTTTAAATATAGAAAAATCACTGACACCTGTCAATGATTTAAACTTATTTCTATGTAAATTTTTGTTTACTTTTTAAAATCTTTCTCAATTTCTTTCAATTTGTTCTTTTCTTTATATAATTTTATGTCTTTTTCTACTTCACAATACATTTTTGGAAGAACTTCGTCTACAATCACATCCAATAATTCAGGAGTTAATTGTCCAAGTTTATATGTTTTTTGTCTTTGTCTACCAACAGAACATTTTCTTGAATGGTCTCCAGCTCCAGACACAACCATAAAGTTATTTTCTTTACCCCTTGAATTATCAAAGAACATAGCTGTAAAAACATTCAATCCGGATTCATGAACCCACGATAATTTTGTGTGTTTATAAATTCCTGAAATTTCGTGTTCAATGTCTTTCTTTTGCTTAATATAGGATATTACTTCTACTCTAGTCATTTGAAATCCTCTTCAACTTGGTTCTTTTTAATGTCTACTAAAATCTTCTTATAATTTTGAATAAACATTAAAAGACATTTTTCAAATTCATCTTTATCTTTCGTTCTATAACAGGGTTGATTTTTGGTTAAAACTCCATCCTTACCAAAGATAAAACATTCTGTAAAGACTTTTGCAACTGTTGGTGTAGTTTCTCCTGTATCATAGTCCCATACTAAAGCACAAACTTGATATTGACCTCTTGGATATTTTAACACAGCATCACATCTAATATAACCAGTACCATCACCGGATGTATAAATGAATTCAGAATATTTTTTACAAATTTTTTCATATTCTTCTTTAGTCATTTTCAAAATCCTTTTCTATTTCTGCTTTTCGTTTTTTAATAAAAGCTTCTTTTTTACTTAATTTAATGTCTTCATTGGTTCTAACAGATTGTATAAAGTCACTCATTCTTATAAATGTATGGATTAGGTCATCTTTATACCACAATTCATATACAATCCCTTCAAAATCAGTAATACCATTATCATTTGAATAATGTTGAACTTTTTTGACTTTCAATCTGCTTTCAAGTGGTTTTGAAGCAAACAACATTTGAAGTTCTCTAGGTAATTTCGTTCTAGAATACATGAACAAAGGCATTTCACCAAAGGAGGTATGTTTTTCAATTGTATCGTGAATTACATCCAGTTCATCATCAGTAAAAACTGGGTCAAATGCAATCTTATAATTTGACCTTTGGTTCAAATACCAAATTAACATTATTAAAGCAAATGAACAAAATATCCCAAATGGAATTAGTATAATCAAAGCTACTACGAACATTCAAAATCCTTTTCCACATTCATTTTCTTTTGTTCTATCACATATTGTTTTTTGATTCGTTCAACTGATTCAAGTGTATTTCTATATCCAATTACAAAAGTTCTAACAAGTAAACTAGCACCATCAAAATCACTCACAAGAAATAATTTCCCAACAGAAATTGTAGGTCCGAATATATGCATTGTTATTTGAATTTCATTTCTAACTTCAAACCATGTTTCTGTACGCAATTTATCAAAATGAAGTACACAAAATCCTTCATTATGAATGTACATACTTAATGAATTATTTGATTCAGAAACTTCAAGATTCAACTCATCAGCCAAAATTTTCAATTTATCAACAATTTCATTTGAAGTCATTGGATATTTCCTGTTTTTTAAGTTCTATCATAGTTTCTTTATGTTCTTTAATTTTCAATTCAGCAAATCTTTTCAAATGGTATAAATCTGGGAAATACAATTCTTCATATTTCTTATAATAAATCATTTCATAAAAGTTTTGTGTTCTGTCAGAATATCTAATTGTTGCTTTACCAAGTTTTGGTAAAGTAAATCTAAAATAAGTTTGATATCCGTATTCAGTTTCCAAACGTAAATCAATAGTCTTAGTTTCTGTAAAGCTATTCATACTTTCACATTTTTTGTAACCGATACTTAAACAGTAACTAACCAATTCATTGATAAAATATTCGTATGATAAAGATACAATCATTGTTCAAATTCCGTATCAAGTTCAAACTTTCGTTTCTTTACTGTGGCAGTCTTTAAATGTTTGACCATTAATCCACAATATTCTTTAAAGAGTTTAAATTCGTTCTTATTACTCTTTATATCATTTTCATAAAAATAGATTCGCCTATCATAGGATGTCTTTATATTGACTTCATTCTTGATTTGTGTTTTCAAGAATTTCGTGGTAGTTTTCATTTCTACTCTAGTATCTATTTTGGCATAAATGGTATGAGCAGAATTAGCAACACTATTATACGGCTGTATAACAGAAATATAGCCCAAATCAAATGCATTGTATTTTAACCTATAATTGCTATAAGGCTCAATTTCAATAACATTTATTCCACTGTTATTGGCTATACTAACCATTTCATCAACTATTTGCTTTTCTTTTTCAGTAACATTCATATTAGTAATATTAGAAAATTCTGCCAATTAGTAAACAATTTTTATGTAAAACTTTCTATACAAAGTCTTTACTCAATTCATAATGTTTTTTCTGTTGTAAACAGATTTTGTAACTTTTCCTAAATTTTTCCAAAGTGTTTATTAATTCTTGTTCATTGTGTGCCTCAATTCTATTTGAATCAGTCAATATACGGCCTTCTTTTGCATCGTAATAGCAAAGAGGATATATAATAACTAGACCACCTTGGAATGAAGTAACTTGGTAAACAGATAGGTCAATTTGACCTAAATAATACGAATGACTTAATTCACTTTTAATTAGACCATAGCTTTCACAAATCTTTTTATATCTTTCTAAATTTATCATACAAAGTCCTCCTCAATTTCTAAGATTTTCTTTTTTGACAATTCTTCTTTCAATTCTTTTGAATACACATCTTTCATTTGAACTGTCATATTGAGAAATGCAATTAATCTAATCAAATGGTCTTCTATGACTTTAAAATCTTTAGTTGTAACATTACGATAAAATGATGAATACTTGAATGTATCATTGTGAATACCATAGTATAAGTCGGCATAATCAACATTACCGTTAGCTGGAGTATAAGACATTAACTGTACACTCTTTCCTTCAACACCATATTTTTGAGTATTCAAGTACAAACACCAACTATCTCTTTCATTGGTGTTTAGAACGAAATGTTCTTTATAACTTTCAATCAAGTTTTTAAAATCTTTTGGTCTAATCTGACTCATTTGAAATCCTTTTCAATAGTTTTTAGTTTTCGTTTAACCAATATTTCTTTATATTGACCTATTAGTTTAGCCAATTGTTGTCTAGCCATCTTAGGTCTTAATTCCAATGAACCATAACAACAGATATATTTACCACAATCCACCAATTTCTCAGCAACACAGATTACTTTTTTCATATTATCAAATTTCATTACGAAATCCGCTGGATGTACATTTGGTAAAGTACAAATATATGAGTAATTAAATTCTAAATGAAATTCTTTTGCCATTTCATGATATTTTTCATAATATTGATTCATCCAAAATCCTCATTTAGTTTATAAAGTTTCATACTAGCCATTATTGCTTTACGATTATTATAGTAAAATGTCTTAAACTCGTCTATTGTCTTGAATCTTTCAATCTTTTGTGTAATATAATTTTTATAAGTATATCCAAGTTCGCCAAAATCCCAGTCATCATACTTAGCTTCAATAACTATATTTTGATTACAATAAGTAACTCTTATAATCCTGTCTTCACTGAATATAATACCTTCATCAATCGTTAAAAGAGCATCTCGTTCTTCTTTCAACATTTTATCAAACTGTCTTAGTATTGCAAAATTTTCTTCACATTTTTGAAAATGTTTTTTAGAACGCTTCTTCAAACGAATGAAAGTTATTGTACCCATTCCAATAAAAAATAAAACAAACCCAAACATCGCAGAACAGTAAATAATAAATGGTACACTCATAAGTCTATCCTCCAAAATCCCTTTTCATGTCTTGTAGTTTTTCTTCCATTTTGAATAATGTCTTTGCGTTCATTACACGAGTTACACAACTTTCAAAAAATGCAATGATTGATTCTTCAGTTTCATTGTCAAATTTTGTCATGGAATCAGACTTTGAATCAAATTCAGAAATATAATCAATGAAATCACCGTCTTCCGGTGTCCAAATATCACCCTTCGTGTGATTTGATGATACAGTATGATTACCCCAATAACTTGGCTGAATATGTGTACCTTCATAACAAATTCTTGTGTACATTGATGCACAATAGATATTGTATCTTAGATTTGGCTTATCTACGCACAAATTATAACCGACAAAACGGATTGAACCAAGCTTAATATGACCATACAAAAAGTCAAACCAACCAATGTCCCAACTAAAATTGGTCTCTAGATTGTGTCTTTTTGCAAATGCCTTTAGCTTCTTTTCAAAGCGTTTTGTCATTTTCATGATTAAAGTTCCTTGATTTGCTTCTTAAACCAATTCTTCAGTTCACTGAAAGGAATCTTTTCTTCAGTGTCACAATCAATGATGGTGTATTCTTCATTAACAGTTGCATACTTGCCACTATCCAAATAAATTGTGTAACAAGACTTTTCAACCGTCTGTATTCCAGTACAAGTACCGTGAACATCAAGTTTCTTACCGAATGTGATGCCCTCAATCTTCTTTACAACAATGATTTGACTTTCTTCGTCTTCACGATTAGTTAATTTGATTTCAATTGCCTTCATTTGTTACCTCGTTGTTAGTTGTTTGACAAATTGAATTTTCATTCTAAGTTTAAATATAGAAAAACTATTGACGAGTGTCAATAGTTTTAAACTTATTTTATGTAAATTTTTGTTTACTAATCTTCAAAGTATGTTGGAAAATCAATCTTTAATTGGTTATAATTGTTTACATGAGTATCTTTAAAACAAGCTTGATGTGCAGTTGTTCTTTTTAAATATGGATGACTTTCACAAGCATCTATAAAAGCAGAAACATTAGTTCCAGATAAATTAGCTCCAGCAAACATATAATCAAGTCTTTGTAGTCTTGAACAATTTGATATTAAATAATTCAATGCATTTGTAATATTTTTAAGACTTGTACATTGTGCAAACATATATTGTGCACTCATAAGATTATTTAAACCATAGAATGAATCTGGTATTGCTGTTAAAGCTTTACAACCATTAAACATATTAGAACAATCTCGAGCAGATGATAATCCATACCAATACATAGGTATAGAAGATAATGAGGAACAATACAAGAACATAGCATTTGTTGAAGTAACACTATCTAATCCATACCATTGTTCAGGAATACTAGACAATACAGGGCAATTACCAAACATATACTTAGCATCTTGTACAGATTCTAATCCACTCCAAGAACTTGGAATGTTTTTTAATCTAGAATTGGCAAACAGACCGACTGTAGAAGTCAAACTTGCCCAATTACCCCAAGCAGATGGAATACTTGTTAATGATGATGGCTGACAAGTATATTGCATATTTTCAATACTTGATACATTACCCCATTGAACAA
>JAGCBE010000118.1 GCA_017652345.1 Methanobrevibacter sp.
ATATTAAAACCAAGTTCAACAGCATCACTTATGACCCTTAGGACTTCTTCGTCCTTGATGTCCTTATTGATTCTGCGCCTTAGGGAATAAATTGATTCTGGAGCTATTGTCAATGTCTTAAATCCACTTGACTTAAGTGCAACCAATGTTTCCATTGTGATGGATTCGATTCTCATTGAAGGGGTTGATACCTGAAATCCCCTTTCCTTCAATCCTTCTGTCAAGTCATTTATTCTGGAGTAGTCTGATACAGCTGCACCAATCAATGAAATCTTGTTCAAGCCAGTGTTTTCTCTTGCTTCCTCTGCAATTGAAAAGAGATCCTCCAAATTGGTTTCCCTAAGAGGCCTGTACATATAGCTTGACATGCAGAACCTGCATCCCCGTGTACATGCCCTTGAAACATTCAATAGTATGGAATTGGAAAATGCAGGAATGAAATCCTTGTCATCGGTTTCAGTAACGATTGGGCAAGTTAGGTGATATATGCTTTCCATATCCTCTGATAGGACTATATTAGTTTCATTGTTGAATTCAGAAATGTATAATCCTTCGATGTCTAAAAATGGAGACAAGTCCATTTTATCATCATCAATGCCTTGACCATTGTTATTGATTTTATTGCCATTATTATTTTTACTCTTCCTCCTCCTTTTAGATAGATTTAATGAAGAGTACATGTCCAAAAAGTCATAAAGGACAGCTTCAGCTTCCCCAACAACAAAAATGTCTATAAAGTCAGATAAAGGCAATGGATTTGCACTTGCGCAAGGACCTCCAGCAATGATTAAAGGATCATCAGATGTCCTGTCCTCCCTTCTAAGTGGAATGTCCGCTTCCCTCAAGATCTCCAATACATGGAAATAGTCCTGTTCATACTGAAGGGAAAATGAAACGATATCAAAGTCAGACAATGGACTGTTGGTTTCCAAACTTCTTGTAGAAGGATAAATGATTCTTTCAGAGTATGTATCCTCCCTTTCATTGATATAATTATAAATGATCTGGTATCCTAAGGAACTCATTGCAGTCTTGTAAACGTTTGGATAAACCAATCCAAAACGTATATCTGCCTTTAGTGGATTTTTTATAATTATATTCTTTTCCTTAAACATGCTTTAGTCCTTTGTGAAATATTTTCTTTATTAAAAATCAATATAAAATTTGTTTATACAAATATAATAAATTTTACTATGATTTTACTTAAGTTTTAATATGAAATTTACGAAATAAAATCTACGAAATTAAATCAATTTAAGAACCAGAATATAAATTTTAGTCTCATTTTAATATTTATATCAAAATATAAGTAATATATAAGCTTTTTTATGGAAACTAATCTGTGATTTTGCACAAAATCACAATTAGAAAATATATTTAAATTAAAAAATCAAAATATGAATTAACTAATCTTTAAAATAAAAAATAGGCATTTTAAAGATAGTTTAGAAAATGAAAGGAGGAGAATAAAGAAAAATGAGGTGTTAGCATTAGAACTAAAATGATTATTTTAGCTTTATTGGTAGTGCTGTTTTTCAGCTTAAGCAGCATCAGTGCACAAAGCGTGAATAATTCTGATGACTTTGAGAACAAAATCCTTAAATCCGATTCTTCAAGCAATAAAGCAGCTACATTAAATACTACCTCTAAGGCGAAGACAAATTCAACAAAGAAGACAAGCACTACTAAGACAAGTACTAATAAGACAAGCACAACTAAAGCAAAAGCAAATACAACAACAGTGAACAAGAAAACATTGGCAAAAACATCTACAAGCTTTATTAACTATGTGGAAAAGAATGGGAAATTCCCTAAAGTTAAAATCAGCAATAAGAACTATTCAAATACAGAATACTTGTATCTGATGACAAAGGCAGTTGAAAACAACTCCAATTCAAAGATTGTGATAAATAGGAATTTGGTTAAGAAATACAGCAATAAAAATTCCAAATCAGTTAAAGGGACCTTGAATAAGACAGAGTATGTTAAGATAGCCGGCAAAACAAGAAAATTTATCGACAAGAACAGAAGGGCTCCGAATTGGGTTTCATCATCTAAAGGAAATATTCCCTATAACCAATTGATTCTTTCATACAGCAAATGCCTGGATTTCTTCAATAAAAACAACAGATTGCCTAATTCAATAAAGCTTGATGACTTGGATTTGGATAAGATCAATTCTAAAATCAAGAAGAGCAATGCCAAATCCACAGTAAATTCAAGTGCAAAATCAAGCAATAAAACCGCAAATAAAACTAAAGCCAATGCTGTAAAAACCAATGCAAGCAAAGCAGCAAATAAAACCACAGCTTCCCCTGCCAAAACAACAAATAAAACAAAGAACACTACAGATTCATCCTCTAAAAATGAGGATAATTCTGTTAAAGACGGCAGCTTAGTTGAAATGACACTGAACAATATCCATAGCATATTGAATAATATTTTAGATAAACTAGATCCTAGCAAATACAAAGTGGATTTAACTAAATCCGATGAAGCTAATCTTAAGTTAAATACCAGCAAAATCAATGTGGATATTAATGGAAAATCAACAGTGAATGTAAAGGTTTCCACTAAAAATACAACAAAAGCAACAAAGGC
Organism: Methanobrevibacter sp.; assembly: GCA_017652345.1. Next base: position 2,602 of record JAGCBE010000118.1, read on the forward strand.
AACCACTAAGAAAACCACTGCAAGCACAAAGAAAACGAACCAAACAAAAGCAAGCGTTTCAAAGACTGCAACAAAGAAAGTGAGTTCAAGCAAGAGTTCAATCAGTGAGGCTTTAAGGAAATACCTTGCAAGCACTAAAAACTGCCAAGTGAAGAATAAGGAAATCCAAGATTTAGCAAAGACACTTACTTCCAAGCTCAAATCAGATTATGAAAAAGGCAAAAAGCTATTCAATTGGGTTAGAGACAATATTCACTACAAAAAATATCGAAACACCCTAAGAGGGGCTGTAAAGACTCTCAAGGCAAAAAAAGGCAATTGTGTTGACCAAAGCCATTTATTGATTGCTTTGTCAAGAGCTTCCGGAATTCCTGCAAGATATGTCAAGGGAGGAGATTGCAAGTTTACCAGTGGATATGTTTCAGGCCATATTTGGACTCAATTGTATATAAACAAAAAGTGGGTGGTTGCAGATACAACAAGCCCAAGAAACACTTTGGGAAAAATCAGAAATTGGAATACAAAAAACTATAAGCTATATGGGCAATTCAGTTCCATAAGCTTTTAAACAATTCATTAATCCATTGATTATTTAGTTTTAATTAATTATTGAATCCATTAGGAAATAATTAATTAAAACTCTTATTTTTTTAAAAAGAATTACCTAAAAATAGCTATGAAAAAATAATTGATAAAAAATAACTGAATAAATAAGTACTGAAATAAAATAAGTTTAAAAAAGCGCCGGGACGGGGATTTGAACCCCGGTGATCTATTGATCATCGGATTAGCAGTCCGACGCCGTACCAGGCTGGGCCATCCCGACTTGAAATTAAAAAAAGTAATAAAACTTGTGTATAAAATACAACATTACTATTTTATATTTACTTATTATATAAACTTTTTCTTTTTAAGAATTGAGCATTTTATCTTTTTAAATTGCTTTTTAAAATTACTCTAAAATGATTATTTTGCTCCAATCCAATCCTTAACGTGAGGAACCCTTGAGAGTATGCTCATCACAAGAACTGAAATAATAACATCCAAAATGAATAAAGTCATGAAATAGCTTGTATAGCTAAAGTGACTAATGCTTATAGACCTATACAAAATGGAGAGTATTGCTGTATGAATAAGGTAAATTCCATAGCTGTATCTTGCTAATGTAAATGCAAACTTCTTGAAAATGCTATCCTTATCAACAAATAACCTATAAAGATATGATTTCTCATTTGTTAGGAATCCAAGGTTGAACTTATTGAAGTTCTTAAATAGAATGAATACACCAATGACTTCAATAGCTGTTA